>JAIOQA010000101.1 GCA_021413675.1 Deltaproteobacteria bacterium | reverse complement strand
GGCCACGGCGCGCGCCGGCAGGGCGCTCGCGGGCTGTGTGATCGCGGGCGACGCGATCGGCCTCGTCGGCGAGCTCGGCGCCGGCAAGACCGCGCTGGTGTCGGCGTTCGTGGAGGCGCTCGGCGTGCCCGAGCCCGCGACCAGCCCGACCTTCACGCTGGTCAACGAGTACCGCGGCGGGCGCCTGCCGGTGTGGCACGCCGATCTCTACCGGCTCGAGCGCGCGCGCGATCTCGACGAGCTCGGCCTCGACGAGCTGTTCGAGCGCGGCGGCGTGGTCCTGATCGAGTGGGCCGATCGCTTTCCCATCCTGCCGCGCGATCATCTGATCGTGCGGCTCGCGCACGCGGAGGCCGGGCGCACGCTGGTGATCGAGCCGCACGGGCCGCGGACGACCGCGCTGGCGGCGGCGTGGCAGCAGGCGCTTCAGGGCGCGTAGCGCACCGGTTGGCAGGTCTCGAGCCACGTGTTCAGCGTGCAGGTCGCGCCCGGGCACGGCAGGGTCAGGCCGTGCGGCTCCCAGGCCAGGCAGGCCTCGCCATCGCCCGGCTCGAGCCGCGCGGGCGCATCGACGGCGATCTGATCGCCGCGCACCCGCGGGTCGAGATCCGTGAGCACCTGGCTGGGCGACCGCAAGAACACGTGGAACGCGCCGCTCGTGCGATCCGCGGCCGACGACCACGTGAACGCGATCGGCGCGCCGGGCCGGACGATCGCGTCGGCGGGCGTGACCAGCGCGCCGGTGCGGCGCACGAGCCGATCGCCCAGCGGGATCGCGATCGTGCGGCTGGCGTCACCGACGGTCAAGGTGGCGTCGGGGACGCGGCGGGCCGCGGGCACGTCGAACGTCAGCGTCGCGGGCGCGCATCCGAACTCGTAGTCCGCGAGGCCGTGATCGATGCGCGTCGGCGCGAGCCCCTCGAGGGCACCGCCGAAGCTCGGGCCGAGCTCCAGGCATCGCCCGGCGGTGGGCAGGTCGACGGTGACGACGACCTGGAGATCGTCGTTCCAGTCGCTGTCGCGGCGCACCTCGACGTGCAGCTCGTCGGACGAGGCGTCGTCGAGATCGTGGACGGTGGGATCGCAGGCCGCGACAGCGAGGGCGGCGAGGCTGACGAGGGGCGGAGCGCGCATGGGGCTGGCCGGTAGTGCAACGGATGCACCAGCCAGGGGCCGCTGCGTCTTGCCAGGCCGTGCCGCGACGCCGCGCGGATCGGTCGGACCTCGCGTCGAAGCCTCGACAGCGGCGGCGATGCTTCACCGCCAGGCGGCGCGCCGTCGAACATCCTGCTAGCGTTCCCGCGATGCAGCGCGCGCTCCTCTGTGCGGTCATGGTCGTGCTCGCGACCCGATCCGCGGCCGCCGATCCGCCCGGCTTCGATCCCGACGCGGTCTACAAGATCGCGACCGGCGACGGCCCGCACCGCGGCCCCGACGCCGCGCCGATCACGATCGTCGAGTGGAGCGACTTCTCGTGTCGCTACTGCAACCGCGTCAACCCGACGCTCGAGCAGCTCGATCGCCTGTACCCGGGCAAGGTGCGCTGGTTCTACCGGCACTTCCCGCTCGATCCCGACACCACGCTGGCCGCCGAGGCGAGCCTCGCCGCCGCCGCGCAGGGCCGCTTCTGGCCGATGCACGCCCGGCTGTTCGCGGTCCACGGCCAGGTCGATCGCCCGGCGGTGGAGCTGATCGCCGCCGACCTCGGCCTCGACCTCAACCGGTTCCGCGCGGCGCTCGACACCGGCGCGTATCGCGCGCAGGTCCGCGCCGATTACGAGGCCGCGGTCGCGCTCGGCGTCCGCAGCACGCCCACCTTCTTCATCAACGGCCGGCCGGTGAGCGGCAGCCTGCCGCTGCGCGAGTTCGCGCGCATCGTCGATCAGGAGCTCGCGCGCGCGCAGGCGGTGCCCGCGACCGCCGGCCGCTACGAGGCGCTGGTCGCGGCCGGTCGGCCCGCCGCCGACACGCCCGACGCGGCGGCGGCGCCGTTCGAGCTCGATCCGGCCACGGTCTACGCGATCGGCCTCGGGCTGCCCGGCCACGCCACCGGCCCCGACGACGCGCTGGTGACGATCGTCGAGTGGAGCGACTTCGAGTGCCCGTACTGCGCGCGCAACGCGCCGACGATCGAGGCGATCCGCAAGGACTTCGCCGGTCAGGTCCGGGTCATCTACCGGCACCTGCCGCTGTTCTTCCACGCCCACGCCGATCTCGCGGCGGAGGCGGGCGCCGAGGCCGCGCACCAGGGCAAGTTCTGGGCGTTCCACGACGCGCTGTTCGCGCTCGGCAAGGTCGGTCGCGCCGACCTCGAGGCCGCGGGCGCGACCGCCGGGCTCGATCTCGCCCAGCTGCGTGCCGCTCTCGACGATCGCCGCTGGCGCGAGGCGGTCGCCGCCGATTCTGCCGCGGGCTCGATCGCCGGCGTCACCGGCACCCCGACGATGTTCGTCAACGGTCAGCCGGTGGTCGGCGCGGTCTCGTACGCCCGCCTGAAGCCGGTCGTCGAGGCGGCGCTGACCGCGGCGCGCGGGCTGGTCGCGCGCGGCGTGGCGCCCGGCGATGTCTACGGCGTGATCATGATGGCCGCGACCGAGGGCGAGCACGGCGATCCCGGCCGCATGCCGGTGATGCCGTCGGCGACGCTCGAGCTCGGCCCGACCGATCGCGAAGCCGCGGTGGTCGCGGCTTGCCGCGGTCGCGACAAGGACCGCGCCGACGCGCTCGCCGGCAAGCTGGCCGGCGCGCACCACGCGGCGGCCGCCGAGGCGTGCTCGGCGTACGGCGTCGACCTGGTCGATCCATAGGGACCTGCCCGTCCCCTCGGGTGAGGCGGAGCCTCACCCTTCACCCCACCGCGCGTCGCGTCGCGCGGATCTTCTACGCTGCCTCGAGGTCTCATGTACGACGTCGATCTGTTCGTCATCGGTGGTGGTTCTGGCGGCGTGCGCGCGGCGCGGATCGCCGCGAGCCACGGCGCGAAGGTCGCGATCGCCGAGTCCCGCACCTGGGGCGGCACCTGCGTCGGCCGCGGCTGCATCCCCAAGAAGCTGTTCGTCTACGGCGCCGAGGTCGCGGCGCAGATCGCCGACGCGCGCGGCTACGGCTGGACGATCGAGGCGAGCCACGACTGGCTCACGCTGACGGTCGCGGTCGCGCGCGAGGTCACGCGCCTGTCCGGGCTCTACGTCGGGAACCTCGAGCGCCACGGCGTGACGATCCACAACGCGCACGCGCGCTTCCTCGACCCGCACACGCTCGAGGTCGGCGAGCAGCGCATCACCGCGGCGCACGTACTGATCGCGACCGGCGGCAAGCCGCGATCGCTGCCGGTGGCCGGCGCGGACCGGGCGATCTCGTCGGACGGGTTCTTCGGCCTGCGCGCGCGCCCGGCCCAGCCGATCGTGCTGGGCGGCGGCTACATCGCGGTCGAGCTGGCCCACGCGATGGCGGGGCTCGGCAGCAAGGTCGTCGTCGCCCACCGCGGCACCAAGGTGCTGCCCGGGTTCGACGACGATCTGCGCACCCACGTCGAGGACGGCCTGCGCAAGGCCGGCATCGAGGTCCGCGGCGGCGTCGAGGCGACCGCGCTCGAGGCGGCGGCGGACCCGGCGTGGACGACCGTCCGCCTGACCGACGGCAGCGCGGTCACCGGCGACGTCGTGCTCGCCGCGATCGGGCGCGATCCCAGCACGTCGAGCATGGGGCTCGATGCCGCCGGCGTCGCGCTCGGCAAGCGCGGCGCGATCACCGTCGACGAGACCGGCCGCACCTCGGTGCCGCACATCTACGCGGTCGGCGACGTCACCGGCCGCGTCGCGCTCACCCCGGTGGCGATCCGCGAGGGGCATGCGTTCGCCGACTCGGTGTTCGGCGGCAAGCCGACGATCGTGCGGCACGACCTCGTGCCGACCGCGGTGTTCGCGCACCCGCCGGCCGCGACCGTGGGCCTGACCGAGGCCGCCGCCCGCGCCGCGGGCCACGACGTCGAGATCCGGTCCTCCGACTTCAAGCCGCTGCGCCACACGATCTCCGGCCGCGACGAGCGCACGCTCATCAAGGTGGTCGTGGACCGTACGACCCGTCACGTTCTCGGTGTCCACATGGTGGGCGCCGATGCGCCGGAGATCGTCCAGGCCGCGGCGATCGCGCTCACGATGGGCGCGACCATCGAGCAGTTCCGCCAGACGATCGCGATTCACCCGACCGCCGCCGAGGAGCTGGTCCTGCTGTAGCTCGCACCCCGCTACCCGGTCGCATCCCGATCCCGCGCAGATTTCTGCGACCTCCCGATCGCCCGGCCCCACGGACGTCTCGTGGGTATCGCTCTGTCGGGTGGAGAACAGCTGGAGCCAGAGGCCGACCTCGTGCGGATCGAGGTCAAGCTACCGCGACCCGGCCCCGGGACCTGGACCGCGCCTCGCCACGAGGTGACGGTCCGACCGCGGCCCCGCCCGCCGGCGGTCCCGACCTGGGCGGTCCGGGGCGCCCGTCCGGGGCCCGGCCTGATCGCGCCCGGGTGGCCTAGCGACGAGGCACGACCGACGCCTCGATGATCCGGACCTTGCGGCCGCCACCGGGCTCGATCTCGCCGACTTCGTTCGCGAGATCGACCGGGCGGTGCAGCACCGCCGTGTCGAAGCCGGCGCCGCGCAGCGCCGTGACCGCGGCGGCCGAGTCGGCGAAGTGCAGGTACACGCGGCCGCGGACGAAGGCGCTCAGCATCGCCTGGAACACGCCGATGACCGGGCCGGCGTTGTCGTCGGCCAGGTGGATGTCCGACAGGTAGAGCCCGCCGGCGGTGGGCGCCAGCGCGCGCGCGAACCGGCGCCAGATCCCGACCACGGCCTCCTCGTCGAAGTAGTTGAGCAGCCCCTCGGTGATGATCGCCGTGCCGCGGGTCGGATCGAGGCCAGCGACCACCTGCGCGATCGATCCCGGGCCCGCGTCGGCCAGCGCGTCCAGCTCCACGACCCGGTGGCGCGGGCTCTCGCCGCCGAGGCGGGCGAGGATCGCGCGCTTCTGCGCCGCCATGCCGGGCAGGTCGGCCTCGACGTAGGTGATCGCGTCGCCGTGGCGCTCGGCGAACCGCCAGCCGCGCGGCGACAGCCCGGCCGCGACCTCGACGACCTGCCCGACGCGGCCGCTGGCGATCGCGGCCTCGAGCATGTGATCGATCACGCGGTGGCGCGCGAGCAGGAGGCCCTCGAGCGAGGGCTGGCCGATCGCCCGCGCGATCGCGTTGGCCGGCCGGAGCGCCTCGTAGAAGGCGCGGCCCGGGCGGGTCGCAAATGTCGGATGTGAAAGGCCGTTGGCGACCCAGACGTAACCGGTGTAGTGGGCGGTCGGGCTGATCGCGGCGGATGTTCGCTCGGCCATGGGTGCTCATCCTATCGGAGGACTCGTTTCGATCGGCCGGCCCTGTGGAGGACGACGGTCCCCATCGCGGCTCGCGCACCGGATCAAAGGTGGAGATCCCGGCCTGGACCCGGCCCGAGACGTGGCTACGGTGAACCTGAACAGCGCCACTGAACAGGGACGATCGCCCCTCGCTCCGATGCGCGTTTTGGTGAGTATGCCCTTTTGATTCAGCTGCTTGTGCGTCGTGACCGAGCTCTGGCTTGCACCTGAACATCAGACCAGTATCCTAGGGTCAAGACCATGCGGATCGCGTGCATCCATCTCCCGGCGTTTCCCCTCCAGGTCGCGGCTCACAGCCACCCGATCGCCGAAGGCGCGGCGGTCGTGGTCGTCTCACCGGCGCCGGCCCCCGTCGTGGTAGCGGTGTCGCGCGCGGCGCGCGCGGCTGGCATCGCGGTCGGGATGGCGGCCTCGTCGGTGCGCGATCACGCGCCCGGCTGCGAGGTCGTGACCGCGGATCCCGAGCTGGAGCGCAGCGTCTCGCGCGGCCTGGCCGAGGCGCTCGGCGCGATCGCCTCGGAGGTCGATGACGGCGGCCGGCCGCGCGGCGCGCACCACGCGGTGTTCGCGCGCGTGCCCACCGGCGTGCGCGGCGCGGCGTTCGGCGCGCGGGCGATCGAGGTGCTCGGCCGCATGGGCCTGGTCGGGCGCGTCGGCATCGCCGATGATCGCTTCACTGCGGCGGTCGCCGCCACCGGCGCGCACGAGCGCGACGCGGTGGTCAGCGTGCCGCGCGGCGGCTCGGCGGCGTTCCTCGCGCCGCTGCCGCTGTCCTTGCTCGAGCTCGACCCCGATGTGCAGCACGTGCTCGAGGTGCTCGGCGTGCGCACGCTCGGCGCGTTCGCGGCGCTGCCGCCG
>JAIOQA010000100.1 GCA_021413675.1 Deltaproteobacteria bacterium | reverse complement strand
TCGGCCAGCGGGATCTCCCGCCCTTCCCAGCGCGCCGTGAATGCGTTGCGGAACTCCGCCAGCGACCCATCCGCCATCCGCGAGATCCGCGCCAGCTGATTGATCGCGGTCGCCAGGTCCGCGACCACCCGGTTGCCCAGGATCGCCGTCGCCGGCTTCACCATGTCGACCTGGAACAGCAGCGCCCGATCGACCTTCGCCGGCAGCGCCTCCAGCCGCGTCGCGATCGCCGCGTACCGCTCCGGGTCATTGCCCACGCCCGCGGCATCGATCGCCGCGATCGCCTCGCGGACTTCCGAGAGGATCGCGCGAGGTTCCTCGATGCCCGCGGCCGCCAGCTGCGCGATCAATCCATCGATCGGCTCCGGCCCCGTGACGTGCACGCCCAGCTCCGGCACCAGCAGCTGCGCGTCGACCAGCTCGTTGATGTACGTGCTCGCGTCGTCCAGGCTGATGTCGTCGCCGACCAGCGCCTCTGCCAGGGCGGCCAGCTTCGCGCCGTGAATGGAGCGCTCCAGCGTGCCGTCCAGATAGTCGGTCGGCTCCACCGACACCAGGTGATAGCTGCGCTCTTTGCCATCGAGCCGCGCCGCCGCGTACCGCAGCCGCCCCGCGATCCGGTAGATGCTCGTGTTCGGCTTCCACGTCAGCGCCGCCCGGACGTCCGCCGACTTCAGCAGCTCGTCGATAAGCAGGAACAGGTAGTCGTTGTCCAGCCGCGTCCGCCGCCGGTACTCCCCCAGCGGCGCCAGCTCAAGCTGCGTCGACTTCCCCAGCTTCCCCGGCGACACCGCCGAGAACAGCCCGAACGGGGTCGAGCGCCCCGCCATCCGCGCGACGTACTTGCACAGCGAGCTCTCCACCCGCTGCCCCGCCTGCGTCTCCGGCGCCGCCCGCCAGCCCGCGATCGCGCCCGACAGGCTCGGCGAGGCCACGAACAGCGCCTCCCGGACCTCCGGCCGCTCCACCAGCGCCGCCAGAAACGCGCGCTGCTCCTCGATCGTGCCCGCCGCCTGCCAGCGCAGCAGCTCATCCACCGAGAGCAGCGGCGTACGCAGCACGATGCCGTCGTTGCCTCGAAAGCGCGGAGCAGTAGGTGGGGTCATCGGAGCTTCAGCGGCTAGAGGTGAAGGGAGCGCGGCAGGGCGCGCCAGGCGCGCCTCCCCGCATCTTCACCAGCCGACGCGCCGATGGCCACCCGTCGACGCGATAAAGCTTGGCACCGGGAGGGACGGCGAGGGGCACGGCTACGCGAGGCACGGGGGTAGACGCGAGGCGGGCCGGTTGTGACGCCGGTGCCGGTGCCCGGTCAGGCGCGCCGCCTGCTCTCGGCGCAGGCCGATCCAGCACCGAGCGCGACGCGTTGCCGCCCGCGTCCGCTCCGAGAAGCACTACGCTCGCGTCGAGGCGCCGTGAGCGCCTCGACAGACTCCGGCGGCCATCCCTCCGCCGCGGATCGCAGACCTGCTCATTCCGGCCTCTGAAGCGGACTGGTCGACGTCGAAACCGGCACGTAGATGATCGTGGACCAGAGATCCGGCAAGAGCACGGGCGGCCACGGATACCCTTCGGAGATCTCCAGGCCGCCGTAGAAGCGAACAACCTTGGGCACCGCCAACCAGCTACGCACCGACGGGTCCTTCGCGCCAGCGACATCGAGGACACACGATTGATCTGGCGACACTCGATGGATCGCCGCCTCGAGGTAGTGTGGCGGCGGCAACGACACCGTGTGCGTCACCATCCGCCCATCCTGGCTATACGTCAGAAACGACCCCTCATAGAAAAGCGTTCCGATGGCTCGGTAGTCGTCCTTCAACCGAACGCGCAAGTAGTCTCCCATCGGGACAGCGCCCTCGATCGGCCCCAGCGCGACGTGGCCGTTGTGTGCCCAGATCGCGATGTGCCGCTGCTTGTCCGGCCGGGCCAAGAGCGCGAGGACAGACTCCGCCATCATCGTGTCACGGGCGTCGAGTTCGGGTGTCTCCACGAGCTGCTTCGTCATCTGCAGCGCCTGGGCAGCCAGCAGCCCACTGGGCAACTCGTCATCGGCGACTTTCTCGAGCCTCACCAGTGCCTTCGCGATCTCATGACGCTCCCCAGCGGGGATCTCGCTCACCACCCCCCATCGCGAGGGCCCCCGCAACAACTCGACCTTGGCCAACTCGTCGCCGTACTCACTCCTCCGACTGGCAAAGTATCGATCGATGAGCTTGATACTCGCAGCGGGGACCGCATAGTCGATGCCAACGAACTCGATCTTCCGTTCCTCCGGTTGGGTATCGTTGAAACGTCGAATCGACTCGACGACCGCGATCATCTCCTCGATTCGCCAAGGCCATGACTGCACCGAGGCGACCGCATCGCGAGCGGTCCCCTTCCCTTGGCGAACGTACGCGTCCAGATGCGCGACATCGGCCCAGCTGGCCTCCAGCGCGATCGTCGTTAGCCACCCATCTCGCGCGAGCGCATCCAGGATCCCCCCTCGAATCACCGTGTATTCGCGCGTTCCGTGCGTGGACTCACCAAGGCCCACTACGCGAGCCGAGATGAGGCTAGTGGCCAGGGACTTGACTCCGCCAGCGTCCAGTGGAATGCAACTCGTACGCAGCGCCGCCTCGTCGAAGTGGCCAGCGACCGTCTCGATCCAAAGCCGCTCATACACCGTCAACACGATGTTTCGATCACCCGGAGGAACCAGCCCGAATCCGCTCACATACGAAGGATCATCGACAAGCAGATCGAATGAATCGTCTTCTCCTCGATCGACAATGAACTCGAAATGGCCAACGTGGTCGGTCAGCGCGTAGTAGGCCGTGCCGACCGGCCACTTCCAGTTCATGAGCCGCACGCGGACGCCGTCCAGCGGTCGGCCCTTGCCATCGACGACGACACCAGAGAACGTTCGGCTGGCGGCCGATGGCCGCGCGAGGACGATCGAGCCTTGCGCCGAACCACTCGGAGGTTCGAAAGCCCCCGCAACATGGCCACGAGCCATGACCGTGACGACCGCGCCCTTCGAAGGAATGCCGACCGAGAACTCGCCGCGGGAGTCTGATGCCGCGAATCCAACCCCGCGAAAGCTGGCGAGATCGATCACCGAGATCAACGCACCCGCCAGCGGAGCGTGTTCGGAGTCCATCACGCGACCTTGAACATTCCGCGCAACCACAATCCTCGGCGCATCCGCAGGAAGACGCGCCACGCCGAGCGTACTCTCATGAACGCTCGCCGAGCAGGCGGCTACGGCGATGATCATACTACACAAGAGCTTCCTCATGGGGCGTTCCTATAAAGACGACCTTTTGGGTCGCCGAACGTCCCTGACAGGTCGACAGGATCTCGCTGGTCATCACGCAAGCACAGCGCTTGTCTCCATGTTCGATTCTCACACAGGCATCCCATCGCCAACCCCTACAATCGAAAACGGCCGCCTATTGCTCCGTTGCTACACGGATCGCAGCCTCCAGGATCTCGTCTCGGCCAGCAATCGTGCCCGCCTTCGTCGGGTGAACAATTACATCACGGACGAAACCGTGTCCTTGGACTGGCGTGCCATCCGGCCTGACAGCGCGAGTCGCCTTGAAGCGAACTCGGACTTCAATCGACTCAAGCGTGGCGGGTGCTCCATTCGTTCCGCCTGTCTCCTCGCCGACGAGGATGCCGAGGTTCAGTTCCTTTCGTGCTTTAGGTTCCATACGACAGCACTTGCACACGCAATTGCGCAAGGCTCAGCCACAAGATCTCGCCACCTTGGGCGACTGCAAACATCCCTCCCGCATCGGACGGCTCACTAGCCCTGTCAACGTTTATTGAAGGGAGGGAGAGGTGGTACTGACGATCCGCATCCAGCGAATAGACCCAAATCCCTTCCGGCCCGAGGGCCAGGAGGAGATCTCCTGCTTGCGAGAAGACGAAGTGATTCACATAGGCAGAGTACCTCGTCCAATCGAGGCCATTCCAATCGTGTTTCGCCGGCCGTCCAATGTACGCTTCGCCGTCGCGAGTGGCTACAGCGATCGCGTCGCCTCGGGGAGAGAACTCGACGCTCCAGACCGCTGCATTTGCTCGAAAAACCTCTCGTGACGCCCATGTGCTTGCATCATAAATCCTGACCGCCCCCGCCGCATCTCCAGTCACGACATGTCTGCCATCGGTCGATACTCTCAGCCGAAGTATCTCTTCGCCTGCCGGAGCGACTTGGCGTTTGTGACCGACGGTATCTGATATCCAAAGGCTGCCGTCCATCGCCACCATCAAGAGCGTGTCCGCTGGGTACAGCGCCCACATGCCCATCAATGGTTGGCCCAACTGGAGGACGAGGCGCGGAGGCGAGTGAATGGGGAAGATAGTCACGGCGCCGTTGTGGCCTCCAGTCACGATGGTCTCGCTGTCAGCCATGAAGACGGCCGCCTCGACCGGACCGTCCTGGGGGCTTAGGACGCCGCGGCGCTCCAGCGGTTTAGACTGCCACACTTCGACGGTTGCGCCAAATCCGAATGCGGCGAGTCGGCCCCCGTCGTGCGACTGGGCCAAATAGACAGCGGCGTCGAAGTGGGGACCATGCGAACCAGTTTCCCCAGAAGGCATCACCTGCATCAATGAGTGTCCCGAGGGAACCACGACCGAGCTTGGTGAGTCGAGCACTTCGAGCGACTCGGGCGTCGTACCGAGGCGAGCGAGCAGACGTGCCACGCGCGCCGGCGGGGTCCACGTGCGCACCCATCCAATCTTGTCGCTCGTGGTTACCAGTGGCCAATCTGGGGTTGGTCCATTCACCGAAGTGATCGCCACTCGATGGCCAGCATACGTGGTCGTGAGTTTCGTCACGAGATCGACGACCAGCACGGGGCCCGCCGAACTTCCCACGATGAGCAGGGTCCCATCGAAGCTACTCGCGGTCGCAGAAGGTGTGCCCAGCACATGCCCACGTAAGACCACCACGTTCGTTCGCACATCCCACGTTGCGACGGTCCCGTCCTGGCAGGCGATTCCAAGCACAGCTTGGCGAGGAAGCCACTGCAGGAACGACACCGAGGCGGAGCACCGAGAGGGCACGGTATTGCGCCACGCAGATCGCGAATCAATTGCGGTTACCGTGCCCTGGGATGTCGCCAAGGCTGCCATGTGGCTCACCGGGTCGGCCGCCCACGCCTGGATTCCACCACTACTCGTCGCCAGGGTACGCTGACCGTTCGCATCGGCCAAGGTCAATTGGTCGACAGCGCCAGCAATCAATGTCCGGTCGTCGGCGAATGCGATCGATGTCGCGTTGGCGATCGCGTCGCCCCTGAGCCGCCGCATATGCCCCAGGTCCGGGATGTCCCACAGCTCAACCCGCCCGTCCTCAGACAAAACCGCCAGCTGCCAACCATCAGGAGAAAAGGCCAGGTCAGCAGGAGAGAGCGCCGGCAGCTTTGACTGGTCCTGTGCTCTGCCTGGGTGGGCCAGGTCAAGGAGGCAAACGTCGTGCGCGTAGCAGGCGTATGCCAGCAACCCGCGTGACATCGAGAATGCGAATGTTCGGCGAATAGTCGCGTTGCGTGCAATCGCGTCGGTGTGGCCAGTCGCCGAAGTCCGCTCGATCGTTCCGGCATATCCCAGGGTGAACATGTCGCTGCCCACGCCTTGCGCCCATATGATGCTTCCCTGTTCAGGCTTAACGCGCTGCCGAGACACGCCAAGTCCAATTGCCTCGGCGCGAATGCGCCGCGCAGTCGGTAAGTTCGAGCCGCGGTAACCCGCCAAGAGTTCACTCGCCTCGGATGGATCCGTCGCCAACAACGACTCCGCGTGCTGGAGCGTCATGGAATCCAAGGCCTGCTCGGCACGGTCCCGCTGGCTCTGCGCCTCGGTCTCGGACTGAAGTGCGACTTCGCGTTGATCGCTGATGCGCGCAGCCGCAGCGGCGAGGACGATCGACAGCATTGTCAGCGCTGCCAGAAGCACCAACGACACCCCACGATGACGTGCGAGGCCGAGGAAAGCTCTGCCGGCGAAGGAGTATCGGCGAGCGGCGACCGGGCGACGCTGGGTGTACCGGCGCACGTCCGCCGCGAACTGCGTGGCCGAGGCATATCGGTCCGAGGGTTGTCGCGACATCGCTCGAGCGACAATCGCGCCGAGGTCACGCGGAACGTTGAGCCGCAAGGGGGAGCCTCTGCCGCGGCTCATCGAAACGTTGTCGCCGTTCGGCGGGCTACCTGCAGAAATGTGATGCAGGATACCTCCAAGCGCATAGACATCCGACCGTTCGTCGGCCTTCCCCTCGCGCTGCTCCGGCGCCATGTACGCCGGCGTCCCGAGCACGCTACCCGCCACCGTCAGGCCATCGGCCGCCGGCGCCCGCGGGGCGCCCGTCTCGGCCTCCGTCGGCTCGGGGATCTCGTCGGTGATGTCCTTCGCCAGGCCCCAGTCGATGACGACGGTCTCGCCGAAGTCGCCGACGATGACGTTCGATGGCTTGAGGTCGCGGTGGATGATCTTGCGGTCGTGGGCGTAGGCGATGGCGTCGGCGACGGCGATGACGTGGGGGATCAGCGCGAGGCGATCCTCCATGGTCTTGCAGTCGTCGATGAGGGCGCGCAGGGAGCGGCCCTGCACGAGCTTCATGGCGTAGAACGGGGTGCCGTCGGGCCAGCGGCCGGCCTCGTGGACGGGGACAATGCCGGGGTGCTCGAGGCGCGCGGTGATGAGCGCCTCGCGGAAGAAGCGCAGCTCGGAGGTATTGCCGCGCTCGAGGAGCTCCTTGACGGCGACGTCGCGGCCGAGCTCCTTGTCGCGCGCACGCAGGACGCGGCCGAGACCGCCGCGGCCGTGCTCGCCGATGACCTGGTAGCGATCGGGGTCGCGATACTGGAGCGGCGCGGGCAGGCGATCGTTGCGCGCGGGCGGCTCGGTGCCGGCGTTGGCGTCGGAGGCGCCGGGCGCGCGCGTGCGGGTCGGGTCGTTGGGACCCGGCGGCGCGTCCGCGGGCTGCGGCGCGCGGGTGCGAGTCGGATCGTTGGGGCCGGGCACGTCGGAGTCGCTCATGGCGCGCTCCGGGTCTGGCTGCGCGCCATCGTCACCGTCGCGCCCGCGACCACTTGCGCCCAGCTGCATCGCCGCGTCGAGATAGCGAGAACGGAGCAGCGACGCAAGCTCGGCTTGCTCGTTCTCTGCTGACTCCGATCGCTCGCGCGCCACCATGGTTCGAGCGAGGCGTTAGCAGGCGCCGTGCCCATGCGTGAGGCCCGCAAGTGGGCGACGCGCGGTCGCGCACGGCGGTACGAGCGACGTTCCGCTGTTCCGGAACGTTCCGGTCGGTGTTCCGATCGCGCAAGCGCGCGCGCCCGCTGGGGGCGACCGGAACATGCGGCTGTTTCGCTCATCGCACCGGTGTGTCGGACCGAGGCGTCAGGAGTTGCGTGAAAAGTTCGAAGAATCGCGATCGGTGAGGGGGGACACGATCGCTACGTGGGGAGATCGGCGGACACGCTCCGCTGAGGCTTGAGCGGGGTTCGGAGGAGCGGTCGAGGCCCTGCGGCCCGGCATCGTCACCGCCATGAAGTCTCCCGTGGTCGGGCGCTCGATGAAGGTGCGGTCGACCGAGGCCTCGATGTTCCGATCGATGTTTCGCCCGTCGACGTCGAGTCGACGCGCGATCGCGCAACGCCAGCGAGCCGGGAACGACAACACGCGGCGTGCCCTCCGTGCCCGCCCGAGCGAAGCTGGAACGCCCTGTGCTACTTGCTAGCAATCCACCGCCCTCCGCCCCGATGACCAGCCTCGAGACCCGCACCGAAAGTCGCACCGAAGCGTCCGATGACCTGCTCGCAGGCGCCGAGGCGCCACGGCTGATCGTCGTGATGGAGACGCGGCGCCCCGCCGCCGAGGGCCTGCGCATCGTGCTCGGCGACGCCGACGAGGTCGCGATCGGTCGCGGCTCCGCGCGGAGTGTCACGCGCCAGGGCAAGGCGATCGAGCTGACGATCGCGGACCATGAAATGTCGCGGCAGCACGCGCGGCTGCGCCGGCAGGTCGGCGGCTGGGAGCTGGCTGACCTCGGCTCGAAGAACGGCACGTCCGTGAACGGCGACGCGGTCACGCGCGCGACGCTCGCCGACGGCGACGTCATCGAGGTCGGCGGCGCCGTGCTGATGTTCCGCGAGGAAGGGACGCAGGTCCGCGGCGGCGAACTCGGCGATCGCGACCTGACGAATGACAGCGAGCCAGCGGCGTTCCGCACGCTGTCGCTCGAGCTGGAGCGGCGCTGCGCCGACCTCGCCCGCATCGCGGCGTCGACGGTGCCCGTGCTGGTGCGCGGCGAGACTGGCACCGGCAAGGAGCTGGTCGCGCGCGCGGTGCACGAGCGATCGGAACGGCGCGGTGCGTTCGTCGCGATCAACTGCGGCGCGCTACCGCGGTCGCTGCTCGAGAGCGAGCTGTTCGGCTACAAGCGCGGTGCGTTCTCTGGCGCCAAGGACGATCGCGATGGCCTCGTGCGCCGCGCCGATCACGGCACGCTATTCCTCGACGAGATCGCCGAGCTGCCGGAGGAGTCGCAGGTCGCGCTCCTGCGCGTGTTGCAGGAGGGCGAGGTGCGCCCGATCGGCGCCGGCGATGTCGTTCCGGTCGACGTGCGCGTGGTCGCGGCCACGCACCAGGACCTCGCGAACCGGATCGCTGACGGGCGTTTTCGACAGGACCTCTATGCCCGGCTCTCTGGCTTCGAGGTCTCGCTGGTGCCGCTACGCGATCGCAGCGAGGACATCGGCAGCCTGGTGGCCGCGCTCTTGCCCCGCGTCACCGACGATGCCGGTGGCGTGACCCTGCATCGCCAGGCCGCGCGCGCGCTCATCAACTACGGATATCCGCTCAACGTGCGCGAGCTCGAGCAGGCGCTGCGCGCCGCGGTCGTGCTCGCCGGTGGCGGCGAGATCCGCATCGAGCACCTGCCGGAGGCGATGCGGGGATACACGCCGCCAGCAACGGTGCCACTGCGCCCCGAGGATCGCGCGCTGCGCGAGCGGCTGATCGAGGTGCTGCGCGAGGCGCGCGGCAACGTCGCGGCGGCGGGCCGCCAGATGAACAAGGCGCCGATCCAGATCCGGCGATGGTGTCGGCGGTTCGGGATCGAGCTGGCGGGGTTTCGGGGCTGAACAGATCCATCGACGCCCAGTTCAGGAGGCTGCCCATCGACGATGGCTCGCTCCGCGCTTCTACGGATGCGTGACGGTCAGCGTCCCGAGATCGGTCACGGGCGCGCTGATCGATACCTGCTTCGAGACCACCAACCGTTGCCCGTCGGAGGACAACACGCCGAGGGTGCTATCCCCAGCGGCCGCACGCAGCGTCACGCGCCCGTCACGGTCGCTCCGAGGATGTGTACCGGCGAGGGTCTCGAGCAGTGTGCTCTGCGCAGAACCCGCATCGTCCACCAGGATCGCGATCAGGCCGGGCTGGCCCGTACCGGCCTCGTCGATGAAGCGCACCTCGACCGTCGCGAGCGTCTCGAGCGTGACGGCGCTGGTGGCCGTGGCGCCGGGCGCAATGTCGACGCTCGCCGTGCCGAACGCATCGGCGCGGGTGATGCGCACGACGTAGTGTCCTACGGGGAGACGATCGAACGCGAACGCGCAATCGGCGCCGACGCCGATCGTCGTGCTGGACTGCACACCGCGCACCGCGACGCGACACGTGCCACTGCCTCCGGAGGCGGTGCCCCGCAGCACTCCGGCGCGCTCGACGCGCACGATCGCGGGTTGCGTCGGGTCGACGACGGCGGTGGCACCGCGCAGGCCCCGAGTCGCGAGCTCGGCAGTCACGCGGTGCGGCGCGGGGAGCACATCGATCGCGAAGGCGCCGGTCGCGTCGCTGACGACGGGTGGCGCCGGATCCATCTGTTCGATCAACGGAAACTGCATCGCGGCACCGCCGGCGGTCGCACCTTCGCGATCCACCGATACCAGCGCATCGGCCACGGGCGCGCCCCGTTCATCGACGACGTGTCCGCGCAGGGTCACCAGCGGGCGATGGACTTCCAGCACGAAGCCCGTACGGTGCTCGCCAGCCGCGAGGGTCACACCCATCACGGTGCCTGCCGCGTCCAGGTGGCGGCTACTCCACATCAGAGCCTGGCGTTCGTCGCGGACCACCAGGAGGTACTCGGCCGGCGCGAGGCCATTCACACAGAACGTCCCGTCCTCACCAACCGGCACCCCACTGCCGACCGCGCCGTGCTGGAGGTAGCGGTAGGCGGTCGCCGGCAACGAGATGGGCTGGTTGCGCACCGACGCGGTGACCGTCACGTCGCCGAGCGCATGGCCGTTGGCCTCGCGAACCACGCCACACACCGATGCGAACTGGTCGACCGGGATCTCGACCCCCGTGACATCGCGGTCGGCCACCGTCACGGTGACCGCACCGCCTCCGTCGTCGGTGGTGGCCATCACCTCCCACGTCCCCGCCGGGACACCTGCGAGGGTGAACGCCCCGGTGTCGTCGATCGGCGCGGTCAACATCGACTCCGCCGCCGTTGCGGTCGCGAGCCCATCGATCGCAAGCCGGTCGAGCGGTTGACGGACGTGAAGGCTTCCAGCGCGCGGTGGAGTGACGTGCCCCGTAATCGTGACGCCAGCATGCACGCGCAGGATCACCTCGTCCTTTGTCGGCGCCTCGATGGAAGCGCTGGCCGCGGCAAGGCGACTCTGGTCTGGCACCGTGCGCACGGCGTAGTGACCTGCCGTGAGTCCATCCAGGACGAATCTACCGTCGTCGCCCGTCGTGCCCCAGGCCGTGATCCGCCCCAGATCGTCGGGGCGCATCGCATACACGCTCACCGCCGAGAGCGGCGCGTCTCGCTGATCGACGACACGTCCGGCGATCGTCGTGGCGGGCTCGACGAGTAACTCGACCCCGTCGCGGACCTCGCCAATGCCGAGCGCGACGTCGACCGGCGCGGGTTGCCCCCAGCCAGCAGCTGATGCCGTGAGCCTGGCGACACCTGGCGCGATGCCCTCGATAGAGAAGCTGCCGTCGGCGCCGCTGAGCACGCAGGGCGGCGCAGCACCTGGAAGAAACGCGGCGCCATCGACCTCCGCGTCAACCCTTACACACGCCTCGCCGAGCGGCGTGCGATCCGCAGCGCGCAGTACGCGACCCCGGATCGTCGCGCCGGGAGCCAGTCGAAAGTTCTCGATCCGAGGAAGAGAGGCCACCGCGATCCGTCGGGTCACCTCGACGTAGCCTTCAAACCGGGCAGTGATCACATACGCGCCATCGCCGAGCGCGAGGTGATATGCGCCATGCTCGTCCGTCACTGCGACCAAGGGTGCGCCAGCAAGCGCGTTCAGGTTGCGCGCCTCCACGCGGGCACCGACGAGTACGCCGCTCTCGAGATCGGCAACGGTGCCGCCAACGCCGGCGCGCGCGGCCACCAAGCGCAACGTGACCGTTTGTCGTTCACCCGCGGCGAGGATCACGACGGTCGCCGCGGCCTGTGCGAGACCGGGCGCGGAAGCGCGAAGCTCCGTGCGACCAACCGGCAACGCTTGCTCGAACCCACCGCGATCGTCCGCAATGACGATCGTAGGCTGGGCGTTGGTCGCGCCGCGGATCGCGACGACGGCGCCCGCCACGGCATGACCGCCGGCGTCGACAACGAGTCCCGCCACGCGGGCTCCGTCGCGGCTGGCAACGGGTCCATGTTCAGCTTGCTCCAACGATGCAGTACCGCTCGTCGGGGGACGCCGATCTCCACGCCACCACCACCAGGTCGCCAGCAGCGAAAGTCCAAGGATGCCCAGAGCGGCCAGACGCCAGCGCCGGAGAGGATTCGCAGGAATCTGGCTCATCGTCGATACTCCTCATGGATGGCGACCGCCTCGCGCACGAGATTGGCGCTACGAGTACCATCAACGCGGCCACGCCATCCAATAGCGCCCGCGTCACTTGTAGCCCCGCGACCAGCGGTGCGGGGCTCCAGAGCAGCGAGACGGCGTCGACGAATCGACGCCGTCTCCGTCACGCGTCATTCGGCGTGGTGGCCGCTACCGCTACCGCCGCCGCCCGAGCCGCTACCGCTGCCGCTGGTGCCGGTCTGGGACCCGCCGCAGTTGAGGTTGCCGATGACGACGACCTGCGCGCCCGAGACACTGACGTTGCAGTTGTTCGTGCTGCCACCGCCACCGCCATCATCGGGCTTGCTTCCCTTGACGAGGTCCACCAAGAAATCGAAGGCTCGCTCGAGCAGACCCTTGTTGATCGTGCCCGTCCCCGGATCGATCCAATCCGCGGGTACCTTCCACTCGAGCGTCTGGTCGACGCCATTGATGATCTGATGAGTGATGACAGTCCCCGCCTTCGTCGTCTGCACGCTCGTGAAGACGCTCGTGGTCGCGGTCTTCGCCGTCGACGTGTCCACCTTCTCGCTCCCGGCGAGAGCAGAGCCCGCACCGATGGTCATCGCGAGCGCGAGCGCAGCCAGCCGCGTTCCTTTTCCGATGTTCTTCATATCCGTCTCCTCAGTCCGTTGTGGTTCCGCTGCCCAGGGCAGCGCGAACGCCCTCTGCAGGCGCGATGCCAGCCACGAGAAGTGGCGAAGCACGGATATTCCTGAGGTTGCGAGGACCGACGGAGGTGGGCGAACACTACCTCTCAGGCGGAGGGTGTTTCGCTCGTGTTCCGCTTGGTGCCGGTGAGCCGCGGCATCGCATCGCACCACGGCGAGGCGGCGTCGCTGCAGACGGATCCTCAGATGAACAAGGCGCCGATCCAGATCAGGCGATGCTGCAGTGAGGCCGCCTGCAAGAAGGCCGAGTCACTTCGCGGGCGCGTTCATCTGCGCCGCGCGCTGCAGCGACACCGCGAGCGGGGGCACCTCCCAGTCGTCGCGCTGTTCGTCGGTGATTGCGGGATCGACGGGCCAGACGATCCACTCGCCGTCGAGCTTCTTGTACTGCGTGCCCCACTTCTGGGCCCGGTGCTCGTACATCAGCTTGCGATCCTCGGAGGCCGCTGCCAGCCAGCGCGCGAGGCCGTGATCCGGATCGAGCGCGACGGCCTTGAGCGCGAGGTCATGCGCGCGCTGGATCTCCGCTGGCGTATCGCCGTGCTGGTACACCATGGCTGCGTGGAAGTAGTCATCGGCGACTCGCGCGCCGCGGCTCGCGATGATCTCGTCGACGCGCTTCCGCCTGGCCTGATCACGCGGCTCGACGGTGGTCCAGTCGATCTCCGCGCCAGGCGCGGGCGACCGGTCGGCCTGGTCCTGCGCGTACAACTGGGTGAGCTCCGCATTCTCGTCGCGCGACCACTCCGCTCGCCTGGCGCTCAGGTGCGCCATCTCGGTCGCCCACCGCGGGTCGGTATGCAGTGGCTCCAGCTTGCTGTCATCCGTGGGGTCCTCACCGTGCAGGCCGCCATCGATCGCGTGTGCCAGCGTCGCAAACGCGTCATCGGCGAGCCCGGCCTGCGCGAAACACCGCGCGGCCTCGTAGGGCCGCTGCGACTGCGCGAACAATCGGCCGCACGCCCGCCAGTCCTTCGCGTAGTACGCCGCGCGCGCATCCCGCCGCGCCGCCCGCACGTCGTTCCGGTCGGCAGCCGCGCCCAAGCCCGAACCGGGCGTGCTCGACCTGGTCGCGGGTGCCTCGGCGGTGCACGCGACACATGCGATCGCGATCGCCGATCTCCATAGCAAGGCAATCATCGAGATCACGGTATCAGATGCCTCGACAACGGCACGGAGCCGATCGGCACGGAACGGATCGGCTCGGAACCGATCGCCGGCGAGTAGCAACCGCAGCGGCGATGGGCCGAGAGGATCCGGGCATGGCATCTCGACCCTCGACCCTGGCTCGCAGCCCCATTCTCCGGCATCGGCGCGACGCTCGCCTCTGCCCTCCTCGCCGTCGCCGCGTGCGCCGCGCATGCGCCACCGCCGGCGCCGCCGCCGCCTCAACCCGCCACGCATCCCGCGATCGTCGCCCCCGATCTCCGCCGCCAGCTGCTCGCGATGTACGCCGACGATCAGGCCGCACGGGACGCCTGGATCGACAGCGGGTTGCCGCCCACGTCCGACGCCGCGCGCGCGCTCGGCATGAAGGTCATGGACATCGACAAGCGCGACACCGCGGCGCTGGCCGCGATGATCGACGCGCACGGCTGGCCGGGCGTTCGCCTGGTCGGCAAGGACGGCGCGCACGCGGCGTGGTTGCTCGCGCAGCACGCGGACCTCGACCGCGCATTCCAGAAGCGCTGCCTGGCGCTGCTCGAAGTCGCAGTGGCGCACGGCGATGCGGCCCCGAACGAGTACGCGTACCTCTACGATCGCGTCGCGCTTGCGGAGCACCGGCTGCAGCGCTACGGCACGCAGGTCATGGGCACGGAGCCGGCGCCGCTGGAGGATCCGGCGAATGTCGATGCGCGGCGCTCGGCGGTGGGGCTGGGGCCGCTCGACGAATATCTGAAGCCGTTCCGCGAGCATACGCTGCCGTAGCGCCTGATTTGAGACGGCTTTGAGGTCGGTTGAGGCGCGGACCTGCGCATGCTCGATCGAATGAGGGTACCCACGTGGTTCGTCGGGGTGGGCGTGCTCGCGGTGACGATGGGCAGCATGTGCGACGGCGCGCATCTGCTGCCGGCGTCGCCGGCGCGCCACGACTACGACTCGGTCCGACGCGGGCTGCCATCGAGTCGACCATCGACGCCCGCGCCGCCGACGGAGCCGCCGAAGCACCTGGAGGTGCTGGCTGGCGAAGTCCCGACCTGGAGCCCGTTCTATCACGCGTGTCAGGTCGTGGCGTCGATGCCGTCGGGACGGCCGAGCCTGGGCGCGGGCGATCCGGCGGAGCACACGATGACGACGGTGCGGGACTTCATCCGCGACGTCGTGTACTCGGGCTACTTCTGGCGCGAGTCGGATGGCAACGAGGTCCGGTTCTTCCAGGACGTCGATCACCCCGACGACATCTACATCAACATCGCGGGCTCGAGCCCGAACCTGGGGCCGGATCTACCGAGCCTGATCGAGAATCTGGCATCGGAGACGAACGCGTTTCCGCACAAGGGCTATGTCGAATTCGTGCGGCACGCGATCGTCGACGGGCTGGCGCGCATCCCGCCGGACACCGGGCATCCGCGGCGGGTGTTCCTGTCCGGGCACTCGCAGGGCGGCAACGTGGCGCAGCTGGTCGCGATCGGCATGCTCGATCCGACGAACCCGGCGTTCGGCTGGCAGGACGATCCCGAGTGGGCGGAGCTGCGGCAGACGATGACGCGCGAGAAGATCGAGCTGGGCGGTGTCATCGCGATCGCGTCGCGTCCGGCGGGGCCGCTGGCGCTGGTCAATCTGGAGAACGATGGCGTCGCACACCAGACGCTGTTCGTGGACTCGCTCGATGACGTCGTGCCGGTGCTCACGACGCCGGCGTCTGCGGCGCTGTCGGTGCCGGGCGTGCACATCGGGATACGCGCGTGGGACGTGATCTCGGGATACTACGGCAGCCTGTCGGGGCTGCTCGGGTTGTGGAAGACGTACTCGCCAGTGTGGCAGAACATCCAGCATCGCTACGCAGACAACCTCGCGTCGCGGATCCTGGCCAATCTGCAGGGGCGCGACATCGTCGCGAGCCGCGCGCAGATCATCTTCGTGGGCAACGGCGCGACGCACGCCGACGGGGTCGTGCGCGCGGCGATCGACGCGCACGGCCAGCAGTACATCGACCCGCGCGTGGGCGGTGGACCCGAGGGCCACCTGCATCGCGCGGTGCCGATCGACGACTTCCTCGAGCGATCGATGGGCGCGCTGGACACGACCACGATCGATGTCCTCGCGAACGACTGGATCCCCGACGGCACCGAGAGCGGGCTGAAGGTGGTCGAGGCGAGCATCCTGCCGCGCTGCCGGTTGCTCGAATACGACCCGGGGTGTCCGGAATGCGTGCCGCTGGATCGCGAGGCGACGCCCGCCGAGGAGGAGCAGTGCGAGGGCACGATCGGGATCAGCGCGGATGGTCGCGAGATCCTCTATCGCACGCCGGAGCTCGGCATCATCGACAACGCGCGCGAGGCGCCGGTCGAGGTCGCGACGGGCTCGGGCGGCGCGACCTTCTTCGCGTCACCCGATGACGACACGGTGTTCCCGGCGCGCGACATCGGGAACAACCGCAAGCTCTACATCAACGACACCTACGTCGGGATCCGCTACGTGGTGGAGTCGAGCGCCGGTGAGCGCGCGACGGGCTACGCGCGCGTGCACCTGCTGCCGCCCTCGCCTGACGGCACGACGCCGGTGGTCGGCCCGTATCACGGTGGCCCGTTCATCGCGCCGCGCGCCTACGATGTCGGCGGCAACGTCGAGTGGGACGAGCACCCGGTGTTCCCGAACACCGCGCCGCTGTCGGTCTACTTGCCGGCGCGGCGCGCGGATCAGCAGGCGCTGCGCAAGCCGCTGACGCTGCGCTGGCTCGGCGGCTACGGCTACGATTGCCGCGCGTCGTACGTGAGCGCCGAGAACGCGCTGACCGCGATCGTCGGCGTGGGATTGGGTAGCGAGCCGGTCACGCTCGATGTCTGCACCGGTGTCAGCGACAGCGCGCTGTGGAACAGCGACCACAAGGCGCCGATCCGCGGACCGCGGCTGTTCGAGTTCCCACCGATCTCCGGGATGCGCGACTTCGCCGACGGGATCCCCGACACGCTCTGGGTCGACGACAAGAGCCGCCACGACGGCAGCAAGCGATCGACCGACTACGTCGCGATCGAGAACGGCATCCGCGCGTGGACCGAGGCCGGCGCGGTCGAGGCCGATGGACCGATGTTCTTCGACGAGGACACCAAGGTGCGAGTCAACCGCACGTATACGTCCTGCGGCACGCCGCGCTGTATGCCAGGCGCGCCGCCACCACCGGTGCCGAGCCTGGTCGGGATGAGCTGCCCGGCGGCCGGCAACGATGTCGACTGGGCGGCGCTGCGCGCCCAGGTCAACGCGATGAACGATCCCGCGAATCTGCTGCTCGCGGCGGAGATTCCCTACAACCCCGATCCGAACTTCCCGGGTTACGACTCGGGGCCGTGCGGCTCCGTGGCGTTCGAGTTGCCGGTACCCTGCAATGGCTATCAGGACTACGCGGCGTGGCGCGTCGGCGGCGCGATCGCGACCTTCAAGGTGGGCGCCGGTCTGCCCTCGATCCTCAACGAGTGGGGCTACAACCCGGGCTACTTCGCCGAGGGCATGATGGATCCGGGGTACACGCACCCGAACAAGACCGTCGACTTCATCGACTGCCAGGGCGGCGGCTCGTTCATGGGCTGCAGCTTCGGCACCTACGGCGATGGACTCGACGACACCGGCCTCGCGCCCTGCGATCTGGCGCGCACCGACACCACGCCCGGACCGATGCAGCCGGGCCCCGGCGCCTACAACGGCCGGATCCGGGCGTTCCCGGTGTACCAGCGCGCGATCCCCGACACGCGCTTTCCGGCCGACTACCAGCAATGCTTCGACAAGATCCACCTCGCCGCGCAGGGCGGTGGCACGCCGATCGCGTGCCAGCCCAGCGATGGCCTCGAGCACGGATCCGAGTACATCGGATTCCAGGCGGTGTGCCCATGAGTCGCTCGCTCTTCGCGGTGCTGTGTGTCTCGTCGCTCTGGGGCTGCGGCAGCCCGGCCGAGCCCGTCGACGTTCCGATCGACGCGCCGATCGTCGCGGAGCCCGGGCCGCGCGTCCTGCCGACCTGCGGCGGCACCGGCGCGTGTGATCTGATCGCGCAGACGTGCCCCGACG
This sequence comes from Deltaproteobacteria bacterium, assembly GCA_021413675.1. Classification (GTDB taxonomy): domain Bacteria; phylum Myxococcota_A; class Polyangia; order Haliangiales; family Haliangiaceae; genus JAIOQA01. The sequence continues at coordinate 20,767 of JAIOQA010000100.1, read as the reverse complement.
ATCAGGCGTGCGTGTTCGACAGCGGTGGCGCAGCGAGCTGCGTGCCGCGCGGCACGGCCCCGGAAGGCGGACGCTGCGAGGGCAACGATCAGTGCCAGCCGGGGCTGGTCTGCGATCTGCCGAACGCCACCGACGGCGGCGTCTGCCGGCGGCTGTGCTGCCCGGGCGCGACCGGCGGCTGCGCGATCGAAGCCAGCTGTGTCGCGCTCGACGGCAGCGACGTCGGGCTGTGCCTGCCAGATGCGCACTGCCGCCCGCCGGCGGAGGGGTGCGGGGATGGCGAGTCTTGCTACGTCGTGAGCGCGCGCGGCCAGGTCGCGTGTCTCCCATCCGGCGCACTCCCCGAGGGCGCGACCTGCGCGCACGTCGCCGACTGCGCGGCTGGCCTGGCATGCCTCGGCACCGATGGTGGCGCTGCGCACTGCGTGCGGATGTGCGATCCGGACACCAGCGCTGGCTGCGGTGACCACGGGAAGTGCGGCCTCTTACCCTCCGGACGTGCCGCGGTATGCGAGCCCCAATGACCCGCCGCAGGCACGAAGAACGCGCGTGCCGACCTGGCAGCGCGCGACGCCCGCTCGTGACAGAGACGGCGTGCCTGCGACCTGCGACTGCCGCGCTGACGCGCGCGGGCGATGATCCCTTCCAGGATCTGCCAGCCGCGCCGCGGCGTGCGATCCGGCGTTTCTCGTCGAGAACCGCGCGCGCGATCGCCGATCGCCACCCGCAGCGCGATCGATCCGCGCCGCGACGGCACACGCGCTGCACTGGCCGCGAGCATGCCCATCGACGCCTCGCGCGCGCCCGGCCGCGCACCGATTGACCAACCTCTCATCCATCGCGCCTGCGCGATCCTCCTCGCGATCGGCGCGCTCGGCGCGACCCGCGCGCACGCCGACGAGGCCACCCCTTCGCCGGTCCGGATCGAGCTGCGCTGCGACGGGGGCAGCCGGTCGGCGGTCTGCCCCACCTTCGTGCGCGGCCTGATCGAGGAGACCTCGGTGCTGGCGATCGCGCCCCAGGCGACCGCCGAGGTGACGCTGTTCGTGAACACCGTGGCGATCGGCGGCACCGATCGCGTGCACTTCCGCTTCGTGGGGCGCGCGGCCGACATGGTCCCGCAGGTGGATCTCGACGTCGACATCGATCCGCGTGCCAGCGACGACGCGCAGCGCGCGTTGCTCCGGCGCGGCCTCGCGCGCGGCGTCGCCCGCTATGTGGAGCCGCGCTTCCCCGACGCGCTCGAGGTCACGCTCGGCCCGGCCCGGAGCAATCCTGGCGTGCTCTCGCCCTGGGACGTCTCGCTCAGGCTCGGCGCCTTCGCCACGCGCACGCGCGACAGTGCCTGGGCGACCGGCCGGGCCGACGTGACCGTCAAGCACACGACCACGACGGCATGGCAGGCCCTCGACGTGAGCGCCCGCGGGTATCGACTCCGCTGGACCGAGGTCGACGGCACCGGGCTACAGAAGACGACGATCGCGACGAGCAGCGAGGTCGCAGCGAGCGCGCGCGGGGCGTTCCAGATCGCGCCGCACTGGTCGGTCGGGGCGCGCGCGTTCGCGGTCCAGGCGCGAAGCGAGACCTCGACCCGCGCGACCGTGGACGGCGAGGCGGGTATCGAGTGGGACGCCTATCGGGCCGACGACCCGCGCGGCAACCAGCTCGCGGTGGCGTACCTCGTCGGAGGGGCGGTCGACCGCGTCACCGGATACGAGACCGCGTACGCCGCCTACCAGCGCATCGTCGCCCACGGCAGCCTGCGGATCGACCGCGCGTACGTCGGCCTCCAGGCCTCCATCGGCGCCGCGCTCCACGACCCGGCCACGCGCCACGCGCTCGGCGTCACGACGTACCTGTCGCTACCGGTCGGGCCACACGTCGACCTCTCGCTGCAATGGTCGATGTCCCGATCGATCGGCCCGGGGTTCGCCCCTGGCATCTGGTACACGCCGCCGCAGTTCGGCTTCGACGACCAGCCGCTCGACATGGACGCCGCGGTCAGCCTCACCTTCCACGGCGATCGCACCAACGGCGCGCGCAACGACCGGTTCACGGCCCTCGACTGACCGTGGTGCGGCGCACACGCACACCGCCGCTGGCGCACCCCGGCCTTACCCCAGGGCCGTGCGCGCAGCTGTGGCATCATCGGCGGCGCTGGGTCGTGCGATGGGCTCGTGGTGCACGAGGCCAGGGCCCCGCTCGAGAGCGCCTTCCATGCTTGCCGTGCCGGGCTACACCGTGCAGGAACAGATCTACCGCGGACGCCGGTCCGTGGTGTTCCGCGCCAGGGCGGTGAACGATCAGCGGCGCGTCGTCCTCAAGGTCAGCCCCGCCGCCTCCGCGGATCCCGCGGCGATCGTGCGCTTTCGCCACGAGTTCCGGCTCGGCACCGCGATCGCGCACGAGCACGTGCTGCGCTACCTCGCGCTCGAGCCCTGCGGCGAGCGGATGGCGCTGGTCGAGGAGGACGTCGGCGGTCGCTCGCTCGCCGAGCTGCTGGCGGCCGGACCGCTGGCGCTCGATCTGGCGCTCGATGTCGCGATGAAGATCGCGCGCGGCCTGGCCGAGATCCACGCCCACGAGGTCATCCACCGCGCGATCTACCCTGGCAACGTGCTGGTCGAGCCGTCGACCGGGATGACCAAGATCATCGACTTCGCCGACGCGACGCTGATCCGCCAGCACGCCGAGCCGACGCTGCGCACCCGCGACCTCACGTTGCCGCTCGCGTACATCTCGCCCGAGCAGACCGGGCGCATCAACCGCGAGGTCGACCACCGCACGGATGTCTACTCGCTCGGCGCAACGCTCTATCACATGCTCGCCGGGCGACCGCCGTTCGCCGATGGCGACCCGCTCGCGCTCGTGCACGCGCACATCGCGCGCGTACCGGTGCCGCTGTGCGAGCTCGATCCGCGGATCCCCGAGGCGGTGTCGCGCATCGTCGACTGGCTGCTCGCCAAGGATCCCGAGGATCGCTACCAGAGCGCGCCCGGCATCGTCGCGGATCTCGCCGATGCGCTGCGCCGGCTGCGGCTCAACGGCAAGGTCGAGCTGTTCCCGCTCGGGCTCGCGGATGCGCCCGAGCGCCTCGAGCTGCCGCGCCGCCTCTACGGCCGCAGCGGCGAGCGCCGCCAGCTGCTCGAGTCGTTCGCGCAGGTCGCCGCGGGCGGCAAGCAGCTGGTGCTGGTCGCGGGCTACTCCGGCGTCGGCAAGTCGTCGCTGGTCCACGAGGTGCGGCGCCCCATCGTCGAATGGAGCGGGTTCTTCCTCGCCGGGAAGTTCGATCAGCTGCGCCGCAACGTGCCCTACGCCGCGCTGCGCGCCGCGTTCCAGCAGCTGTGCGACGAGCTCCTGTCGGGCAGCGAGGACGACCTGCGTGGCTGGAAGGAGCGGATCCTCGCGCGCCTCGGCGCCAACGCCGCGCTGATCGTCGAGGTCGTGCCCGAGCTCGAGAAGATCATCGGGCCGCAGCCGGCGGCGCCGCCGACCGGGCTCGTCGAATCGCAGCACCGGTTCACCGTCGCGGTCCAGCGCTTCGTCGGGGTGATCGCGGGCGACGCCCACCCGCTGGTGCTGTTCCTCGACGATCTGCAGTGGGCCGACCCGGCGACGCTGCACGTGGTCCGCGCGCTGCTCACCAGCCCGGAGCTCACCCACCTGCTCGTCATCGGCGCGTATCGCAACAACGAGGTCGATGCGGCCCACCCGTTCGCGCACGCGCTGGCCGAGCTGCGCACCGCGAGCGTGACGATGCGCGAGCTGGCGCTGCGCGATCTCGCGGTCGACGATGTCGAGGCGCTGATCGCCGACGCGCTGCGCGCGCCCCGCGCCGACGTGGCGCCGCTCGCGCGGCTGGTCTTCGACAAGACCTCGGGCAACCCGTTCTTCGTCGACGAGTTCCTGCGCGCGCTGGCGCGCGAGAAGCGCCTCACGTTCTCGGCGGCGCAGCGCGCGTGGATCTGGGACGCGCGCGCGATCGAGGCGCTCGGCATCACCGCCAACGTCGTCACGCTGATGATCGAGCGCCTGCAGAAGCTCGCCGCGCCGGTGCAGCGCGCGCTGTGCCTCGCCGCCTGCATCGGCGATGGCTTCGCGCTGTCGACCCTCGCGCAGGCGTCGGGCGCGACGACGAGCGAGGTCCGCGCGACGCTCGAGCCCGCGATCCGCGAGCGCTTCGTCTTGCCGATCGCCACCAACTATCCGTTCGATGCGCCCGGCGACGCCGCGGCGACGCCCGACTATCGCTACCGCTTCCTGCACGATCGCGTGCGCCAGGCCGCCTACGAGCTCACGCCCGCCGCCGAGCGCCCGGCGCTGCACCTGCGCATCGGCCGCATGCTGCTCGCGAGCACGCCGGCGGCCGATCGCGACGCGCGGGTCTTCGACATCGTCGATCAGCTGGCGCGCGGCGCGGCGCTGGTGCGCGATCCCGACGAGCGCCTCGCGCTCGCGGAGCTGTGCCTGATCGCGGGCAAGAAGGCGCGCTCGGCCACCGCCTATGCCGAGGGCCTCGCCTACCTGCGCACCGGGCTCGCCGCGCTGCCCGACGACGGCTTCGAGCGCCACTTCGAGCTCGCGTACCAGCTGCACCTGCGCGCCGCGGAGTGCGCGTACCTCGCCGGCCAGTTCGACGACGCCGACGCGCTCGCCGAGGCGCTCCTGCCCCGGCTGCGCTCGCCCCTCGAGCGCGCCGAGCTCTACACCGTGCGGATCGTGCTCGAGGCCAACCGCACTCGCTACGACCGCGCGGTCGCGCTCGGCATCGAGGCGCTCGCCGGCCTCGGGGTGCACGTCCCCGCGAAGCCCGGCACGCCGACGCTCCTCCGCGCCCTGGCGCGCGCCAGGCTCGCGCGCTTCCGCACGCGCAACGTCGATCTCGCGACCCTGCCCGATCTCGCCGACGAGCGGCTGATCGCGGCGATCTCGATCATCGAACACCTGTTCGCGCCGGCGTACTTCATGGACCCCAAGCTGTTCTTCTGGCTGGTCCACGAGTGCCTGCGCATCTCGCTGCGCCACGGCAACGCGCCGGCGTCGTCGGTCGGCTACGTCAGCTACGGCCTGTTGCTCGCGGCGGTGATGGGCAAGTACGAGGACGGCGAGCGGTTCGGGCGCCTCGGGCTCGCGCTCGCCGATCGCTACGCGTGGACCGAGCGCCGCGCGAAGCTGCACGTGATGTTCGGCCTGTTCATCCATCACTTCCGCGGGCCGGCGCGCGAGAGCCTCGAGTTCGTGCGGCGCGCGGTGGCCGAAGGTCTCGAGAGCGGCGACATCGTCTACGCCAGCATCGCCGCGGCGAACCACGCCGAGGGCGCGGCGATCGTCGGCGATCCGCTCGACGATGTCTTCCGCCAGGCCGAGGCCGGCGAGCGCTTCGCGAAGCCGATGCGCCACGGCGACGTCATCACGATGTTCGCGCTGCTCAAGCAGTTCGTGCGCGCGCTGCGCGACGAGACCGACGGCGTCGCCAGCCTGACCGGCCAGGGCATCGACGAGGCGGTGCTGGTCGCCGACGTGAAGGCCGCCGAGGCGCGCATCATGCTCGCCATCTACCTCATCTGGAAGGTCGAGCTGCTGGTGCTCTTCCATCGCCCCGCCGACGCGATCGAGCTGGTGCTCGAGTTCGACGAGGTGATCGAGGCGATGACCGCCGGCCAGCTGCGCGTGACCGAGTACGGCTTCTGCGCGTGCCTCGCGGCGATCGGCTGTCTGCGCGCCGGCACGGGCGATCGCCGCGCGCTGCGCAAGGTCCTCGCGCGCAAGGGCAAGCGCCTCGCGGCGTGGGCCGCGAGCGGCCCGGCGAACTACCTGCACAAGCACCTGCTGGTCCAGGCCGAGGCCGCGGATCTCGACGACGATCCCGATCGCGCGCGGACGCTCTACGATCAGGCGATCCGCGAGGCGCGCGCCAGCGGCTACCAGCAGCACGCCGCGCTCGCCGCCGAGCTGGCCGGGCGCGCGTTCGCGCGGCGCGAGCGCGCGGTGGTCGCCGCGACCTACCTGCGCGAGGCGCGGATCGGCTACGCCCGCTGGGGCGCGACCGCGAAGGTCCGCGCGCTCGACGCCGACGGCGGCGCGCAACCCGCGCTGCCCGCGCCTCCCGCACCTCCCGCGCGCTCGATCAGCGAGTCGCTCGACCTGGTCAGCGTGCTGCGCGCCTCGCAGGCGATCTCGAGCGAGATCGATCTCGGGCGGCTGCTCGAGCGGATGATGGGCCTGGTCGCCGAGAACGCCGGCGCCGATCGCGCGGCGCTGATCGTCGACGCTGGCGGCGAGCTCCGCATCGAGGCGATGCTCGACGTGCGCTCGGGCGCGCTCGAGGTGCTGACCGGCCGACGCCTCGACGACGCGGGCGCGCTGCCCGAGGGCATCATCCGGTTCGTCGCGCGCACCGGCGAGGATGTGGTGCTCGCGCACGCCGCCCGCGAGGGCGCGTTCATGCACGACGCCTACGTCCGCGCGCGCGGCGCCCGGTCGCTGGCGTGCCTGCCGGTGCGCCACCAGGACCGCACGACCGGCGTGCTGTTCCTCGAGAACGAGCTCACCGCCGGCGCGTTCACGACCGAGCGCCTCGAGGTGCTGCGCTTCCTGGTCGCGCAGGCCGCGATCTCGCTCGAGAACGCCCGGCTCTACGACGCGACCCGCGCGCTGAACGAGGCGCTGCGCGCCAGCGAGGCCCGGCTCGAGGCGTTCCTCGAGGGCCTCCCGGTCGGCGTGTTCGTGCTCGAGCCCGACCGGCGACCCTTGTTCGCGAACCGCAAGTCGCGCGAGATCATCGGCGCCGATCCGGCGTTGCCAGCGGCCGAGGTGTTCGCGCGCTATGCCCTGGTCACCGCCGGTACCGAGACGCCGTATCCCGCGGCCGAGCGACCGCTGGCGCGCGCGCTCCGCGGCGAGACCTCGATGGTCGACGACGCCGAGGTGCGGATCGGCGAGCGCGCCGTGCCGCTCGCGCTGTGGGGCACGCCGATCCGCGCGGCCGACGGCAGCGTGCGCTACGCCGTCGTCGCGTTCCAGGACATCGGCCCGCAGCGCGCCGCCGAGCGCGAGCGCGTGCGCCTCGAGGCCCAGCTCAAGACCGCCGAGCGGCTCGAGTCGGTGGGCCGGCTCGCCGGCGGCGTGGCCCACGACTTCAACAACCTGCTGACGCCGATGATCATGGCGTCGGAGATGGCGCTGCGCGATCTGCCCGCCGGCTCGCGGGCGCACACGCAGATCACGCAGGTGCTTTCGTCAGCCGAGCGCGCAGCCGACCTCACGCGCCGCCTGCTCGCGATCGGCCGCAAGGAGGTCCTCGACGCGCGCCTGCTCGATCTCGACGCCGAGATCGCCGACTTCATGGGCATGCTGCGCCGGCTCGTGCGCGCCAACGTCGAGATCGTGCACCGCGCCGCCGGCGGGCCGACGCCGGTGCGCGCGGATCGCGGCCAGCTCCAGCGCATCCTCATGAACCTCGGCATGAACGCCGCCGACGCGATGCCGAACGGCGGCGAGTTGGTGATCGAGACCGCCGTGGAGACGCTCGGTGGCGACGACCTGCGCGAGCGCCCCGACGTGAAGCCAGCGACGTACGTCGCGCTGCGCGTGATCGACAACGGCACTGGCATGGACGCGCGCACCCTCGCGCGGATCTTCGAGCCGTTCTTCACGACCAAGCCGCTCGGCCAGGGCACCGGGCTCGGCCTGCCGACCGTGCACGGCCTGGTCGCGCAGCACCAGGGCCACCTGCGCGTGCAGAGCGAGGTCGGCGTCGGCTCGACCTTCGAGATCCTGTTCCCGCACGCCGAGCCGGCGGCCCACGTGCCAACCGCGCCGGCGGTCACGCCCGAGCTCGCCCGCCCGGCCGCGAGCGATCGCACCGTGCTCGTCGTCGAGGACGACGACGCCGTGCGCGCGCTGATCGTCACCGTGCTGACCGAGGTCGGCTATCAGGTCGCCGCGACCGGCGATCCGACCCGGGCGCCGGAGCTCGCGCGCACGCTCGGCGATCGCCTCGGCCTGGTGATCAGCGACGTCATGATGCCGCGGCTCAACGGCCGCGAGCTGGTCCGCCAGCTCCACGCGGAGCGCCCGGGGCTGCGCGTGCTGTTCGTGTCGGGCTACGCCGATGCGGCGCTGTCCGCCGAGGGCGTGCTCGCGCCGGGCGTGAACCTCTTGCGAAAGCCGTTCACGGTCGACGAGCTGCTGCGCCGCGTCCGCGAGCTGATCGAGACCGCCGCGCGCGCGTAGCGATGCTGCGGTCGCGGCGAGCGCGTCACGGCGCGGCGCCGGCATCGCCGTTGCACGCGCGATGTCCGCCATGTTTCCGATCCGCCCCGCTGCATCCGTCCTGCTCGTGCTCGGCCTCGCGATCGCGCCCGCCTGCGCCGTCGACAACCCCGCGCCTGCGACCGAGGTGGCCACCGATCCGCTGCGCTTCCCGACCGCGGAGGCCGGCGTGCGGTTCCTGGGCTCGCAGATCGTGGCCGCTGCCGGACGCGACGCGCTCGCGGTCGACGTTGCGGTCCGCAACACCAGCTACGAGAAGCACGTCGGCCTGCGCGCGAAGATCGACGGCGGCGCCTGGTTCGATGTCGAGGGCACCTACCTCGCGCCGATCGACGCGCGCACCGAGCGCTGGCAGATCGTGCAGCCGCTCGCACCCGGCTGGCGCCACGTCGACTTCGCGGTGTTCTTCCGCGACGTCGACGGCGTCACGCGCTGGGACAACAACCGACAGCACGACTTCGCGATCGACGCGAGCGACGTCGTGCACCGCACCGGCGACCAGCTCGGCGCGGACTTCGCCGTCGATCTCGAGGTCCGCAACCTCGCCTACGACAAGGCGTGCTGGGTGGTCGCGAGCAGCACCAGCTGGGTCTCGAGCGCGTACCTGACCGCGCACTACGTCGGACCGACGGCGCGCCCCGGGGTCGAGCACTGGCGCGCGGAGTTTCAGCCCGGCGATCCGTCGGTGGCCCCGACCTTCCGCATCGACGGCGGCATCGACTACGCCGTCACCTGCCAGATGAACGGCGCGACCTACTGGGACAACAACCACGGCGGTGACTATCGCGCCGAGCACGCGCCGCCGCCGGTCGTGCGGTGGTCGCGTCCGTTCAATGGCGCGCAGCGCGCCGCGCTCGCCGCCGATGGCACGACCTTCGTCATCAGCTCCGAGCAGTGGATCAGCGTCTACGCGCCGGATGGCTCGTGGCGCCGCGCGGTCGATCTCGGCGCGCCGATCTCCGCCGTCGAGTACCTGCCCCACGCGAACCTGTTGCTCGTGCGGATCGGCGCGTCGCTGACCGCGCTGGCGCTCGACGGCAACGTCGCGTGGACCGCGCCGATCGCGCCCGACGCGGTCACGGTCTACGGCACGACCGCCGAGTACGTCGTGACCCGCGGCGGCGCGGCCATGCTCGGCGCGCACGCGCCGGTGATCCTCGGGCCGCCGCAGGGCTGCGACGTCGACGATCAGGTCGATCCGGACAACACGACGTTCCCGGTCGTCGCGCCGTCGGGCCGCCTCGCGTGCCGCGTCGCCGGCGGCGTCGCGGTCTTCGATCTCGCGACTGGCGCCGCGACCACGCTCGCGATCGACGGCTACCCCTACGCCGCCACCGACGACGCGCTGATCGTGCGCGCCGCCGATCGCCGCGCGCTCGCCGCCTACGACTGGAGCGGCAACCCGCGCTGGGCCCAGGCCGATCTGTACCTCGCGCCCGACGCCTCGAAGTACGGCTGGGGCCGGCAGTGCGGCAACCACGCCAGCGCCGGGATCGTGATCGCCCTCGATCAGGATCCCGGGTTCGGCGATCCCGCGCGCCACGGCTACCGCGGCTTCGACGCGGCGACCGGTGAGCAGCGCTTCTTCGCGCTCGCCGGCGAGTTCGCGTACGGCGCGTGTCCCGATCGCGACGGCGCGTTCTGGGCGACCCACACCCCGTACAAGTACGGCTGGTCGGCGGATCGCATCAGCACCCGTGGCACGGTCGCGAGCTATCCGGTGGCGATCAGCTCGCGCGTCTTCGGCGCGTCGCGCGATGGCGCGGTCGCGCGCCGCGACTGGATGTACGCGATGGACCGCGGCCGCCTGGTCGTCGATGACGCCTTCGACCGCGAGATCTTCTCGCGCGGGTACTTCAGCGGAAAGCCCGACGACGTCGCGATCGCGGTCGAGAACGGCCGCGTCGTCGTCGTCGAGCCCGGCGGGATCACGCAGTACGCGTTCGAGTGATCCAAGCCGGCCGGCGCGCCGGGTGTCCAAGCCAGCGATGCCGCGCGCGCTCGCCGTCCTCCTGATCATCGCGATGGGCCACACCGCGCGCGCCCAGCCCGCGCCAGCTCCGACGCTCGCCGAGCTCGTCCGCACCATCGACGACGACCCCGACATCCTCCACGGCGACTACACCCCGGCGGTCTGGGCGCTGTGCGGGCGCGGCCTCGACGGCGCCGAGGCGATCCTCCCGCTCCTCGAGGCCCCGTCGGACACCACGCGCATGCACGCCGGCACCGTGCTCGCGTGCGCGGTCGCGCGCTACTTCCGCGTTCGTCCGGGCCAGGGCGACACCGCGGAGGCCGGGGACGATCGCCGCTTCGCGCAGGCCTGGAAGGCCACCGGCGGCTACGATCGCGCGGCGCCGCTCGTCGCACGCCACGCCGCGGTGTTGCGCTGGCAGCGGTGGATCACGACGCACCGGGGCGTCGCGCCGCCGCCGCCAGATCATCCGTCGACGGACGCGATCCGCGCGGCCGTCGCGCCGCGCCTCGCGACCGCGAAGGCCTGCACCCGCGCCACCGGCCGCGTCTGGGTCGACCTCACGTTCCGCTCGAGCGGCGCGATCACGCGCATGCGCGTCCACGGTGAGACCGGCGCCGCCGCGCGCTGCATCCAGCGCGCGCTCGCGCCCGGCCGCGTGCCGCCGTTCGCCGAGGCGTCGGCGACGATCGCGATCGGCGTCGCGCCCTGAACCGGCGCGGCATCGCGCTCACAGCGGGCTGGCGTCCGGGCAGTCCGCGCCAGCGGGCCCGCCCCAGCTCGAGAATCCCGACGCGCCCGCGCCGCGGAGCATCACGAGGATGCCATGGCACTCGAGGCGCTCGACCGCCGGGGCCTGCCCCGCGAAGCGGGCGCCGATCGCCGACGCCGGCGACAGCGGCAGGGCCGCGCTCCACAGCTCGCCGTACGGCAGCGCAGCGCGCACGGTGACGCACGCGGTGCCGTCGACCGCGCACTGCACGACGTCGACCGGGCGTCCGTCCTCGCTGACATTCAACACGCGGGCGATCGCGGTGTCGCCACTGTTCGCAACCTCGCGGCCGGTCGTGAACCCATGCAGCGCGAGCCCCGTCCCGGCGTCGACGATCCCCAGTCCGGTCTCCTCCCGCGCGACGACCTCGACCGGCACGTCCGGCGTCAGCGCTGCGCCGGTGTCATCCGTGAGGGCGATGGTGTAGGCGCCCGCCGTCACCCGCATGCTGACACCGCCACCGCCGTCGATCGGCACGACGATGTCGACCAGCGAGCCCGCGTCGGCCGCGGGCAGGCCGTTGATCGTCAGATGCGCGTGGCGCGCCTCCGTCGCTCCCAGCCCGCCCGCGACGAACGACAGCAGCCCGGAGGGCGGCAGTGGCGCGCCGTCGTCCGCGACCACGCGATTGACCAGGAACGACTCGCCGCGACCGGTGTCGACGGCGCAGCCGCTGGCGACGAGCCCGGCGACCAGGAGCGTGAGCGAACGAGATGCAGTGGTGAACATCGATACCTCTTTCTCGAGTAGCGCAGGGACGGCACCGCGCGCGTCCTACCCTCGTAGTCGGTGCATCGCCGCGCGCGCGGAAAGAATCCGCGCGTCCGTCGTCGATGATCCGGGATCGACGCGACCGTCACGACCACCGCGGATCGCGCGTCACATCGCGCGGCGCTCGACTCCGGTGCTCACCCGCGATCGAGGCGGGTATCGGCGATCCCGAGGCGCGTGACCCAGGCCAGCCACGCGTCGGGCTCGATCTCGCCGATCAGGTAGCGGCGCACCTGGGCGAACGGATCGACGTCCTCGTCCGCGACCCGGACGACGACCGCCTGGGCGATCTCCCTGGTCGGTGCGCCACCGGCATCCACGAGCGCGATCAGCAGCGCGGCTCCGAAGATCCGCTCCGCCGCGGCGACGCACGCGCTGGCCTCGCCACGGACCTCGTCGCGGAGGCGCGCCAGCAGCGCCACCGGGTCGCGCGGCAAGGTCGCGGGCGTCAGGTCGGCGAGGCTCGCGCGGGCGCGCTCGACCTCGTCGCGCATCTGGGGCACATGGACCCGCGCCGCGACATCGGGCCAGGCGATCGCGTGCAGCTCGCGCTTGTACAGCGCGTCGAGGAGCCGGGCCTCGTGCCCCGCGATGTCGCCGAGCAGCTCGATCGCCGGGCGGCGATCCGCCGGCGGTGCCGCGTCGGGAAACGCGCTGATCCGCTCGCGCAGCGACGGGTGCGCATCGTGCGGGTCGACGGGCTCGTGCGCGCGCGCCTCGTCGGGGCCCGCCTCGAGCGCACCGCGGCCCTGGTCGGTGGCGAGGAACGCGAGGAAGCCGGCCACGATCGGTGGGCGCAATCCGCGATCCAGCGCCGGCGTGACCTCGGTGTCGACGTAGGCCCGGAACGCGCGCGTGCCGGGACCGACCTTCTGCAGGCCCTCGACGAGCGCGCCGGGACCGACCACCCGCGCGGCCAGGGCGTCGGCCGTGCGCTCCTGCGCCTCGCTGATCGGCTGGGTCATCCGCGTGAACCCGAGCGCGAACCAGTGAAACGGCGCGCGGACGACCGCGAGCACCTTGATCAACACGCCGAGCCGGCCTTCGCCCTCCGACGCGAACGTGTTGCCCACGCGGCCAAGACGGTCCACCGAGCGGAACACCGCGCCACGGGCCCTGTAGATCCACGGCCCGAGGGCGACCTCGCCACGCGAACCATGACCGTGCTCGTGCGCGAGCACGGCGCGCAGCTCGTCGACGCCGAGCAGCGCGAGGAGTGGCAGACCGATGCCCATGACCCGGCGCGAGCCGAAGCCCATGAAGCCGCCGCGCCGCGCGACGAACGCGTTGACCTTGCCAGACAGGTAGACACGGGCCGGGGCCGCCTGACCGGTCTGCTGGGCGAGGCGCTGGATCTCGGCGAACAAGGCCGGCGCGTCTGCGGCGGTCAGCTCCGGACCGGGCGGTTGGAAGCGATCGGGCCGGGGCATGATCGACCACGCGATGACGCCGCCGACGATGACGCACGAGATGCCGAGCAACCAGCGGAGAGTTGGCCCGTGGTCCTGCGCGGCGTCGAGGCCGTCCAGGACATAACCGCCGAGCCCGACGCAGCCGACGATCGCCCCGATCGCCAGCGCGTAGAACAGGGCCATGAGTGCGATCGCGAGCGCGGCGCGGGCCCTCAGCGAGGAACGACTTGCCATGCGCTCGGACTATCACGCGCGATCATCGCGCCGGAGGCAAAACCGTCGACGATCTCACCGCCTGGATCTCACGCCTCCGGTCGTTGCCATCGGAGCACGTCGAGCGCGACCGCGACGTGGATCCGGTTGCCGTCGAGGCCGCGCGGCAGCAAGTCCTCCGCGCGCGCGAGCCGGCGCAAGAGCGTGTTGCGATGCGTGTGCAGGACCTCCGCCGCGCGCGAGGCGTTGCAGCCCTCGGCGAGGAACGTCCGCACGGTGTCGCGCAGCTCGACCGGCGCGGTCGCGAGCTCGCCCAGCGTGTCGGCGACGAACTGCGCGGCGGCCTCGGGGTCCTGCGTGACCAGCGCGACCAGCTGGACCTCGGCGAAGCTGGCGATGCGGTGCGCGGAGCCGACGCGCGCGAGCATGCGCTGGGTCGAGAGCGCGTCGAAGTGGCTGCGGCGAAAGCCCTCGACGCCGCGCCCGCGCGAGCCGATCGCGATGCGCACGTGGGCGAGCGCGCGGGTCGCGACCCGCAGCTGATCCAGATCGGGCTCGGCGCCGCGCGGCACCCAGAGCCAGAGCGTCGCGGCGCTCGCGATGACCGTGAGTCGGCGCTGGCTGCCGATGGCATCCGCGACCGCATCGGCCGCGCGCTCGAGGAGCGTCATGTCCGAGGATGGCGCGTCGCTCCAGACGATCGCCGCGTGGTGGGTCTGGTCGAGGTCGTAGCCCAGCCGCTGCGCCGCGGACTTCGTGGTGATCGGCGCGCCGTCGAGGACCAGCGCGACGACCTCGCGGCGCTCGGCGTGGGTGCCGCGGGTCAGCTCGTCGCGCTCGACCAGCATCTGCGCCGAGATCGCCGCGATGGTGGCATCGACGAAGTTGGCGATCGAGCGCGCCGAGACGTCGAGCAACTCGCGCAGCTCGTCGACATCCGAGGTGAGCGCGAACGCGAGCGACATCCACCGCAGCCACGCCGCGTTCTGGCCGGTGCGGTAGGCGTCGAGCGACGACTGGGTCGCGCCGCGGCGGACCAGCTCGCGCGCGATCGCGATCGGCTCGGCGCCGACGTTGGCGGGGACCGGCGCGCCGGGGTCGCGGGCGTTGGCCGCCGCCCAGTGCAGCAGGTTGTCGCGGTTGCTCCGGCGCGTCGCGGCCGCGAGCACCGGGTCGTCGGCGACCGCCTTCATGTAGTCGGTGTCGAGCGTCGCGTTGTCGACCTCGGCGAGCCACTCGGGCGGCGCCCGCAGCGCCATCTCGGCGCCGCGCCGGATCAGATCGCGCACACGCGGGGATGGCGGCGGCCACGGCCACTGGCTCGCCCTGCGCTTCGCGCGGTGCACCATGCACCATGTCTAACCCACTTTTGTGCAGTGTGCACACCCGGGTCCGACGCACAGTAGCTCCACGGGCCCACCGCCCGAGGAGAGCCCATGCAGCGCGGAACCGCTCCCATCGAGCACGTCGATGTCCTGATCGTTGGCGCCGGAATCTCGGGCATCGGCGCGGCGTGCTACCTGCGCCGCGAGCGACCGCAGACCTCGTTCGCGATCCTCGAGGCGCGCACGGCGACCGGCGGGACCTGGGATCTGTTCCGCTATCCCGGCATCCGCTCGGACTCCGACCTGCACACGTTCGGCTATGCGTTCAAGCCGTGGGTGAACGACAAGGCGATCGCGGGCGCCGACTCGATCCTCGCGTACGTGCGCGAGACCGCCGCGGAGCACCAGATCGATCGCCACATCCGCCTGTCGCACGCGGTGCGCGGCGCGGCGTGGTCGTCGGAGACCTCGACGTGGCTGGTCGACATCGAGCGCACCGACAGCGGTAAGCGGATCCAGATGAGCTGTCGCTGGCTGTTCTGCGCCAGCGGCTACTACCGCTACGACCAGGGCTTCCGCCCGCGCTTCCCGGGCGAGGAGCGCTTCGAGGGCACGCTCGTGCATCCGCAGCACTGGCCCGAGGACCTCGACTACACCGGCAAGCGCGTCGTGGTGATCGGCAGCGGCGCGACCGCGATCACGATCGTGCCGGCGATGGCCGAGCGCGCCGCGCACGTCACGATGCTGCAGCGCACGCCATCGTACGTGGTGCCCGCGCCGACCGAGGACAAGCTCGCCAACTGGCTGCGCTCGTGGCTCCCGCCGACCTGGGCCTACGAGCTCACGCGCCGCAAGAACATCGCGCGGAACGGCGCGATCTGGCGGTTCTGTCGCGCGTACCCGACGCTCGCGCGCGCCGCGATCCGCGCCATCAACGCCAGCCAGCTCCCCGCGGGCTATCCCGTCGACAAGCACTTCAACCCGCCGTACGCGCCCTGGGATCAGCGCCTGTGCATGGTGGCAGACGGCGACCTGTTCAAGGCGATCCGCGATGGCCGCGCGTCGGTCGCGACCGATCAGATCGCGACCTTCACCGAGCGCGGGGTCCAGCTCTCGTCTGGTGAGGTGCTCGAGGCCGACATCGTGGTCACCGCGACCGGCCTCAACATCCTGCCGTTCGGCGGCATGGCGCTCGCCGTCGACGGCGCGCCCGTGAACGTCGCCGAGTGCGTCGCGTACAAGGGCATCATGCTGAGCGGCGTGCCGAACTTCGCGTTCGCGATCGGCTACACCAACGCGTCGTGGACGCTGAAGGTGGGGCTCCTGTGCGAGCACTTCTGCCACCTGCTCGCGCACATGGATGCGCACCAGTACACGTCGTGCACGCCGGAGCTGCGCGATCCGTCGATGCCGACGAAGTCGCTGCTCGCGTTCGGCGCGGGCTATGTCCAGCGCGCCGTCGGCCAGCTCCCCCGCCAGGGCGACCGGGCGCCGTGGATGGTGTCGACCAGCTACGAGGCCGACGCGAAGCTCCTGAGCCTGGAGGCGGTCGCCGATCCGAACCTGCGGTTCGCGACCCAGGCGCAGCCGCGGCGCGACGAGCACCGTGAGCCCGCGCCGGTCACGCCGCTGCGCGCCGCACGCGCGACCTGATCAGCCGTACGTGCCGGTGGTGGCGCACGGATAGAGCGTGCACCCAGGGCCGATGCTGCACGGCGCCGATGGACAGACCAGGTGTGACGGCACCGTCAAGCTCGTGCACAGCGTGTACGTGTTCGGCGCGGCGCCCGCGACGCTGGACAGGACGAGGGTCTGGATCGTGGAGCGGGACAGGCTCAGCTTCTTGGGGCTCGAACGCTTCATGCCCGTGCCTCAGTGCAGCCGGCGCGCCACCGCGCGCTCGACTGGCAATCAAGCCCGTCCGTGCGCCCGTGCCTCCCGGTGCCTGGGCGTGCCGTATCAGCCCGTATCGCACCGCGTATCCCGGTGTATCTCGCGTATCTCGCGGCATCTCGCGCCCTCGAACGCCGCCCTCGATCACGCGGCGATCGACTGCTACGGACGCATTGACCGCGACGCAGTGGCGTGTCGGCGGCGGGACCGCGGTGACGTCGGGTTGATGCGGCGTCGCAGCGGTCGCACCGCGACACCGGAACGATTCACGGTGCCGCACGTGTCGGTTCGTTGACACTGATTGCCCAACCGGTGGACGAGACGCCGGGTCGGGGTCGGCATCGCGGTTGCTGAGAGCGTCGTGACGATGAAGTCCCCTGGCCTTGGTTCCCCTCTGCTCTTCCTTGTCACGCTCTTGCCCCTCGCCGCCTGCGGCGACGCGAACAGCCCCGCCCCGATCGCGGTCGACGGCGGGACGACCACCGACGCGACGACCGGGGCACCGATCGCGGTGTTGCCGTCGACGCTCGATGTCGGCGCCGTCGACTGCGGCGGCGCGGCGGCGATCACGTTCGAGCTCGGCAACCGCGGCGGTGCGCCGCTCGACTACACGCTGGCCGCGCTCGACGAGCGCGTGTCGCTCGATCCCGCCAGCGGCACGGTCGCGCCCGGCGAGCGCCGCACGGTCCGCGTGACCGTGGCGATGCCGGCCGAGGTCGACGCCGCGGTGCCGTTTGCGACGGACCTGACGTTCACGAGCAACGACGCGTCGGCGCCACACGCCGTTCCGCTCGCGTTCCGCTCGCACGGCGCGCAGATCGTGATCGATCCGCCGGGCATCGGCTTCGGCGAGACCGCGGTCGGCTTCGCTGCGACCCGGACCTTCGCGGTGACCAACCGGGGCGATGTCGCGGCGCAGATCGCGATCGCGGCCCCTGGCGGCGAGTTCGCGCGGCGCTTCGGCGACAGCGGCCGCGCCGACATCGCGCCCGGCGCGACGCTCGAGGGCGACATCGCGTACCTGCCGCAGGACCTCGGCCGCGATCAGCGCACCGCCGACGTCGCGCTCACCGGCCCGCGCTGCGGCCGCCCCGTGGCCCCGCTCGCGCTCGACGGCGAAGGTCGGCTCGGCGACGACGTGCGCGTCGAGGGCGGGCCGATCGACTTCGGCGACGTCACCTGCGACGACAGCACCGAGACCGCGACGCTCACGCTCGTGAACCCGACCGCGATCGCGGCGCCCTTCACCGCCGCGATCGCGTCAGGCGCCGTCGCTGGCGTGACCATCTCGCCGGCCTCGGGTCAGGTGCCGGCCGGTGGCTCGCTCGCGCTGCAGGTGCGGCGGCGTGAGCCCGCGGGCAGCGTGCCCGGCGCGCAGCAGGCGATCCTCCGCATCACCACGTCGCTGGGCGCCGCCCGCACCCACGACATCGAGCTGCGCCAGCAGGTCCACACGCCGCTGCTCGAGGTGGCGGCCGCGCGCGACTTCGGCGTCGTGCCCCCCGGCGACATCCGCGCGCTGCCGGTGACGATCACCAACCACGGCGACGCGCCCGCGGACCTCGCGGTGTTCTCGAGCGACCCCGCCTTCGTGACCCAGCTGCCGACCTGGCTCGGCCAGGGCAGCACCGCGACCGGGTGGTTCACCTACGTGCCGATCTCCGACGCGCCCGTCGACGGCACCATGACCGTGTTCGCGGCGAGCTCGTGCGCCGCACCGACGGTCATCCCGCTGTCGGCAGGCCATGGCCCGCGGCCCTCGTTCGCGCCGACGCTCTCCGACTTCTTCACCTGCCCGTTGCCCGCGACGCTCTCCGCGGCGCTGGCCGTCGCGAACACCGGCGATCGGCCACTCGTGATGAGCTGCCGCGAGACCACGCCGAGCGCGCTCGCGCCGCAGATCTCACCGTCGGTGCTCACCGTCGCGCCGGGCGGGACTGGCGCGATCACGGTCTCCGTCACCCCGACCAGCTGCGCGGCCGGCTGGCTGCAGGTCGCGCTGACCTGCACGACCAACGAACTCTTCACCAGCACGCACACCGCCCAGGTGGGCTGGTCGATCTGGGATCCGACGGGCGGCGCCTGACCGGCTATCGCAGCCCGGCCAGGACCGCCTTCCGCATCAGGTCCGGTGGCAGGAGGCCCTGCGACAGGTACAGGTCGTGGAACTTCTGCAGGTCGAAGCGATCGCCCAGCTGCTGCCTGGCCGCGTCGCGGAGCTCGAGGAGCCTGGTGTAGCCATAGAAGTAGGAGGTCGCCTGGCCGGGCGCGCGGAACGTGTAGCGATCGACCTCCGCGGTCGCGGCGGCGGGCGACAGCACGACCTCGTTCTGCAGGAACGCGCGGGCCTTCGCGGGCGTCCACTTGCCGGGGATCTGCAGCTCCGGATCGAGGAACGCGCGGGCGGCGCGGTGCAGCCGGAACTGCAGGCTGATCAGCTGACCATCGAGCGGCATGTACGGCAGCAGGACCGCCTCGGCGTAGAGGCCCCAGCCCTCCGCGTTGACGCTGTTGAACGCGAAGATCGCGCGCGCCAGCGAGACCCCGGTCTCGACCAGCCGCGAGAACTGCAGCTCGTGGCCGGGCCGCGCCTCGTGCGCCGTCAGCGTCCAGGCCGCCGCGTCGAAGTTGAAGTCGTCGTACTTCTGCGTGCTCTTGCCCGGAACCGACAGCGGCAGCACGAACTCGCCCTGCTCGCCGGTGTTGCCGATCAGGCGCGGCGGGATCATGTGCGGCGCGGGCTGCTGCGCGTTCTCGGCGGGCGTGCCGAGGCGGATGCGCGCCGGGCGCGTCGGCAGCGTGACCAGGTGCTGGGCGCGGATGATGTCCTCGATCTGCGCGAGCCGCTGCTGGTAGAACGCGAGCACCTGGTCGTCGGGGATCTGCGTCTTCTTCAGCTGCTTGATCACGTCGCGGTAGTCGGACTTCTTCCAGCCGCGCTGCTTCGCGATCTGCGTCGCGATCGTCTGCATCTCGGCCTGGATCTCGCCGAAGGCCTTGTGAGCGCGGCGCGCCAGCTCGTCGGGCGCGATGTCGACCCCGAACTCGACCAGGTTGAACGCGTACAGCTCGGGCGGCAGCCGGAAGTCGGTGCGCGCCTTGGGCAGCACCTCCTTGCGGACAAACGCCAGGTACGCGTCGAGCTGCTTGTGCATCTCGGCCAGCACCTCGTCGCCGCCGGTGATGTTGAACTGCTGGAACAGCTTGTCGACGCCGGCGATCATCGGCGCCGACGTGTCGAGATCGTTCTCGACCTCGATCCGCGCGGGTGGCAGCAAGCCCTTCTTCAGCCCCTCGCGGGTCTCGGCCTCGGCGAGCTGCACCACGGAGGCCTGGCCCCCGTCCATGCCGAGGTACTTGCGCAGCCGCACCAGCGCGGCCGGTCGCCGCTCCGGCGCGATCTGCGGATCGAGGAGCGAGCGCATGCTGCCGAACACCAGCTGGGGAACGCTGTAGTACGGGACCTGGAGCTTCTCGGACAGCTCGCTGCCCTGGATCTGCCGCTTCGCCGCGGTGATCAGGATCTCCAGATCCTGCGCGACCAGCGGATCCTTCTCGACCGCGAGGCGGGCCTCGAGCTCGGCCTGCGCCCTGGCCGTCGCGTCGCGCAGGCGCTGGTCGTGGCCCGGCGCGAAGTCGGAGATCTGCTCGTCGAGCCCCGCGATCCCCGCGAACGCCGCCCGCTCGGGCTGGAACTGCGCCTGGACCTGGAGCAACAGCTGCGCGTTCTGGTTGCTGCGCGCGATCCAGTCGAGCTTGGCCGGCGCGGTCGGGGGCGCCGGCGTGGGCGTGGCCCGCGCGGCCGGTAGCGCGGCTGGCGCGGCCGGCGCGGCCACAGACGCCGTCGTCGGCGGTGGTGACGGATGCGAGCAGGAGATCGCAACGCCGAGGACAGCCGCCAGAGTGGGTCGCATGCGCGGCAGTGTATCCGCGCCTCGCGCATGGGCAACGCGCACGATCGCGTCGGCGAGCGCGCCGGGACTGCACCCGCGGCGCGCGCCGAAAAAGGAGAAGGGCCGCATCTTGCGATGCGGCCCTTCAAACCCCGGCGGCGTCCTACTCTCCCACAGGGTTGCCCCTGCAGTACCATCGGCCCTGGAGAGCTTAACTTCCGTGTTCGGGATGGGAACGGGTG
>JAIOQA010000070.1 GCA_021413675.1 Deltaproteobacteria bacterium | reverse complement strand
CGCCGAGCTCGAGCGCCTGCGCGAACAGCTCGTTCGCGCGATCGAACGCGAACGCGGCGGCGGCCCGGCGGCCGGCCTCGGCGGCGTAGTGCGCGGCGCGCGCGTGCAGCCCGGTCGCGAGGTAGGGCTGGACCAGCAGCTCCGGCCGCTGTCGCGACTCGCCCGAGGCCTCGAGCGCCATCGCGAGCCGGCGGTTCGCGTCGATCATGCTATCGGCGTCGAGGTTGGCGTTGACGGTGTGGCGGACCTGATCGTGGTAGGGCTCGAGCCGATCGCGGCTGGCGCGCACCAGGTTCGACGCGCGCAGCGCCGCGACGTCCCGCTCGAACGCGCGCTCGCCGGTGCCGGCGGCGATGCGCACGACCTCGGGTGGCAGCGGGCTCTCGGCGACGCACAGCACCCGCAGCGCCGCGAACTGCGTCGCCGGGATCACGCGCACGCGGCTCCAGATCACGTCGCGCATGCGCAGGCCGCGGCGCACGTTGGCCGCGCCGTGCGACGCGACGTGCCCGACCAGCTCGTCGATGTACAGCGGGTGCCCGCCGGTCTCGCGCGCGATCTCCTCGGCGAGCGCCAGATCGCCGTGGCCGCTCGGGGACAGGAGCCGCTGCGCCAGCGCGGCCGCCGCCGCCGAAGGCAGCCCGGTCAGCGCGATCTCGCGGACCTCGGTCGGCGGCAGCTCGAAGACCTCGTCGGTGCCGGCGCGATCGATGACGATCAACAGGAGCGGCGGCGCGTCGGGCGGCTGCAGCAGGTGGCGCAAGAGCACCGCCGAGTCGGCGTCGGCCCACTGCACGTCGTCGATGACCAGCACCAGCGCCGCGCCACTGGCGAGGTTCTGCAACAGCTCGCGGATCGCGCCGAACACCAGGCCGCGCTGCTGCTGCTGATCCTGGGTGCGCGACAGGAGCCGCGGCAGCATCTCGGGCAGGCCCTGCAGGATCGGGAAGGTCTGCGCGAGCAGATCGGCGTTCCGCGGCAACAGCCGCGACAGCGCGCCCGCGGGCTGCGCGCGCAGGTGGCGGGCGAGGGAGTCGACGATGCCGTCGAAGGCCTTGAACGGCACCGACTCGCGCTCGTAGCACCGGCCCTCGAGCACGAGCACGTCGGCGGTCCCCGCGATCGTGCGCAGGAACGTGCGGACCAGCGCCGACTTGCCGACGCCGGAGTCGCCGCGCAGGCGCACCGTGACCGGGCCGCGCGCGCGCGCCGTCGTGAACGCATCGGCGAGCGCGCCCAGCTCGTGCTCGCGGCCGACGAACGCGGTGTCGTCAGCCGAGGTCTGCGGCCGGGTGCGCGGGATCGAGCCGCGCTCGTGGCCGGGGGCGCGCAGGGCCCGCAGGATCTCGGGCTCGCTGGGCCGGTCCTCGGGCGTGGTCGCGAGCAGCGCGGCGCACAGGCGATCGAGGTCGCGCGGCACGCCGGTCGCGATCGCCGACGGCGGCGGCGGCTCGGTCTGCTGCTTGCGCAGGATCATCTCGAGCGCCGTGCCCTCGAACGGCGCGATGCCGGTCAGCGCCTCGTAGAGCATGACGCCGAGGCTGTACCAGTCCGCCGCCGCGGTGCACGACCGGCCGAGGGCCTGCTCGGGCGCCATGTACAGCGGCGTGCCCACGATCGTGTCGAGATCGAGCGAGCGCCGCGGGTTGATCGCGTCAGCGACCAGGCCGAGATCGAGCAGCACCACGCGCGGGCCGTCGGCGACCAGCACGTTCGACGGCTTCACGTCGCGGTGCACGAACCCGGCCTCGTGCAGCTCGCCGAGCGCGGCCGCGAGCTGGCTGAGGACCTCGCGCAGCCGGTCCTCGTCGCACGGCATCGCGCGCGCCGGCACCTCGCGCGGCGCGGCCGGCTCGCGCAGCGCGCCCGCGCGGGCCCGCGCCCCGGTGATGCGCACCGACGACGGCAGGGTCGCGACCTGGACGCCGCAGTGGGCGAGGAAGTCGACGCCGTCGACCAGCTCCATCGAGTAGAACCACTGGCCGGCCTCCTCGAACAGCTCGCCGAGCTCGATCAGGTTGGGGTGGCGCAGCTCCTGGAGCGCGCGGAACTCGCGCTTGAACCGGGTGAGCGTCTCCGCGCTCATCGAGGACAGGACCTTGAGCGCGACCTGTACGTTGCGCTCGCGGTCGGTCGCCTCGTAGACCATGCCGACGGCCCCGCCGCCGAGCTGGCGGGTGACCCGGAAGCGAGCATTGCCGTACAGCGCTTCGCGCATGGACCCCCAACCTCGATCATAGAGACCAAATCGCGGCTGTCTCGGGTGAACGCGGGATTCGCCGGCGCGCCGTGTGTGCCTCCCGACGACCTATCCAGACGTATTCCGCCTCGGGGATGTAGCGGCTGTAAGCCACCTCGCAACCGGGGGATCGGCGGGTCCGCGATCACTCGGGGGGGTCGATAAACACCTCTCGAATCCGGTCGACCCCCAGTGGTGCAGGAGGCGCCGATGGCCAGAGCGATCGTGGTGGATGACTCGCCGATCATGCGAGTGCAGTTGCGAAAGCTCCTCGCGCAGGCGGGCTGCGAGGTCGTCGGCGAGGCCGGTACGGGCGACGAGGTGACGCGCCTTTACGAGCAACACCGACCCGACCTGATCACGCTCGACATCGTGATGCCCGGGAAGGACGGGCTGGCGGCCGCGGCCGAGCTGCTCGAGCGCCACCCCGAGGCGGTGGTCGTGATGTGCACGTCGATGACGACCCGCGACAAGGTCGTGGCCTGCCAGAAGGCCGGCGTGCGCCACTACCTGCTGAAGCCGTTCCAGCCCGACCGCGCGATCGCGGTGTTCCGCCACGTCCTCAACCGGGGCACGCCATGATCTGTGGCGGCTGCGGACGCGCCAACCGCGAGGGTCGTCACTTCTGTGGCGGCTGCGGCGCGAGCCTCGAGCACGCCTGCCCGAGCTGCGCGTTCGTCAACACCGGCGACGATCGCTTCTGCGGCGGGTGTGGCGACACGCTCAGCCAGGCGGCGGTGGTCGCGGCGCCGGGCGGCGTCGCGATGCTCGCGCCCGACGCGGTGCGCGCGCTGCTCGCCGAGCTCGCGCCGGTGATCCGTCCGGCGGCGCTGCCCGACGGCGTGATCACGCAGGACGATCTCGATCGCTTCTTCACCGGAGGCGCCGCGTGATCGCGCCGGCGCAATCGGCCGCGGCCCGCACGCCGGTGGCGCGCGCGGCGCTCGCGCTCGAGCTGATCCGGACCCGCAAGCTCGGCGCGCAGGTGCTGGGCGCCGCGGGCTTCGCGACCGTCGAGGAGCTGGCCGATGTCGTCGCCGCGCAGTTCCGGCTGGCGCGGGTCGAGCTCGACGCGGTCGAGCTGAACCCCGAGCTGGTGGCGCTGGTGCCCAAGGCGCTGGCCGAGAAGCACCGCATCGTGCCGGTGTTCGCGACCGCCGACGAGGTCTCGATCGCGACCGCGGATCCGACGCAGATCGAGGTGATGGACTGGCTGGCGCGCGAGCTCAAGCGCGCGCTGACCGTGGTGGTCGCGACCGTGCCCGAGATCGATCGCGCGCTGCGCCGGCTCTACGCCCCGCGGCGCGCCGCCCAGGTCGAGGACGGCGAGGACGTCTCGCAGGAGGCCCTGGCCGAGGCGACCCACGTCGTCAACGCGATCATCGCCGGCGCGCTCGCGCAGCGGGCCAGCGACATCCACGTCGAGGCCACCGAGCACGCCGCGGTGGTGCGCTACCGCGTCGACGGCGCGCTCCGCGTGGTCGAGCAGCGGCCGATGGAGCTGCACGCCGCGCTGGTGTCGCGCATCAAGGTGCTGGCGCAGCTCGACATCTCCGTGCGCCACGTGCCGCAAGACGGTCGCATCAAGCTGCGGACCAACGGCGGCGAGATCGATCTGCGGGTCTCGGTGCTGCCGACCTACTGGGGCGAGAAGGTCGTGTGCCGCGTGCTCGACAACCGCAAGGCGGCGCTGCCGCTCGAGGCGATCGGGTTCGATCCGGCGCAGCGCGTGCAGTTCGAGCGCATGGTCCACGCGCCCTACGGCCTGGTGCTGGTCACCGGGCCCACCGGCAGCGGCAAGTCGACGACGCTCTACGCCGCGCTCAACGCGGTGCGCAGCCCCGAGCGCAACATCGTCACCGTCGAGGATCCGATCGAGTACCAGCTGCCGGGTATCAACCAGGTGCACGTCAACCCGAAGCGCGGCCTGACCTTCGCGTCGGCGCTGCGCTCGATCCTGCGCCAGGACCCCGACGTCGTCCTGGTCGGCGAGATCCGCGATCACGAGACCGGCGTCATCGCCGCCGAGGCCGCGCTGACCGGGCACCTGGTGCTCGCGTCCTTGCACACCAACGACGCGATCGGCGCGGTCACGCGGCTGGCCGAGATGGGCGTCGCGCCGCACCTGGTCGCGCCGAGCCTGATCGGCGTGGTCGCGCAGCGGCTGGTGCGCCAGATCTGCTCCGATTGCGCCGTGACCTACGCGCCGACGCCGGACGAGCTGGCCGCGCTGGGGCTGCCGACGCTGCCGCCGGAGGTCGAGCTGGCGCGCGGCACCGGCTGCAGCGCCTGCGCCCGCAGCGGCTACCGCGGCCGGATCGCGATCCGCGAGCTGCTCGAGGTCGACGATGGCGTGCGCGCGCTGATCGCGCGGGGCGCGGGCACCGAGGCGCTGCGCGCGCAGATCGCGGCCACCGGCTGGCGCGATCTGCGGTTCGCGGCGCTGCGGCTGATGCTGCTCAAGCAGACCTCGGTGCGCGAGGTCCTGCGGGTGACGCGATGAGCGCGCAGATCCGGGGCGCGGTGCCGTGACGCGGCGCATGCCGATCCTGCGCGCGCTGTCCGCGCCGCCCGAGGTGATGGGCGCGGTGGTCGCGGCGTTCCCGGGCGCGGTGCTGATCGTCGACGGTGAGGGCCAGATCGCCGACGCGTTTGGCGGCCCGACCTCGCCGCTCGCGCTCGACCGGGTCCCGGGCCGCGCGCTCCACCAGGTGCTCGCGCTCGACGACACCAGCGACGGCGCCGGCATCCTGGCGCTGTGGCTCGCGTGCGCGATCGGCGTCGACCGCGAGCTGTTCACGCTGACGCTGGGCGATCCGCCGCGGCACCTGCCCGCGGCGCTCGGGCGCGGCGCGCTCGAGCTCGACTACGGCGCGATCTACGACGCCGCCGGGCTGACCAGCGCGGTGGTGGTGTTCGTCCGGCCCGGCGCGGCGACCGCGGCCCGGCCCGCGGCCAGCGAGGCCGCGAGCACCGTCGGCGTGGAGCAGTTCTTCAGCGAGACCCAGGCGCTCCTCGAGGACTGCGGCGCCGAGCTCGTCACGCTCGAGCGCGATCGCGACGCGCGCGGGGCGGTGGCGCGGATGTTCCGCGCGATCCACACGCTCAAGGGCGCGGCGCGCGCGGCCGGCCTCGGCTCGATCGCCGCGCTCGCGCACCAGCTCGAGGACGTGCTCGACACGCTGCGCGCCCCCGATCGCCGCGCGACCACCGAGGAGCTCGCGACCACGCGCCGGCTCCTCGGCGTGCTCGGGCAGCAGGTGCTGCACGACGCGCCGCACGACACCGCGATCGACGCGATGGCCGCGCTCTACGGCGGCTACCGGCCGCTGATCATGCGGGCCGAGGCCGCGCTGACCGCCTGGCAGTCGCGGCCCCGCGACCTCGAGCTCGGCGCGGTGTTCGCGCGCGCGCTCGACCAGCTGCGCGACACGGTCGCGGCGTTCCACATGCGCGGCCCCGACGCGCGGCTCGCCGCCGTGGTCGGGATCACCGCGCTCCTGCGCGCGACCCGCCGGCCCGAGCGCCGCCTGCTCGCCGAGCTCGAGCAGGCGATGGCCGCGCTGCACGAGCTGTTCGAGCTCTACCGCGACGTCTATCGCGAGCTGCGCGCCCACGATCGCGCCGCCGAGATCGTCCTCGACCTCGGCGCGGTCCGCCGCGGCTCGGTCTCGGGCATCCGCGAGGTCGCGCCCCGCCACCACCTCGCCGTGGTCGCGAGCGCCGCGCACCGCCTCGGCGACGCCGCCGCGCTCGCCGAGCTGATCGACGATCTCCCGCGCATGCTGGCGCCGACGCCCGCGGCGCTCGGGCCGCGCTGCGTGCTGACCGCCGCGCAGCGCGTGGTCGGCGAGTCGCTCGACGTGATCACCGCGGTCGCCACCGAGCTCGCCGCCGAACGACCCGCGGCCGAGGCGCGGCTGACGGCGGTCGCCGCCACGCTGCGCGCCACCGCGGCCCGCCTGACCTGGGTCCCCCTCGACGATCTGTTCCGGCGCGTGCGGCAGCAGGCGACGACGCTCGCGGCCGAGCTCGGCAAGAGCGTCGACGTCGAGATCCAGGCCTTCGCGGCGATCGTGCCCGAGGCGATCTACCAGCGGGTCGCCGACGTGCTGGTCCACGCGATCCGCAACGCGCTCGATCACGGCATCGAGCCGCCGGAGGCGCGGGTCGCGGCCGGCAAGCGCGCGACCGGCACGCTCGCGATCGCCGTCGCGATCGACGATATCGGCGTCCAGCTCGATCTCATCGACGACGGCGCTGGCGTCGACCTCGAGCGGGTCCGCACCCGCGCGATCGAGCGCGGGCTGATCGCCGCGACCGATCTCCTCGACGAGCACGCGCTCCACGAGCTGGTCTTCCATCCCGGGCTCTCGACCGCCTCGCGCGTCAGCGACGTGTCGGGCCGCGGCGTCGGTATGGACGCGATCCGGGCGCTCGCCGAGAGCGGCGGCGGCAGCGCGACCCTGTCGTCGCACCGCGGCCGCGGCACGACGCTCGCGCTGCGGTTGCCGCTGGTGCCGCCGGCGGTCCCCGCCGCGCGCACGTCGGCGCCCGACCTGCGCGCGATCGGATCCTGAGCCGCGCGGAGCGCTCGCGGGTCTCCGGAACGCGAACGGGCCCGCCGTCGCCGGCGAGCCCGTCAGGTTCCGTCGCTGCGCCCGTGGGTTACGGGTTGGCGGCGCCCGGCGTCTTGGTCGACGTCACGTGCCAGTCCATCGACGCGTCGTCGCTGTCCTTGCCGTTCGGCGTGCGGGCCAGCGAGTTGAGATCATCGGCGGTGTCGATGCCCGCGAACGCGGTCTTCTCGACCAGATCGACGGTGCTCGGGAAGCCCGCGATGATCGCCGCGGTGATCGAGCCGCCGTACGACAGCGCGTCGACCAGCGTGTGGTTGCTGGTGTCGATCAGCGCGATGCCGTCCGGCGAGCCGTTCTGGATCCAGTCACCGGTGGTGTCGATCGTCAGCGTACCGGTCGGCACCGTGACGGTCGCGTTGCGGATGACCAGGTACTTGCCGGCGCCCAGCGTGGTGCCCGCGGTCGACAGGTTGAAGGTCGCGTAGGTCGCGTTGCCGTTGCCGTTGATCAGCACGACCGCGTAGTTGGCGAGCGCGATGTCGGCGGTGCTCGCGTTGTAGATCTCGACGTACGAGTTCGCGTCGGTGCCGGTCTGGTTGTAGTCGACCTCGTTGATCACGAGGTGGCCCATCGGCGGCGCCACCACGGTGATCGGCGAGGTGAACGCGGCCGCGCCGAGCTCGGCCTTGACGCTCGCCGAGGTGACCGTGCTGCCGTCGACGTAGTCGAACGGGGCGGTCAGCTGACCGGCGGGGACCGTCACGGTCGGCGGGACGGCGCCAGCGTTGGCCGGGGTCAGGGTCAAGGTCACGGCGGTGCCGCCCGTCGGCGCCGGGATGTCGAGGCCGACGGTGAACGTCTGCGTGCCGCCCGGGGCCACGGTCGCGGTGGTCGGCGTGAGGCCGATCAGCACCGGGACCTCGGTGCCGTCGAGCGCCTGCACCGACGAGGTCAGCGAGATGCCCAGGGTCGCGGTCAGGGTCGCGGTGCCCTTGGCGGTCGAGCTCACCTGGACCACCGCGGTCGTCTGGCCGGCGAGCACGGTGACGCTGTCGCCGATCGCGCGGGCGACGGCGTTGTCGCTCGAGGTGATCGCGACCGTCGTGTCGGACGGCGCCGGCTGGTTCAGCGTGACCGTCAGCTGGGTCGGGCGGGTCGGGACCATGACCGCACCGACGTCGACGAAGGTCTTGGCCGGGCCGAACGCGCTGATCGCCAGCGACGCCGGGCCGTAGTCGGCAGCGGCGCGCGGCTCGATCTTCGAGACGCTACCGCGCAGCGTGAGCACGCCGGTGATCGAGCCGAACGCGGTGCCGACCGAGGGCAGCGGCGCCGGCAGGTAGAGGAAGTCGTCGACCGCGATCGCGGCGGCGCCGTCGTTGGCGGTGACCTCGTTGTTGACCGCATCGACCGCGGTGATCGTGACCGCGCCGGTCTTGACCAGCACGCTCTCGAGCTTGGCGGCGCGGGTGCCCCCGGTGGTGGCCTCGGCGGCGGTGACGGTGATCGGATCCGGCGCGGCCTCGGCGGCGGCGCTGGTGATGGTCACGGCGGAGATGGTCGCGAGCTCGATCTGGCCGTTGAACAGCGCGACCGACGCGTCGATGTCGACGCGGTTGCCGACCGCGACGCTGGTCAGGAACGGCGAGGCCGCGGTGGTGAACACGAACAGGCCCGAGTTGTCGGGGCCCATGTACGCCGGGTCGGCCATGCCGTTGGTGAGCGTGGGCTTGACCTGGACGAAGAAGCCGTTCGAGCCCTTGCCGGTGACGATCGCGTTGGTCACGTGGACCACCGAGCCGACCGTGGTCGTGCCGTTCTTGATGCTGTAGATCGAGACCGGGCAACCCTGGCCACCGGGGTTCGCGATCGCCGGGCACGCGTCGCAGACGTCGCCCTTGCTGTCGTGGTCGCCGTCCTCCTGCTGCGGGTTGGCGATGTCGGGGCAGTTGTCGAGCGCGTTGGTGACGCCGTCGGCGTCGCGGTCGTTGGGATCGATCGTCGCGCAGGTCGTGGTGTTGGCGTTGACCGGGCACACGTCGCACGCGTCACCGACGTTGTCGCTGTCGGCGTCGGCCTGCACGCCGTTGTCGAGCGGGCGGATCGGGTTGAAGACGTCGGGGCAGTTGTCGCTGGCGTCGGCGATGCCGTCGCCGTCCATGTCGCCGCTGCTCGCCACGCCGGTGTAGATGGTGGAGTTGTTGACCGCGGCCGGGCGCTTCGCGACGCAGCTCGGCTCGTTGGTCGGAGTGCCGCAGAAGAACGCGGCGTAGTCGGTGCCGACCGCGGTCTGGAGCTGGGCGTAGGTCTTGCCGATCTCGCTCATCAAGCAGACCTGCTTGGCGTTGCCGCACACGTCGACCGCATCGCAGCCGGTGGCCAGCGCCGCGATCGTGGTGTCCTCGCCGTACAGCGGCTTGCCGCCGCGCATGACCAGGACGACGTCCTTGGGCTCGGCGTTGAGGACCGCGCGGTAGCTGGTGTTGAAGCGGCCGTCGAAGATCGAGAGGTCGGCGACCTTGCCGACCGCGACCGTGCCGATGACGTCATCGGTGGCGGTGACGGAGGCGGCGTTCTCGGTGACCATCTGCCAGAGCTGCTGGTCGCTGAAGTAGTTGTTCCAGTAGGTCTTGTTGACGAAGTCCGCGCAGTTGAGCTCGCGCAGCAGGTTGATCGAGCCGGTCGCGGTCCAGTCGGTGCCCAGCGCGATCTGCACGCCGAGGCGCGACGCGATCGGCGCGCCGGCGGTGTCGCCGTAGAGCGTGATGTTCGAGCGCGGCGACCAGATGAGCGCGGTGCCGTCGATCGCCATGACGCCGTAGTCGTAGGGCTTGAGGCCGACGCCGTGGATGATCGCGGTCTGCGGCTTGACCAGGTCGGTCGACAGGCCGGGCGCGGTGGTGTCGAAGGTCGGGTCGCTGACGCACGTGAACTCGTTGCGCGCGGTGCCGTCGATGCCCTCGGCGACGTGCGGCTCGTAGGCCTCGAGGCTGGCGATCGACGCCTCGGTGTCGGGCGCCGCGCCGTAGTTGCAGTTGCCGGTCAGCTGCGCGCCGCCCGAGTCGTCGAGCGGGAAGGTCTGGAACTTCACGGCCGGCTGGCCGAGGCCCTCCTCGTTGGCCGCCTGATCGAGGTTACGGAGCAGGCCGGCCTGGCCGCCCGAGCCGACGATCGAGGTCGCGCCGCCGAACAGGAACCGCAGCTCGCCCCAGCGGATCTGATCCGCGGTCGCGCTGCCCGGGGTGGTCAGCTTGGTGTGGCCGCGCTGGCCGCGGCGCCAGTCGTGGCGCTGCTCGTAGCGCTCGCCGGTGTCGGTGTACGGCGAGTTCTGGGTGTACGTGATGTGATCGTGCGTGTTGATGAGGCCCGGCGAGATGACGCCCATCGGGCAGTCGATGCGGGTCGCGGTCGGCGACGGGCACGACGTCCCGACGCAGGTGATCACGCCGCTCGCGTTGATCGCGACCTGGCCGTTCGCGAGCACGCCGGCGGGCGTGAGCACGGTGCCGGTGATCAGCTTGGTCGCGTCACCCGCGGTGACGGTGCAGATCGCCGGCGCCGGCATCGCATCGAAACCGGCATCCGGGCTCGCATCCGGTGTCCCGGGTGGCGCGTCGATGGCGGCGTCGATCGAGGCGGCGTCGATCGTGTCTTTTGCATCCGGCGTGTTCGAAGGAGAGTTGCCGCACGCGGCCAGAGCGACCGCAGCGACAACTGACATGAAGCGGAATCGGGACGACATCGGCCGCGGACCCTACCACTGACTCGGTGTCAGACTCACGTCCTCTTTGTCGCGTCCCGAGATCGACGCCACCGAACGTGCGATCCACACGCTGAGCGCGCGCAGGCCCCCGATATCTCATGGCTCGGCCACGTGCCAGAAGCGCACGCCTGGCCGGTTCGCTTGGTTCCTTCGCGCGGTTCGGGCACCCTGGAGTCGTGGGCGAGCCGTCGTTGCGCTTCGGCCGGTATCGCGTGGAGGCGACCCTCGGCGCGGGCGCGATGGGCGAAGTTCACGCGGCGATCGACGAGGCGCTCGGCCGCGAGGTCGCGATCAAGACGATCCGCAACCGCGGCGGGATCAACGGCCAGCTCCTCGACGATCGGTTCCGGCAGGAGGCGCGCGCGATCGCGGCCCTGTCGCATCCCAACATCGTCGCGCTGTACGATGTCGGGTTCGACGGCGATCCGCCGTACCTGGTGATGGAGCGGGTCGCCGGCCCGTCCTTGAAGGAGCAGCTCGCCGCCGGGCCGCTCTCGCCCGACGACGCGCGCGCGCTCGGCGTGCAGCTCGCCCGCGCGCTGGCCGCGGCCCACGCGCGCGGCATCCTCCACCGCGACGTCAAGCCGGCCAACGTGCTCGCCGCCGGCCCGGGGATCTGGAAGCTCGCCGATTTCGGCGTGGCCCACGTGCCCGACTCGTCCTTGACGATCACCGGGCAGTTCGTGGGCTCGCCCGCGTACGCCGCGCCCGAGGCGCTCGCGCTCGGGCAGTTCAGCGCCGCCGCCGACATCTATGGGCTCGGCGCGATCCTCTACGAAGCGCTGTCCGGCACCTGCGCGTTCGACTCGTCGAGCATCACCAGCCTGGCGTCGTTGCTCGAACGCCGGCCGCCGCCGCCGCTCGCGCAGGTCGCCCCCGGGGTGCCGGCGGATCTCGCCGCCGCGGTCGCGCGCGCGATCGATCCCGAGCCCGCGAACCGCCCGACCGCCGACGAGCTCGCGGCGCTGATCGCGCGCGGCAGCGGCAGCTCGCCGGAGCTGGGGCCGCCGGCGGCGTCGGGCTCCGTGGCGATGCCGCGCGCGGTGCTCGCGGTGTCGATGCCGGGCACCACCGCGGCGGCGATGAGCCAGTGGGGCGCGACCGCGCCTCCCGATGACGCTCGCCGGCGCCGGCTCGCGCTGTGGATCGGCGGCGGCGTGATCGCGATCGGCGTGATCGCCGCGCTGATCCTGAGCGGCGATCGGCGCGCGACCCCGGGCGCCGTCTCGGGCCCCGCGCCGGGCGCCGCGCTGGCGACCTCGCCGGTCGCCGACGACGCGCCGCTGACGATCCAGGCCAACCCGCCGGCCGGCCTCACCGGCAAGTCGGAGAAGGAGTGGCGCAAGGTCGTCGACAAGCTGCGCGAGCACGCGTGGGGCGAAGCTCTCGACAAGCTCGCGCACTTCGAGGAGCGGTTCGGCGCCAGCCCCGAGACCGCGGCGCTGCGCGAGCAGATCGAGGCGGTGCGCGCCGCCGATCCCGAACCCGAGCCCGGGCCCGGTGATGACGAGCGCGGCCCGCCGGGCCCGCCCGGGCACGGCCACGGCAAGCACGGCGACTGATCAGGATCCGGCGGCGTCCGCGGCGACGAGCTCGCGCAGCCGCGCCTTGACCCGCTCGAACCGCTTGCGCAGCGCGACCGCGAGCTTGTCGACCTCGGTGGCTGGCGCCTCGTCGCCGAGCATGACCAGCGCGATGTCGCGCCAGCCGAGGTCGCGATCGACGCGCAGGATCAGGAGCGTCTGATCGTCGGGATCGAGCTGTTCGCGCAGCGCGCGGACCCGATCCTTGACCTCGGTGCGCAGGTGCACGAGCGTGGTCTCGCGGACCTCGGCGGCCAGCGCGTCGACCGGCGCCTGCGACAGCGGCAGCGCCTTGCCCTTGGCCCGGGCCTCGCGCACGCGGTACGCGGCGTGGCGCGCGAGCATGTAGCACCAGGTCCGCATCGAGCAGCGCTGATCGTAGCGGCGCAGGCTCTTCCACAGCTCCTCGGCGAACAGCGCGAACGCGTCGCTCGCCTCGGTCTCACCGCCGACGGTGGCGTGCAACCACGCCATCACCTCGGGGCCGAAGCCGCGCAGCGCGCGCGCGGTCGCGTCGTCGAGCTTGTCGGAGGCGATCAGCGCGCGCAGCTCGTCTTCGAGCGCGGCGCGGGTGGCGAGGGCATCGGCGGTGGCCACGGCTTCATCGTACCGCGGCCGGCGTCATGGCGTCACGGCGAGCGCGACCTTGCGGTGGAACCAGTGCGGCCCGGTCTCGTCCGCCGGAGCGAACCGGCCGCGCGGCGCGAGCCCGGAGCGCAGCCCGCGGGTCACCTGCGCCAGCGCGTCGATGTCCTCGGCGTCGACCTGGCTCGACAGCCAGCGGCGATCGCGCGCCGCGTGCTTCTGCGGATCGAGGACGTGGTGGGTCCAGATGAACCGGGTCACGTCGGGGCGCCCCGGGACGGGCTGGTAGACGTTCACCGACAGGCCCCACGGATAGAAGTTGAGCGTCAGGTTGGGCCAGACGAACCACCACAGCGCGAACACGCGGCGGCCGCCGGGATCCGCGAACCGCGCCGGCAGGAGCGCCGGGTCGATGCCATCGGCGGGATCGCTGGCCCACGCCCATTGCAGCACCGCGTCGCCGTGCAGCTCGGTCTGGTAGCTCGCGAGATCGATCGCGTCGGCGAGGCCGCCGGGCGCGCGGTGGATGAAGCCGATGTGGAACCGGTCGAGGTAGTTCCACGCGTGCTGCTTCCAGTTGCCGGCGACCTCGCGGACCACGCCGGCGCCCGGCGCGCGCGCCAGGTTGTCCGGAAACCGGACGAGTGATTCGTCGACCGCGGCGAGCGTCTCCGCGAGCGGCGCGCCGTCGGCGGCGAAGCGCGTGAACAGGTGATCGCGCCACGGCGCGACCGCGACCGGCGCGAGGTGATCGCAGGCGCGCGGGAAGTCGGGCAGGCCGGCGAACCCGGGCTGCGACACGAACCGCCCGGTGCAGTCGAAGCGGCGGCCGTGCTGACCGCAGACCAGCGTGGGGCCGCGCGACGGGCCCTGGACCAGCGGGAACCACGCGTGGGTGCAGGTGTTGCCGAACGCGCGCAGCTCGTCGTCGTCCCAGCCGCGCTGCAGGAACAGCGGGCGACCGAGCTGCGCGAACGGCGCGCGCGCGCCGCGGGCCGCGACCTGGGCCGCGAGCGATCGGGTGTCGTCATCGGAGTTCGGCTCGGGCGCGAACAGCCACGCGTTGTGGAAGATCGTCTCGAGCTCGCGTGTCAGGAATTCGACATCGGTGAACGCGGCCGCCGGCAGCGACTCGGCGCGGCGGATGTCGGCGTCGACCGCATACGCGGAGGCGGGCAGCATCTCGCCAGCATAGAGGATGCGCCGCGCGGTGTGCGTGCTCCCACGTGAGGTGGCCCACCATGCGGAGGACCAGAGGTCGATTCGTGCGACCGCCGCGCGCCGCGGCCCCACTGACTCCTCGTGCCATCAGGAGCTTCCATGCGTCCATCCGTGATCTCGTTCGCGTTCGTCTCCGTCGTGCTCGCGGCGTGCGGGGATGATCCGGTCCAGTACTCGGAGCCGGTCGGGATCAACCTCAAGGCCAAGTCCGGCGACGTCGCCGCCGCGACGATCACCGAGGACAAGGGCATCACGACCGAGTCGGGCAACCCGTACGGCGCGTTCGTCGCCAACGCGCGCGCCAAGCTCGGCGGGCACGATCCGTCGAGCATCGAGATCGATGACATCAAGCTGTTGCTCGGCGCCGGCTCGACCAACGTCACGACCCTCGGCGAGGTGTTCACCGGCACGACCGAGGTGCTGTTCATCATGAACGACACCAACAACACGTACCCGGCGGGCAGCGCGTCGATCGCCGCGACCGCGACCAGCGGGCCGCTGCCGATCGCGGTCACCTTCGATGGCGCCGCGGTGCCGGCGGCCGACTACGCCAAGATGCTGACCGGCAGCTTCAAGGTGCAGCTGCGCGGCCCGGCGTCGGCCGACTTCATGGGCAAGGGCGCCGACGCCGATCTGCAGGTCACGTTCACGTTCTCGGCGTTCGAGTAGCTCGGTCAGGCGGTTGGGGCGTCGCGCCGCCACGGCGTCGGGCGCGCGCCGGCCTGCCAGTTGTCGTGGCGGCCGTCCCAGTACACGCACTCCGCGTCGAGCAGCTCGACGTCGTCGAGGGCGCGGAGGCTGATCGAGACGAAGTCGCCGCCGAGGACCTCGAGGTGGCCGCGCCCGAACATCGCGACGCCGCACCGGCTGCAGAAGTGGCGGGTCGCCATCTTCGTGCGGAACGCGTAGCTCGTGAGCACGTCCTCGCCAGCGACCAGGCGGAACGCCGCCGGCTTGACGATCGTGTTGAACGCGCCGAGCTTGGTGCAGATCGAGCAGTTGCACTGGCTGCCGCGCAGGGCGTCGAGCGTCACCTCGAAGCGGACCGCGCCGCAGTGGCAGCTGCCGTGGTGGAGGGTGGGCGAGGTCGTCGGCTGGGTCATGGCTGGCTCCTGGTCGGTTGCGGGTGGTGTGACGCCACTCTCCGACGGCCGAGCGACAGCCTTCTGTCAGGTTACTGCGCGGCCTGCGCCGGCCCTTTCGGGGCGACCACGATCAGCTCGCTGCCGGCGCCGTGGGCCAGGTAGATCGCGCCGGTCTGGTCGGCGACCCCGTTGCGCGCGCCATCGGCGGTCGGGACCGTGGCGATCGCGGTCAGCCCGCCGGTCGCGTCGACCGCGGCGACGGTCAAGGTCGCGGCCTGGGCGGCGCCGACGTACAGCCGGCGGGTCGCGGCGACGTAGTCGAGATCGTCGACGCCATCGCCGGTGTCGATCGTGCCGCGCACCGCGCCGTCGTGGGCCACATCGAGCACCTCGGCGCGCGCGCTGCACGCCACGAACAGCAGGCCGTCGGCCTCGGCCAGGCGCAGCCCGTGCGGGCCGTCCTCGCCGCAGGCCGGCTTCCAGGTCGCGACCGTCGCGTGGGTCGCGAGATCGATCGCGAGCGTGAGGTCGGCGTCCTCGAGGTTGGTGTAGAAGCGGCCGCGCAGGCCGTCGACCGCGAAGCCCTCGGGCTCGCCGTCGTAGGCGAGCCGCGCCTTCTGCGCGAGGGTCGCGCCGTCGAGGATGCGGATCGACCTGTCGCGTGGCGTCGTCACCCAGACCTCCCTGGTCGCGGCGACGTAGGCGATGCCGTCGGGCATCGCGTCGAGCGTGCCGCACGCGCCGCGGGTGAGCGCGTGCTCGTCGATCGCGCAGACCGTGAAGTCGCCGCGGTTGCCGACGTAGACCACGCCGTCGGCGCCGAGCGTGGCGGAGCTCGGCCCGACCACCCGCTTCCTCCCGCGGCGCTCCATCTCCTGGGTCGCGAAGCCGGTGATCTGCGCGAGCGTGCCGGTCGCCACGTCGATGACGTCGACCGCGCCGGTGTTGCCCGCGGGCACCCAGATCGATCGCGTGCGCGGATCGAACAGCAGGTAGTCCATGAACACGCCGTCGGCGGTGCCGCCGGGCAGGGCGATCGTGTGGGTCGCGTAGGTCGGCGCGGCGGGCGCGGCAGCGGCCGGCGCGGTGGCCGGCATGGCTGGCGGTGCATGGCCGCACGCCCCGACGAGCGCGAGCGGAGCGAGGACGTGACGCGAGCGCAGACGAGATGCGGCCATGCGGGCATCCTCGACCTCGCGCCGGGGCGGGTACAGCGGCGGCGGCGCGCCCGGGCGGAGTTCATCGAATCTTCACGCCCGGCGCGCCGCGCGATCGCGCCTTGACAGCCGTCGTATGCACGTATATGCATATGCACGAACATGCATGTCGACGTCCTCCAGACGCTCGCCGACCCGACCCGCTTTCGCATCGTCGAGGTGCTGCGGGGCGGCGAGCGCGCGGTGAACGATCTGGTCGAGCAGGTCGCGATCCACCAGTCGGGCGTGTCGCGCCACCTGCGCATCCTCACCGAGGCCGGCTTCGTGCAGGTCCGGCCCGATGGCCCGAAGCGCATCTACTCGCTCCGACCCGAGCCGTTCCGCGAGCTCGACGCATGGATCACCCAGTACCGGCGCCTGTGGGAGGCGCGCCTCGATCGGTTCGCGGAGGAGCTCGATCGACGCCAGCACGCGCGCAAGCGCAAGGAGACCGAACCGTGAGCACCCTGACCAGCACCAAGCCCGCGATCACGATGGAGCGGACCTTCACCGCGTCAGTCGACGACGTGTGGGATCTGTGGACGACCAAGGATGGCATCGAGGCGTGGTGGGGCCCTGGTGGCTTCCGCGTCGAGGTCCGCCGCCTCGAGCTGTGGGCCGGCGGCGCGCTCGAGTACGCGATGATCGCGTGCGAGCCCGAGACCATCGCGTTCATGAAGCAGGCCGGCATGCCGACCGCGAGCGAGGCGCGCGCGACCTACACCGAGGTCACGCCCAAGCGCCGGCTCACCTACGATCACCACACCGACTTCATCCCCGGGATCACGCCGTACCAGGTCGCGCACGCGGTCGAGCTGTTTCCCACGGGCGATCGCGTGCGCATGGTCCTGACCTTCGATCCGATGCACGACGACGTCTGGACCCAGCGCCAGTCGATGGGCTGGGCGAGCGAGCTCGACAAGCTCGAGCGCCTCATCGCCACCCGCCGCGGCTAGCAAGGTGTAGTGAGGATCTCCATGCCGACCATCACGCCGTTCCTGTGGTTCGACTCGCAGGCCCTCGAGGCCGCGAAGTTCTACGTCTCGGTCTTCAAGCAGGGCTCGAAGATCACCAGCATCGCGAAGACCGGCGGCAAGGGCCCGGGCAAGAAGGCCGCCGTCATGGGCGTGACCTTCCGGCTGCGCGGTCAGCAGTTCCGCGCGCTCAACGGCGGCCCGGTGTTCCACTTCACGCCGGCGATCTCGATGTTCGTCGACTGCACGACCCAGCGCGAGGTCGATGATCTGTGGAAGAAGCTCGGGCGCGGCGGCAAGCCCAGCCGCTGCGGCTGGCTCACGGATCGCTACGGGCTGTCGTGGCAGATCATCCCGAAGCAGCTCGGCAAGCTGATGCATGGCACCGCGCCGGCGAAGTCGGCAGCGGTCATGAAGGCGATGATGGCGATGGACAAGATCGACATCGCCGGGCTCGAGCGCGCGTACAAGAGCGCCTGATCGCTGCTCACGGTCAGGGGCTGGCGACGAACAGCTCGACGCACGACAGCGACTCCTCGACCAGCGCGCCGGGTTGCGCGACCGCGCAGATCTGGTTGCGACCGGCCCGCAGCGCGAGCCCGGTCACCGCGACCGTGCCGTCGACGCCCGGCGTGACGTCGGCCTGCGCCTGATCGTTCAGGCGCACGCCGAAGGCGCGGCCGGGCTGGCCGACCAGCGTGAGCGTCGGCGCGGTGGTCGCGATCGACGGCGTGGCCGCGGCCCACGACGGACCGCGGAACGCGCCCGGGGTGGTCGCCATCGCGACGACGTTGCCGACCGCGGCGTCGACGCGGATGCGCCCGACGCCGCCGGGACCACCGGGGCCCTGCGAGCCGGTCGTGGCCAGGCCGCCCGGCGCGGTCAGCCACGCGCCCGTCGACGTGATCGCGCCGCCGGCGCGGATGAGGATCGCGCCGCCGGAGCCGCCGCCGCCGCCCCCCGAGCCGCCGCTGGCGGTCGCGCCCTTCGCGCTGATCGTGTGGCCGCTGTCGACGGTGATGTCGCCGCCCGCGGCGAGGTAGATCACGCCACCGCCGCCGCCGCCGGCGCCGCCCGCCGCGTTGAGCGTGCCCTGGCCGCCGCCGCCGCCGCCGTTGCCGCGATTGCCGGCGGTGCCGGCCGTGCTGACGATCGGCACCAGCGTCTCGACGCCGGTGGCCATGCCTTCCGTGCCGCCGCCGGTGCCGTTGCCGGCAGTCCCCGGCGCGCCGAAGCCGCCGCCGCCGCCGCCCGCGCCGTGGGTCAGCCCGAGCACCCCGGCGTCCCCGCCCGCCGCGCCGCCGCCCGGCGTGCACCCGCCCGCGCCCTGCTGATCGGCGCCGCGACAGCCGTGCGGGCCGCCCTCCTGTCCGACGGCGTCGCCGTCGAGATCGGCGGCGAGGTGGATGCCGCCGGTGGCGAACAGCCGCACCGGATCGGCGCCGGTGAAGTGGACCTTGCCGGTGATCTCGATCTGCGAGTAGGGAGTCGCGGTCGCGGCGCTGACCGCGGTCGGCCCCGCGAGCGTCAGCTCCTCGAGGCCCGCGACCGTCACGTCGACGCTCTCTTGCGCCGCGCCCTGCGTGAGCGTGACGCGCAGCGTGCGGTTCTCGCCGGCGTGCAGGTCGCCGATGACCGGGATCCGGACCGCGACGCCGGCCAGGGTGCCGTCCGCAGTCGCCCCGAAGCCCGCCAGCATCGGCTGCTCGGCGCCGGCATCGACGCCCGCGTCCACGCCGACGGCGTCGACGAACGCGACCGAGACCTCCGCGGTGTCGACGATGCTCGCGCCGTGCAGCACCAGCAGCGCTGGGCGACCGCCGGTGCCGGTGCCCTCGAGCAGGCTGGCCGGCTCCACGCTCGTCAGCGCCAGCATCGACGGATCGGCGTCGACGGGCGCGTCGATCGCGGCGTCGAACACGCGGGCATCCGAGCGCCCTGGTAGGTTGTCCACGTCGTAGACCAGGCTGCACGCCGCACAGAGCGCGAGCGGCGCCACCGCGATCCCTCGATGATGCACACCGCACGATAGCGCGATCCGCGCGCGTGGCGGCGCGCCTCACGGAGCCATGACCGTCGGTGTGCTCGATGTGGGAGACCTGTCTCACGGACCTCACTGACGTCTCTCTGGTGGGGTTCGCAGGCGCGACGCATCGTGAGTGCATGACCACTGCAAGCCGGGGGATCACGAGGGGCATCGCGCTATCGATCACGGGGAGCGCGACGGCGTCGGGCATGGTGGTCGGGGGGCACTGCTGATGAGCAGCCGCACGCGTCCACCGATTCTCCCGACGATCGAGCTCATCGCCGATCCCGCGCTCCCGGCGTGGCGCGTCGGACGGGACGCGGGCAGGATCGAGGACATGGCGAGGTGTGTCCTGTGCACGATGCCCGCGAGCACCGGAGTGCTCTGCGATGCGCATCGCAAGTCGATCGCGGCGTCGAGCCTGACGCCCGAGCAGATCGCCTCGCGGCGCGCGACCGGGACCGCGGGCCTCATCGACCCGTGGGGCGTGGTGTGGGCGATCGGCGATCCGACGGTGATCGGCCGCGCGCTGCAGGACTGCGACTTCACGCTGCTGCACGCGTCGGTGTCGTCGGTGCACGCCCGCATCGAGCGCGCGGGCGAGGGCTGGCGGGTGATCGATCAGGGCAGCCGCAACGGCACCTGCGTCGACAACGTCCGCGTCGAGGCCGCGCCGCTGGTCGAGGGCGCGCGGCTGCGCTTCGGCGAGGTCGATCTGCTGTTCGTCGATCGCTCGCTGCCTGGCGTCGCGGTCCCGAGCGGCCCGGGCCGGACCGCGCCCAGCCGCAAGGATCGGCTGGTGTTCGCGGCCTCGCTCACCGCCACCAGCGGCGAGCGGATCGAGCTGACCCAGCGCGTCGAGGGCGGCATCGTCAAGCTCGGCACCGCGCGCGTCGAGCTCGCGCGCCTCGAGTTCCACCTGCTGCAGCTGCTGACCGAGGCGCGGCGCGAGGCGGCGACCGCCGATCTCGCGTACCTGCCGTGGGCGCAGGTCGCCGAGAAGCTCGAGTTTCGCTCGTACGAGGCCTCGAGCGAGAACGTGCGCGAGCTGGTCCGCCGGGTCCGGCGCAAGCTGCAGCAGCACGGCATCCCCGATCTGATCGAGTCGCGCCACGGGCTGGGCTACCGCCTCGCTGGCGACTACGAGGCGACATGACGCGTGCGCCGATCGCGGTGATCGCCGCGCTGTGCCTCGCGTCGCCTGCGCTCGCCCAGCCGGCGCACCCGCGGGTCGGCGTGATCGTGGATCTGGCGGCCAACGTGAGCGACGAGCGCGCGACCGAGCTGGGCTCCGCGCTCGCCGATGCGCTGCAGCGCGAGCTCGACGTCGATGCGATCGGTGGCGCGGATGTCGCGCGCCGCCTGCCGCCGGCGGGCGTGCCCGACGAGTGCGTCGCCGAGCCGCGCTGCGTCGCCGAGCTGGCGGCGCGGCTCGACGCCAGCGAGCTCTTGTTCCTCGCGATCGTGCAGGTCGGGACGACCGTGCAGGTCGACGCGACCTGGGCCAGCGTCGCGACCGGGCAGGTCGTGGCACGGCCGCGGGTCGAGCTGCCCGCCGATGCGCGCGCCGGCGAGGTGTTCGCCGCCGCCGCGAAGCGGCTCCTGCCCGACGCCGCGCCGCGCGAGGCGATCGTCACCACCGCGCCGGTCGTCGTGGGGCCCTCGCGTCACCTCACGCGCGGCACCTGGATCGCGGGCGGCCTCGGCATCGCCGCGCTCGCCGCGGGCACCGGCTTCGGGTTGTCGGCGCGCGGCACCTACGATCGCTGCGAGCGGGATCCCGACACCTGCGATGCCGGCACGCGCAGCGGCATCACGACCCGCGCGCGCGTCGCCGACGCGATGTTCATCGGCGCGATCGCCGGCATCGCGACCGCGGCGATCCTCTACCTGCGCTCCGATCGCGAGTCCGCACCGGCGAAGGCGCAGGCGTGGCGCGTCGCCCCGACCCGCCACGGCGCGATGGCCGAATTCCGTGTCGAGTTCTGATCTCGTCGCGCCGGCGCTCGAGCGCGCGGCGTGCCCGACCTGCAAGGCCGTGTTCCGCGGCACGTTCCGGCGTTGCCCGAACGACGGCGCGCTGCTCGAGCCGGGCGCCGACGATCCGCTGGTCGGCGGCGTGCTCGCCGAGCGCTACCTGATCGAGGCGATCATCGGCGATGGCGGGCTCGCGCG
Source organism: Deltaproteobacteria bacterium (assembly GCA_021413675.1). Lineage (GTDB taxonomy): Bacteria > Myxococcota_A > Polyangia > Haliangiales > Haliangiaceae > JAIOQA01. Next base: position 64,667 of record JAIOQA010000070.1, on the reverse strand, counting down.
GGTCTACCGCGCGCGCCACGTGCGCATGTCGCGGCGCTTCGCGATCAAGGTGCCGTTCGGCGAGGTCGGCTACGACCGCAAGGCGCGCGCGCGCATGGGCAACGAGGCCGAGGCCGCGAGCCGCCTCGATCACCCCAACGTCATCGGCGTCGTCGATGTCGGCGAGACCACCGAGGGGCTGTTCTACCTCGCGATGGATCTCGCCGAGGGCCAGAGCCTGGCGTCGGTGGTCGCGCGCGAGCCGCTGACCCAGGCACGCGCGCTGGGCCTGTTCGCGCAGCTCGCCGCGGGCCTCGCCCACGCGCACGAGCGCGGCCTCATCCACCGCGACCTCAAGCCCGACAACATCATCGTCTCGATCGCCGACGACGGCAGCGAGCTGGTGCAGATCATCGACTTCGGCCTCGCGCTGCTCGACATCGACGAGCACCGCTCGCGCCTGACCACGCAGGGCCTGGTCATGGGCACGCCGCACTACATGGCGCCGGAGCAGGCGACCGACGAGGAGCTCGACTTCCGCACCGACCTGTTCGCGCTCGGCATCATCCTGTTCGAGATGCTGGCCGGCGTGCTGCCCTTCGACGGCGGCCCGACCGAGGTCGCGCGCCAGAACGTGGCCGCGACGATGCCGTCGATCCGCGATCGCTCCGGCCGCGGGGTCGATCCGGTGGTCGAGGCGCTGATCGGCTGGCTGACCCGCAAGGTCGCCGCCGAGCGCCCCGATCGCACCGCGCACGTGCTCGCGATCGCCCGGGCGCTCGCGGCCGGGGACATGCCCGGCGCGCGCGCGCTCCTGCCGCCGGCGTTCCGGCCGCTCGCGACCGCCGAGGTGCTCGCGCCGGAGCCCTCGGCGCCGGTGATGATCGCGCCGCCCGCTGTCGTGCCCGCGCGGGGCGCAGGGCGCATGGTCGCGATCGGCGCGGGCGTCGCCGCGATCGCGATCGCCGCGCTGGTGATCGCGCGCTGCGGTGGCGACGGCGCGCCCGCGGTCGCGGTGGCCGCGCCCGACGCGAACACGCCGCGGCTCGTGTCGATCGACGCGGCGAGCGTCGCGGTCGCCGAGGTCGAGGCTGGCCCGCCGATCGATGCGGGGATCGACGATGCGGCGATCGCGATCGCCTCGATCGACGCGCGCCCGCGGCGCGCGCCCGACGTCATCGTCGATGCGCGGCCGCGCGCCGAGCCTGCGGTGACGCGGCCCGACGCCGCGATCCGGACCGCGCCCGACGCGCGCCCGCCGGGCCCGGTCCCGCCGGGGCCGATCGGCGAGGGCCCCGACACCAGCGGGATGTCGCTGAAGGCGCTGTACTCGAGCGTCGCGACCGCGCTGGCCCGCGCGACCGATCTCAAGGGTGCCGACGCGGTCGCGCCGCTGCGCCGCCGGTTCGAGGCCGTGCCGCCCTACCTCGAGGCCGCGCGCAAGCCGGCGCTGCGCACCGAGGCCGAGCAGCAGCTGCGCGCGCTGGTCCGCGATCTCGCGCGGCTGACGCACTGACGCGCGACCGCGCGCGCGGTGTCAGGCGAACGTGATGCCCTGCGCGAGCGGCAGCTGGTTCGAGTAGTTGATCGTGTTGGTCGCGCGCCGCATGTAGCTGCGCCAGGCATCCGACCCCGACTCGCGCCCGCCGCCGGTCTCCTTCTCGCCGCCGAACGCGCCGCCGATCTCGGCGCCGCTGGTGCCGATGTTGACGTTGGCGATGCCGCAGTCCGAGCCCGATGCCGACAGGAAGCGCTCGGCCTCGCGCAGGTCGGTGGTGAAGATGCACGACGACAGACCCTGCGGGACGTCGTTGTGCAGCGCGATGGCCTCGTCGAGGTCGTGGTAACCGAACGCGTAGAGGATCGGCGCGAACGTCTCGGTGCGCACGACCTCGGTCTGGCCCGGCATGCGGACCACCGCCGGGCGCACGTAGGCGCCATCGCCCAGCACCGCCACGCGCTCGCCGCCGATCACCTCGCCGCCGTCGGCGCGCGCGCGATCGAGCGCCGCGGCCATCGCGGCGTACGCCGGCTGATCGACGAGCGGGCCGACCAGCGTGCCGGCCTCGCGCGGATCGCCGACCCGCAGCTGGGCGTAGGCGCGCGCGACCTTCGCGACCAGCGCGTCCTTGATCGAGGCGTGGGCGATCAGCCGCCGCAGCGTGGTGCAGCGCTGGCCGCAGGTGCCGGCCGCGCCGAAGACGATCGCGCGCACGGCCAGATCGAGATCCGCCGAGGGCGCGACGATCATCGCGTTGTTGCCGCCGAGCTCGAGCAGCACCCGGCCGAAGCGCGCCGCGACCCGCGGCGCGACGATCCGGCCCATGCGGGTCGAGCCGGTCGCGCTGACCAGCGCCACCCGCGGATCGTCGACGAGCGCCGCGCCAGCCTCGGCGGCGCCCAGCACGATCTCCGATAGTCCCGCCGGCGCCGGTGCGCCGCTCGCCGCGAACCGGGCCAGCGCGCGCGCGAAGATCGCGTCGCACGCCAGCGCGCACAGCGGCGTCTTCTCCGACGGCTTCCACACCACGCTGTCGCCGCAGACGATCGCCAGCGCGAAGTTCCAGGCCCAGACCGCGACCGGGAAGTTGAACGCGCTGATCACGCCGACCACGCCCAGCGGGTGCCAGGTCTCGGCCATGCGGTGGCCCGGGCGCTCCGAGGCGATCGTCAGGCCGTAGAGCTGGCGCGACAGCCCGCACGCGAAGTCGCAGATGTCGATCATCTCCTGGACCTCGCCGCGGGCCTCGGCGGTGATCTTGCCGGCCTCGATCGTGACCAGCGCCGCGAGGTGATCCTTGGCGGCGCGCAGCTCCTCGCCGAACAGCCGGACCAGCTCGCCGCGCCGCGGCGCGGGCACGTCGCGCCAGATCGCGAACGCGGCGTGGGCGCGGCCGATGGCGGCGGTGACCGCGGCGGCGTCGTGGGTCGCGAGGCGCGCGGTGATCGAGCCGTCGATCGGCGTGCGCGCGATCAGCTCGCCACGGGTGAGGTCGCGATCGAGCCCGAGGGCGCGGAGCGGAGCGGAGACATCCATGGCCACGCTCTTACCACCGCGCGCGACCGGTTGGCACCGGGCGGTCGCGTCGAAGCACGCGCGCGAGGTCGCGCGCGTCGCGTGATCAGTCGCGGTCGTGATCGCCGTCGTGACCGTGGCCGCGGTCATGGTCGTGATCGTGCCCGCGGCCGTGGCAGTGCTTGCCGCCGCGGTCCTCGCACTTCTCGACGTGTCCGGGGCGGCGATAGTTCGAGTGCCGCACGAAGCAGCCACCGAGGAGGAGCGTGGCGAGCAGGACCGCGATCGTGCGTGGGCGCATCGGGAGAGCGTACGCCCCCGATTGCCAGCGTGGCGTCACATCGCGAGGCCGCCGTCGACGTCGATCGTGCGGCCGTCGAAGTAGTCGCACTCGAGCACGAACTTGACCGCCAGCCAGATGTCCTCGGGCAGACCGATGCGCGCGCACGGGATGTTGGCGACCAGGGCGTCGCGCGCCTTCTGGTTCATGCCCTGCGTCATCGGGGTCTCGATCATGCCGGGCGCGACGGCGCCGACGCGGATCCCGAACTGCGCGAGCTCGCGCATCCAGGTGACGGTGTTGGCGGCGAGCGCGGCCTTGGCCGCGACGTAGTTCGACTGGCCGCGGTTGCCGTGGCGCGCGATCGACGACAGGTTGACGGTCACGCCGCGGCTCTCGGTCGCCGCCATCTTCGCGGCGACGTCGCGGACCATCATCGTCGCGCCGGTCAGGTTGACGCCGATGACCGCGTCCCACTGCGCGCGGGTCATGGTCGTGATCGCGCCGGTGGTGCGGTCGCGCTTGACCAGCAGGCCGTCGCGCAGGATGCCCGCGTTGTTGACCAGGCCGTTGAGCCCGCCCATCGCGCCGTGCGCCCAGTCGACGAACGCGCCGACCTCGGCCTCGTCGGCGACGTCGAGCTTGCGCGCGTGGATGCGGCCGGGCAGGCCGCGGGCGCTCTCGACGAGCTCGGCGAGGCCGGCCTCGTTGACGTCGCCGGCGGCGACCTGGGCGCCGGCCTCGGCGAGGCGGCGCGCGAAGTGCGCGCCCATGCCCTGGGCCGCGCCGGTGACGATGATCTTGAAGGTGTCGAGCTTCACGGTGACTTCTCCTGAGATGAGGCAACCAGGCGCGGGCGCAGCCAGGCGATCAGGCCCGGGTACATCTCGCGCGCGGCGCGGCCGCCGACGACGGCGCCGACGTGGCCGCCGGGCACGCGCAGGACCGCGGTGTCGGTGGTGCCGACGCGCTCGGTCAGCGCGATCGCCGCCGGGGGCGGGCAGATGGTGTCGCGATCGGCGACGATCGCGAGGGTGGGGCAGGTGATCGCGGCGAGCGTGACCGCCTTGCCGCGGACCCGGTGGGTGCCGTTGACCAGCGCGTTGCCCTGGTACAGCTCGGTGATGTACGTGCGATAGGCGTCGCCCGGGAACGGGATGTTGTCCGACGACCAGGTCTCGAGCGCGCGATACGCGAGCTGAGCCTTGGCGTCGCCGACCAGATCGCCGAGCCCGACGAGCTTGGCCAGATCGAGCGTGGGTCGCAGCGCGGTGAACCCGGCCTGCATCTGCGCCGGCGCGACGTTGCCGGCGTCGGCGATGGCGTCGGCGTCGAACCACGCCGGGTCGACCATGCGCCGCAACATGCCGCCCTTCGCGAAGTCGATCGGGCCCGCCAGATCGATCAGCGCGGCGATCTCGTCGGGGTGGAGCGCGGTGTGGATGGTCGCGAGGGTCCCGCCCATGCAGTAGCCGCACAGCGCGACCTTCGCGGCGCCGGTCTCGCGCCGCACGCGGCGCAGCATGCGGGCCAGGCGATCGAGGACGTCGGTCCACGAGCGGTGGCGATCCTCGTCCTCGGGGATGCCCCAGTCGAGGCACCAGACGTCGAGACCGGCGCTGGTGAGCGCCTCGACCAGGCTCGCGCCGGCGCGCAGATCGAGCACGTACCAGCGATTGATGAGCGACGGGATGAGGACGATCGGCGTCTTCGGCGCCGCCGGGGCGGTGGCCGGGCGCGCGAAGCGATAGAGCGCGGCGGTGCCGTCGGTCATGATCACGTCGCGCGGCGTGGGCATGAGCGCGGGCGCGGGCTGGACCCGGTCGAGGCCCGCGATCTGGGTGGCGGCGCCGCGCCAGGCGTCCGCGATCGTGCGCGGCAGCGAGGACAGGTGGTCCATCGGTGGCGCCTCAGCGCGGGACGGTCATGGCGTCGACGGCGCGGCGCGCGGAGTCGATCGCGATCTTGCGCCACTCGCCGGCGAGCTGGGTGGCGTAGGTGAGCGAGTCCTGGCCGAGCTGCGCGACATCGGCGGCGGCGGTGCGGGCGCGATCGAACAGCGCGGCCTCGAACGCGCCGTACTCGTCCCACGCGGCCTGCATGCGGCCGAGGTGCTCGCGGGTCGCCTGGGCCATCGCGTCGGTGCCGAAGGTGAAGGGCCACAGCGGGTCGAAGCCGCGGGGCGCGGTGGCGCGCGGGGCCTCGGTGCGCGGCGCGTCGGCCTTGGCCTCGGCGCGCGGCGCGTCGGTGCGCGGGGCGGCGGCGGTGGTGTCGGTCTTGGGGGCGTCGGTCTTCTGGGTCTCGGGCTTGGACATGGTCGGTTCCTTTGTTGCCGCCACCCTGGGCATCTCGCGGCGCGGTGTCAACCGGAAATGTTGCGGTGCAATATGGTGTGATGCTCGCTCGTGGGCTACAAGGCCTTGATATGGCGCGGTTCTGTTCATCGATATTGCGATGCAACATTTTCCTCTTGCGGCGCCGCGCGGTGATCCGCTAGAACGCCGCTCATGCGCTACGTCGACCTGATCGCCGAACATCCATGGACCTGGGCCCTGTTCGTCCTCTACCTCGCGGCGACCGCATGGCTGGCGGTGCTCGGGCGACGCCGCGCCAAGGTCGACAGCCGCAGCTTCGCGATCGCCCAGGTCCACCCGCTGGTGGCGGGCATGAGCCTGGCGGCGGCGCTGGCCTCGACGTCGACGTTCGTGATCAACCCCGGCTTCGTCTACGTGCACGGCCTGTCGGCGCTGCTCCACCTCGGCGTGGCCGCGGTGCTCGGCATGGGCGCCGGCCTGTCGCTGGTGTGCGGCCCGTTCCGCCGGCAGGGCGCCTCGTCGGGCGCGGTCACGATCCCGCAGTGGATCGGCCAGCGCTTCGGCTCGAAGGGCCTGCGCACCTTCTTCGCGGCGATCAACCTCCTGAGCCTGTGCTTCGTCATCCTGATCGTGGGCGCGCTGTCGATCGTCATGCAGACCACGCTCGGCCTGGGCAACGCCGAGAGCCTGGTGATCGTCATCGGCTTCGTCTTCGGCTACGTGCTGCTCGGCGGCGCGTACGCCAGCGCCTACGCCAACACGCTGCACGCGGCGATCAAGGCGATCGTCGCGGTGATGATCATCGTCAGCGGCCTGCACCACTTCAGCGGCGGCGCCGGGCCGGTGCTCGATCAGCTGCGCGCGGTCGATCCCAACCTGGCGGCGCCGATCAACCCGGCGTCGACGATGTTCGGCTCGTTCTTCTCGGTCTACGTCGCGGGCTTCGTGATCGGCTTCGCGCTGATGTGCCAGCCGCACATCATGACGATGGCGCTGTACGTCAAGGACGACCGCGGCGTGCGGCGCCTGCTGACGGTCGCGATCGCGCTGTCGGTCGTGTTCGCCGGCGTGCTGCTCGCCGGGCTGTACGCGCGGCTCGATGGCCTGCCGCCCTCGGCGATGATCGATCCGGTCACGCACGCGTTCCGGCAGGACCGGGTGATGGCCACGTACCTCGCGTCGACGTTCTCGCCGCCGGCGCTGGCGCTGGTGACGATCGCGGTGATGGCGGCGGGCATGAGCGCGCTGTCGGCGATCCTCATGACGCTGTCGTCGATCACCGGCCAGGACCTGTGGGTCGGCGTGCTGCGCGGCGGCCGCGGCGGCGATGCGGCAGCGCGCCGGGCCAGCCGGGTGATCCTGATCGCGATGGGCCTCCTGGTGTTCGTGGTCGCCCTCGACCCGCCGACCTTGCTCGGCGTCTTCGGGCAGCTCGGCGCGTACGGGGTGGTGTCGGCGGCCGCGGCGCCGATGGTGATCGGCGCGCTCAGCCCGGCGCTCGGCCGGCGCGGCGCGACGGTGGCGGCGGTGGCCGGGCCGGTCGTCCACTTCGGGCTGTACTTCGTCGGGCCGCGGCTCGAGGGGCTCGCGAGCGCGGCGCGCGCGCTCGGCCTCGACATCGCGAACCCCGGCGTCACCGCGACCGCGGGCATCCTGACCAGCACGCTGGTCGCGCTCGGGTCAGTGGCGCTGGCGCGGGCGTCGCGCGGCGCGATGGCGGGATCGGTCGCGTCGCCGATCGCGTGACCACAACCACCCCGTTTGGTGCACTAGACTTGACCGCGATGCAACACGCGACGAGCGATGGGATGGTCACGGTCCTGCTCCCCGAAGGACCTGGCTGGGCGGTCGACGCGCAGATCGCGGATGCGGGCGGCCAGCGCGTCAGCGCGATCAAGTGCCGGCGCACCGGCGACGGCGAGTTTTTCTTCGCGATCGCCAAGGACTACACGGTCGCCCTCGACGACGTCTGTGCGCCCGAGGAGCTGCTGGCCGAGATCTATCCGGTGTTCTACGCGAAGGTGTTCGCGTCGGTCACGGTGGTCGACGTGCGCGAGCTCGTCGTCGCCGATCGCCGGTGGTGCGAGGCGGACTATCGCTTCGTCCATCCCCGGTTCGGCGACATCGAGAAGCGCGAGCGGGTGACGGTCGTCGACGAGCACGTGCTGCTCGTCAGCGGTGAGGGCGACCCCGCGGCCATGCGCGCGCACGCCGACATGCTCCGCGCGTGGCTCGACGGCGCGGCCTTCGCGACCCTCCGGAACCCCTGAGGGAACCCCGCGCCGGGCGGGCTACGACTTCTTCGGCTTGCGCTTGGCGCCGGGCTTGCCCAGACCGCCCGCGTCGCCGCGCATCGCGCGCTTGAGCTCGTCGAGCTCGCGCCGCATCGTGGCCATCTCGTCGCGCGCGTCGGGCCGCGTGTCGGGGGGCGCGTCGTCGTCCGCGTCGGGCTCGTCGACATCGGGCGGCGGCGGCGGCGGCCCTGCATCTCGCGCGTATTGCGGCGCTGCAGCATAGGCGGGCCCGTAGCCCTGCGGCGGGAACCCGCCCGCGAACGGGTTGGGGAAGCCGCCGCCCATGCCGCCCATGCCCCCCATGAACATCCGCGCGAGCGCGTCGGTGGCGTTGATCGGCAGCTGCGCGATCGGGTTGTACGCCGCGAGCTGCTGCACGCCGCGCTTGCCCTGGAGGTACAGGTCGAGCGCCGCGCTGACGTAGCGGCTGAAGAACTCGCCGAGGGCATCGTCGCCGAGGCGGATCAGCTGCATGAGCAGCCCGACCGGCAGCACCCGCGCGGCGGTGCCGCTCTCGAGGATCATCTGGGCCAGGGTCGCCTGGGTCAGATCGTCGTTGGTCTTGGCATCGATGACCCGGACGTCGTGACCGCTGCGGATCTTGGCGGCGAGCTCGTCGAGCGTCAGGTAGCGGCTCTCGCCGGTGTCGTACAGGCGGCGGTTGCCGTACTTCTTGATCAGGACCGGGGGCACGGCGGAGACGCTACGCTGCGGCGCGGTGGCGCACAAGCGCCGAAAATGTTGCACCGCAAAATATCGAGTTGACAGCGCCCTGGTGGTTCTCTAGGGTGAGCGCGGCTCGAACGGATCCCACCATGACCCACCTCGCCCGGCGCCTCGTTGTTGCACTGCACGGTAGGACCCGCGGCGCCGCGATCGCGGCGATCGCGGCGGGCCTGGTCGCGGGCTGCGCCGGGTCGAGCGCCGATCGCTGCGCGATCGATGACGACTGCGCCTCGCACTTTTGCCGCGCCGATGGCACCTGTGCGCCCGAGGGCCCGGATGCCGCGCCCACCGGTGACGGCGCGCCCGGCGCCGATGCGTCGACCGCGACCTGCACGCCCAACCACGACGGCATCCTGCAGCGCGCCGAGCTGCCGCTCGCGCCCGGCCGGACGGCGACGTACAAGGTCGTCACCAGCACCACCGGCGTCACCGTCGACACCGCCGGCACGCAGGCCGGCAGCGGACAGCGCGCCTGGGATCTGGCCACCGCGATCCCCGGCGACGCGGACAAGGTCACGACGCTGCTCTCCCCGACCGGGACCTGGTGGGCGACCACATTCCCGACCGCGAGCTACGCGACCACGCTGTCGGCGAGCTCGACCTTGCTCGGCGTGTTCCAGCTCGACGGCACCGGCCTGCGCCTGCTCGGCGTGGTCTCGCCCGACGCCGGCGTGACCCGCACCGAGCTCACCTACGACCCGCCGGTCACGATCCTGCCGCTGCCGATGGCCGCCGACGCGACCTGGACCACGACCAGCACCGTCACCGGGCTGGCCAGCGGCATCACGAGCTTCTACAGCGAGAAGTATGCGTCGCGGGTCGACGCGGTCGGTACGCTCGGCACGCCCTACGGCGACTTCCCGGTGGTGCGCGTCGCGATCGATCTCACCCGCACCGTCGGCGCGGCGATCACCACCAGCCGCACGTTCTCGTTCGTCTCCGAGTGCTACGGCCCGGTCGGCACGATCGTCTCGCAGAACTACGAGACCGGCGCGGAGTTCACGACCGCGACCGAGGTCCGGAGGCTGGCGCCGTGAGCCATGCCCGCGCGCTCGCGGCCCTCGCGCTGACCGCGCTCGTCGGTTGCGCGAAGTTCCACGCCGGGCCGCTGCCTGGCGCGCCCGCCGACGCGACCTTCGTCGACGTGCAGGGCGTGCACGTGCACTACCGCGTGCTGGGCGAGGGCCCGACGGTCGTGCTGATCCACGGCTACGGCGCCTCGCTCGACAGCTGGAACGGCGTCGCCGAGGTCATCGCGCAGCGCCACAAGGTGATCGCGATCGATCTCAAGGGCTTCGGCTGGACCTCGCGGCCGCCCGGCGATTACTCGCCCAAGGCCCAGGCGCACCTCGTCTGGGATGTCCTCGATCACCTCGGCGTCGGCGATGCCGCGCTGGTCGGGCACTCGTGGGGCTCGTCGGTGGTCCTCGCGATGGCGCTCGAGTCGCCGCGGCGGGTGCGCCGCATCGCGCTGTACTCGGCCTACGTCTACGACGAGCAGGTCCCGAGCTTCTTCCGCTGGGCCCAGACCGCCGCGGGCGAGGCCCTGTTCTCGCTCTACTACAAGCAGCGCATCGACGAGCGCGTGCCGCTCGCCTATCACGACGAGCGCTGGATCACCCAGGCTCGCGTCGATCACGTGATCGGCGAGATGGATCGCCCGGGCACGGTCGCGGCCGCGCTCGCCACCGCGCGCGGTCATCACTTCGCGGCGCAGGTCGCGCGCTACCCCTCGATCGATCGCCCGGTGCTGCTGCTCTGGGGCGACGACGATCAGGTCACGCCGCTGCGCTTCGGCCAGCGGCTCGCGTCGGAGCTGCCGGACGCCGAGCTGAAGGTCTATCCGGCGTGCGGCCACATCCCGATGGTCGAGGCCCGCAACCCCTCGACCCGCGATCTGGTGCGGTTCCTGGCGCGCGACCTCACCACCACGAGCGAGGACGCGACCGCGAGCGACACCCCCGGCGACGCCGCGCCCGACGCCGACGAGCCGGCCGCACCGCGCGCGCCCGCGCCGCATTTTGCTGAGGTCCCGCCGCCGGTGATCGCGCCGCTCGCCGCGCCGTCGCCGTGGGAGTACGGCCCGGGCGCCGATCTCGCGGCGCTCGGCGCCGAGCTGACCCCGCGCAAGTTCGCGGCGCCGCGCGCCCGCACCGAGCTCGATCTGCGCGGCGCGCTGCGCGTGCGCAGCGAGGCGCTCTACAACCTCGATCTCGATCGCGGCCCCGACGCCAGCGGCCAGCCACTGTTCCCGGTCCCGCTCGACGGTGGCCAGCTGCTCGACGGCGGCGATCTGCGCCTGCGCACCGATCTCGCGATCTACGCGCGCGGCACCGGCGTCGCGATCAAGACCCGCATCGACTGGCTCGACAACGTCGGCCTGGGCTCGACGCCCGAGGTCGGCACCGGCCGCGCCCCGACGCCGGCCGCCTCGCCGGGCCAGCGGCCGTTCACCGCGATCGCGATCAAGCGCGCGTGGGGCGAGGTGCTCACGCCGATCGGCGTGCTCGCCGCCGGCCGCATGGGCGCGCACTGGGGCCTCGGCATCGTGGCCAACGGCGGCGACTGCGACGATTGCGATGGCGGCGACGCCGCCGATCGGATCGCGCTGGTGTCGCCGCTCGCCGGTCACCTCATCGCGCTCGCCTACGACTTCTCGTCGTCGGGCCCGTTCACCCGCCGCAAGGACGACGCCCGCATCCTCGACATCGCGCCGTCCGATGACGTGGCGTCGGTCACCGCCGCGCTGCTCAGCGCGCGGGTACCGGCGAGCGTCGCGCGCCGCACCGCCGCGGGCATCGCGACCGCCGAGTACGGCGCCTACGTCTCGCATCGCTGGCAGGCCAAGGATGTCCCCGCCGACTACCTGCCGACCGCGACGCCGCAGCCGATCACGCCCGACGCGCTGGTCGCGCGCGACTTCTCCGCCACCACCACCGGCGCGTGGCTGCGCATCACCGGGCCGCGCCTGCGCATCGAGGCCGAGCTCGACTACGCCCACGCGCGCGTCGGTCAGCCCTCGCTCATCCCGGGTGTCGAGCTCACCCAGCCGGCGACCTCCGACCAGCTCGGCTTCGCGCTGCAGTCGGCGTTCCTGCTCGGCAACCTGCGCGTCGGCGCGGACGCCGGCTTCGCGAGCGGCGACGACGCGCCCGGGTTCGGCGCGTTCCCCACGCCCGGTCAGCCGGCGTCGCCGGCCGGATCGCTCGACGGCGCGCAGGCCGATCTGCCGAGCGATACCACCGTTGACAACTTCCGCTTCCACCCCGACTTCCACATCGATCAGATCCTGTTCCGCGAGATCATCGGCACGATCACCGATGCCGCGTACCTCCGCCCGCACGCCGACGTCATCCTCGGCGAGATCGGGCCCGGGCGCCTCGAGCTCGGCGCCGCGCTGATCGCATCGTGGGCGGTCGAGGCCGCGTCCACGCCGAGCGGCGCGCGCGGCCTCGGCGTCGAGATCGATCCGTCGCTGCGCTGGCTCAGCCTCGACGGCTTCTCGATCGCCCTCGACTACGCGCTCCTGCTGCCCGGCGCGGCGTTCGACGCGACCGCGCTCGCTGCCAAGCCGGCCCAGGCCCTGCGCCTGCGCCTCGGGTACCACTTCTGATGCGCACCGCGATCCACTTCATCGCCGCGAGCCTCGCGAGCCTCGCGTTCAGCGCGTGCAGCGACAACCTCACGCCGCCCGCCGCGATCGAGCCGCCCGCGGTGTTCGACTGCGTGCCCGATCGCGACGGCGCGATCACCGCCGCCGAGCTGCCGGTCGCCCTCGACCTCGCCGTCGACTACGCGGTGTCGACCGACATCGCGGTCGATCTGGTCGGCACCGGCGCCGCCGACGCGCACCGCTGGGATCTCTCCGAGGAGCGCAACGACCCGATCGTCGCGGTCGCGGCCGCGCCGCTCAACGCGCAGTGGTACGCGTCGAGCTTCCCGGGCGCCGCGTTCGTCGTCGATGCCGGCGGCGGCCTCGACGGCATCTACCGCAAGGACGACACCGCGCTCTGGCTCTACGGCCTGGCCTCGCACGACGCCGCGCCCGCCGCCGGCAAGACGCTCCTGCCATATGCCACGCCGGTCGCGGTGCTGCGCTTCCCGATCGTCGACGGTGACGCGCACCACGAGGTCGGCGAGATCACCGCGGGCACCGCGCAGGGCCTGCCGTTCATCGGCACCGACACCTACGACGTCGACGTCACCGGCACCGGGCGCCTCGACCTGCCGTACGTGCGGTTCTCGCCGGTGCTGCGCGTGCGCACCCACGTCGTCCGCGCGCCCGCCGCCGGTGGCACCTCGATCGGCAAGCGCCAGGTGCAGTTCCTGTTCGAGTGCTTCGGCGAGATCACGCGCGCCGAGAGCCGCCCCGACGAAGCCAACCCCGACTTCACGACCGCCGCGTCCCTGCGGCGCTATTCGCTCTAGCCGCACGCACGAAGGAGAATCGCCATGGCCGCCTCGAATCCGATGAACCCCTGGCACCTGTGGAAGCAGAGCTTCGGCGCGTGGGAGCAAGCCACCGCCACGTACATGGAGCAGGTCATGAGCAACCCCGCGGTGCTCGGCCCTGCCGGCGCGATGCTCACCGCCGCGATGAAGACCAAGGCCGCGACCGATCGCGCGATCGCGACCTGGTGGTCGGCGGTCGGCCTGCCGACGCGCCGCGATCAGGAGCGCTCGCTCCACAAGCTCAACCAGCTCGAGAGCCGCCTGCTCGATCTCGAGGAGCAGCTCGCCGACGCGCGGGCCGCCCGTTAGCCCCACCGGAGGTCGCCATGGACGTCTCGTCGCTCCTCACGATCGAGCCCGCGCCGCGCGCGGTCCTCGCCAAGCTCGCGACCCACCGCGATCGCGCCCGCTTCCGCGTCCGGAACCCGGACGGTTCGTGGACCGCGGTCACGTGGGGCGAGCTCGCGACCCAGCTGCGCGCGGTCGCGCGCTGGCTCGTCGACGGCGGCCTCCAGCCCGGCGAGGTCGCCGCGGTCTACGCCGGCAACTCGGTGGCGTGGGCGGCCGCGGCCCTCGGCATCCAGGCCGCGGGCGGCGTGATGGTCCCGGTCTACCCGGCGTCGACCGCCGACCAGCTCGCCTACGTGCTCGAGCACGCCGAGGCCCGCGTGCTGTTCGTCGGCGGGGACCAGCGCGCGCGGGCCGCGTCGGTGCGCGCGCGCCTGCCGCAGCTCCAGCGCATCGCGGCGCTCGACGATGCCGATGGCCCCGCGCCGAGCGACACCGCGCCGGTGATCACCCGCTGGTCGGCGATCCAGACCGCCGCCGCGATCGATCAGGCCGACCCGCGCGTCGTCGACGAGCGCCTGGCTGCGATCGATCTCGATGCGCCGGGCCTGATGCTCTACACCAGCGGCACCTCGGGTAACCCCAAGGGCGTGCCGCTGTCGCACCGCAACGTCGGCACCAACGCCGCCGACTGGCTGCGGTGCAACGCGCCGCTGCTCGAGCCCGGCGATCGCGATCTGCTGTGGCTGCCGATGAGCCACATCTTCGGCTTCGGCGAGCTGTGCCTGGGCAACACCCTCGGCTGGGAGTCGTGGATGACCTCGCCGGCGGAGGCGCTCGCGCTCTTGCCCGAGGTCGCGCCGCAGGTGTTCATGAGCGTGCCTGCCTACTGGGAGAAGCTCGCCAAGGCGATCGCCGCGGCCGCGCCCGCGTCGAGTCTGCGCGCCGCGCTGACCGCGATCACCGGCGGCCGCCTGCGCTTCTGTCTGTCGGGTGGCGCGGGCCTCAAGGTCGAGATCAAGGAGCTCCTGCGCGACGCCGGCCTGGTCATCATCGAGGGCTACGGCCTGACCGAGACCTCGCCGTCGCTCACGCTCAACCGGCCGGGCGACTATCGCTTCGACGCGGTCGGCAAGCCCTTGCCCTCGGTCGAGGTGCGCCTCGCCGACGACGGCGAGATCCTCGCGCGCGGCCCGAGCGTGTTCCGCCGCTACCACAAGGATCCCGCCGCCACCGCCGCCGCGTTCACCGACGATGGCTGGTTCGCGACCGGCGACGTCGGCCGCTGGACCGACGACGGCTTCCTGCAGATCATCGATCGCAAGAAGGACATCCTCGTGACCGCCGGGGGCAAGAACGTGCCGCCGGCCAACATCGAGGCGCGGTTCGCGGATCATCCGGGCATCGAGCGGGTCGTGGTCTACGGCGACGCGCGCGCGTACCTGGTCGCGGGCATCTGGATGAGCGCCGACCTCCCGGCCGCCGAGCGTACCGCGGTCGCCGCGGCCGCGGTCGCCGCGGTGAACGCCGGGCTCGCGTCGTTCGAGACCATCAAGAAGTTCTGGATCGCCGACGACGCGGCCGCGGTCACCGTCGACAACGGGCTCCTGACCGCATCGCTCAAGATGAAGCGCAAGGCGATCTACGGCCGCTATCGGGAGCGCTTCGAGGCGCTGTATTCATGACGGCCGCAGCATCATGAAGGGCCCGATCGATAGCCTCCGCGCGCTCGCGCGTCGCCTCGGCCGCGGCCTGCCGCCGGTCGGGCAGACGCCGCACGACGTGGTCTTCGCCGAGAACAAGTGGCGGCTCCTGCGCTTCCGCGCGCCCGGCGTGACCCCGAGCTTTCGCACGCCGATCCTGCTCGTGCCGTCGCTCATCAACCGCTGGTACATCCTCGATCTGCAGCCGGGGCGCAGCCTGATCGAGTGGCTGGTCGCGCGCGGCCACGACGTCTACTGCATCGACTGGGGCACGCCCGGCGCCGAGGATCGCTTCCTCACGTGGGACGACGTCTGCGATCGCTACCTCGGGCGCGCCGTGCGCCAGGTCGCGCGCCGCTCGCCGGACGGCGTCGCGCACGTGCTCGGCTACTGCCTCGGCGGCACGCTGGCCACGACCTACACCGCCGCGCGTCCCGATCACGTCGCGTCGCTGGTCGCGCTGGCCGCGCCGATCGACTTCGCGCGCGCCGGCATCATGGCGACCTGGACGCGCACGCCCACGTTCGATGTCGGCGCGATCGTCGAGGCCTTCGGCAACGTGCCGTGGCCCCTGATGCAGGCTTCCTTCCAGATGCTCAAGCCCACCCTCACCGCGAGCAAGCTGGTGGCGCTCCTCGATCGCGCCTGGGACGACGAGTTCCTCGACGGGTTCCTCGCGACCGAGCGCTGGGGCAACGACAACGTCTCGTTCCCCGGCGCGTGCTACCGCGACTACATCGACCGGCTCTACCGCGGCAACGAGCTCTGCGCCGGCACGATGACGATGTCGGGCCGGCCCGCGCGCCTCGCCGACATCGACTGCCCGACCCTGGTCGTCAGCTTCGGCGCGGATCACATCGTGCCCGATGCGTGCGCCACGGCGCTGCTCGACCACATCGCGAGCCCGGATCGCGATCTGCTGCGCCTGCCCGGCGGACATGTCGGTGCGGTCGTCTCGCGCAGGGCGGCGGATCGACTGTGGCCGATGCTGTCGCAGTGGTGGGCCGCGCGCGACACGGACGAGGAGCGCGGGATCGCGCACGACCCGCCATCGGGAGATCGCTGAGGCAGATCATCGACATCCCGGCGTTTTCGCGCTCCCTGTTGTGCGCATCCGGTCGATTCGTCGTTTGAGGGTGACGGCGTTGACCCGACGAAGCTTCTCGCAGCGCATCGACGCGCTGGCCGGCGATTCATCCGCTCGCTTGCGGCATCTGTCCGGCAGCGCGCTCGACACCGAACTCGACCCGGTCCTCCAGGGGTTGGTCGTCGAGCTCTCGGCGGGCCTCAACATGCCCATCGCCCTGGTGTCACTCGTGCTCGCGCGCACCCAGTACTTCCGGGCCCACGTCGGGTTGCCCCCCGATCTCGCCATCGCTCGAGCCACCGATCGCGACGCCTCGTTCTGCCAGTTCGTGGTCCGCGACTCCCAGCGCCTGGAGGTGATCGACGCGACCGGGAACGCGCTGCTGCCGCAGGAGCTCGTCGGGCGCTACGGCGCGCGGGCGTACATCGGCCAGCCGATCGCGGTCGCGGGCACGGTGGTCGGTGCGCTCTGTGCGATCGACGCGGAGCCGCGCGAGTTCTCCGACGTCGATCGCGCGCTCATCGAGACCCTCGCGGCCCGGGTCAGCGCGCGCCTCGAAGAGCTCGCCCAGCTCCGCACCGCCACACCCGCCGCGCTCCTGTCGCGCGCCGCGCTGCCGGCGTTCTCCGAGCTGCGCAACATCGTCGGCCCGATCGAGGCCAACGTCACCATGGCCAAGGTCTCGCTCGCCGATCTCGGCGGCCTCGTGCGGCTCGCCACCGAGCTGCCCGCGGAGGTGGTCGAACGGATGCCGGCGTTCGGGGCCCTCGATCGGGCGATCGCCGCGTTCCGCGATCTGACCGAGATCTGCGACGACCTCGAGCGCAGCGCGCACCGGCTCATGCCGATGCTCGCGGCGATCGAGCGCCTCACCACCGCCGAGCGCGACGCGACGTTCGTCTCGGACGTGGTCACGACCGCGTCGTCCCTCGCGCTGCACCACACCAAGCTGGTCGGGGGCGTGCGCTGGACCGGCCTGCGCCCCGGCCTCGAGGTCGCGGTCCCGCGCATCGTCGCGGTCGCGACGGTGACCTCGGCGCTGTCGATCCTCGCCGCGGTCCTCAAGGGCCGCTCCGCCGGGATCGACGCGAGCGTCGACGCGGGGCCCGCGGGCGTCCGCATCGCGATGCGCACGACCGGGCTCGCGGAGGACGTCCTCGGCGCCGCGGCCGCCGAGCTGGAGCACCTCATCGGCGCGAGCGGCGTGATCCAGGTCGCGGTCGCGCCCGACGAGCTGGCGCTGGTGTTCCCGGCGGCCGGCGGCCGCTCGCGCTGATCAGATGATGCCGAGCTGGAGCCCGCGCAGCACCGCGCGGGTGCGGTCGCGCACGCCGAGCTTGGCGAAGATGTTCGACGCGTGGTTCTTGATCGTGCCCTCGCTCGTGCGCAGCGCCTCCGCGATCTCGCGGTTGTTGTGGCCGCCGGCCATCATCCGCAGCACCTCGCGCTCGCGCTTCGTGAGCGGCTCGGGGCGCTCGATCCGATCGAAGTCGGGCTTGAGGCGATCGATGCCGCGCTGGACATGCGCGGTGACCGCCGGCCGGATCAGGGTCTCGCCGGCCGCGACCCGGCGGACCGCGTCGAGCAGCTGCTCGAGCGAGATGTCCTTCAGCAGGAACCCGCGGGCGCCGGCGCGCATGCCGCGGATCAGGGCCTCGTCGTCGTCGAAGGTGGTCAGCAAGATCGTCGGCGGGGGAGGGGCCAGGCGCTCGAGCACGGCGATGCCATCGGCGCGCGGCATGCGGACGTCGACCAGCGCGACGTCGGGGGCGAGGTCGCGGATCAGCGCGATCGCCGCCTCGCCATCGGCGGCCTCGCCGACCACCTCCATGTCGGGCGCGAGCGCGAGCAGGCCGCGCAGGCCGCTGCGCATCAGCGTCTGATCGTCGGCGAGGACGACGCGGATCATCGCGCCATCTCCGGCGCGCCCTCGCCGAGCGGCAGCGCGATCTCGATCGCGACCCCCTGGCCGGCGACCGCGCGCACGTCGAGCGTGCCGGCCAGCGCCTCCGCGCGCTCGCGCAGCCCGCGCAGGCCATTGCCGACGACGATCGGCTCGGCGACCGCGCCGTCGTCGCGGACCACGAGCCGCACGCGCGCACCGTCCTTGCCGAGCTCGATCCACACGTGGCGCGCGCCGGCGTGGCGGATCGCGTTGGTGACCGCCTCCTGGGCGCAGCGGTAGAGCGTGCGCGCGACCAGCGAGTCGCCGAGCTCGAGCCCGTCGGCGACCGCGACGGTGATCGCCGGCTCGCGGATCTCGCTGGCGAGCTCGTCGAGCGCGGTCAGCAGATCGAACGACGCCTCGCCGCGCCACGCGCTCACGACCTCGCGGACCTCGCCGAGCAGGCGCTTGCCGGTGGCGTGGGCTTGCTCGATCGGCGCGCGCGCCGGCCCCTCGGCGAGATGGCGGGCCAGCTCGAGCTGCACGTTCAGCGCGGCGAGGTGATGGCCGAGGGCGTCGTGGAGCTCGCGCGCGATCGCGACGCGCTCCTCGAGCCGCGCGCGATCGCCGAGCAGGTGCTGCGCCGCGCGTAGCTGGGCGTTGACCCGCGTGAGCTCGTCCCGGCCGCGCTGCTCGGCGGTGACCACCGTCGCGACCACGAACGCGAACCCCTGCCACGCGGTGTGGGTCAGGATGTCGATCAGCATCACCTGCACGCCCGGCGGCAGCAGGCCCTGAGCTTGCTGCTCGCGGATCAGGTACGCGAACCACGGCAGCGCCAGCGCGTTGCGCGCGACCAGCCACACCACCGCGGTGCGGCGGCGAAACACGAACGGCAGCGTGAACGCGACGATGTAGAACAGGTCGGTCGTGAGCAGCGTGCCGATCAGGCTCAGCGCGAGCATCACCGTGATCAGCGCCCGCGGATGGCGACCGTCGCGGCCTGGCCCGATCGCCCACGCGAAGCCCGCGCCGAACGCGGTCATCCCGACGGCGATGACCGCCTGGGCGCTGGACGGGAGGCTCTCGAGCAGCAGGAACTCAAGGCAGATCGCCGCCCACGCGAGCAGGCCTGCCCATCGGGGGACGTTCACGGAGCGCAGACCGCGAGGATAGCCCTGCGCCGCGGACGCGCGCATGTGCCATTGGTCATGGTCGATCGCCTGCCTTCCGGCACAGGCGCCGGCGCCGCGCGATCCGTAGGGTGAGCGCACGACCCGTGATCGCGAGGCCGTCCGCGACCACCTCGAGGAGCTCATGTCCCATCGCCTGTCACTCGCGCTCGTCCTGCTCGCCGCGTGCGGCTCGTCGGAGCCGACCCACCCGAGCTTCGCGCCCATCGAGGCCGCGGTCACCGCGGATCTCGCGAAGGCCAACGCGACCGCTGCCTCGGTCGCGGTCTGGCTCGACGGCGAGATCGTCTGGGTCGGCGGGTTCGGCCACGCCGATCCCGGCGGGACCGCGCCGCCCGACGAGGACACCCAGTTCATGATCGGGTCGGACACCAAGAAGATCGCGGCGATCGCGCTCCTGCGCGAGGTCGCCGCCGGCAAGACCTCGCTCGACACGACCGTCGGCGCGGCGCTGCCGGAGCTGCACATGGCGATGGCGCCCGGCTTCACCGACACGACCCTGCGCCAGCTCATGAGCCATCAGAGCGGCATCATGGATGGCGTCGAGGAGACCAGCGCGACCACCGACGCGGCGCTCGCGAGCTTCGCGTACGGCGAGTTCGCGACCAGCTACCACGCGATGAACCCGCCCGGCCTGTTCTACAACTACAGCAACCCGAACTTCTCGATCGCCGGGCTCATCACCCAGCAGCTCGACGGTCGCCCGTGGGCCGACATCGTCGAACAGGATGTCTTCGCGCCGCTGGGCATGACGCGCACGGTGGCGCGCAAGAGCGAGGTCGACGCCGACCGCGCGCTCGGCCGCGGCTTCACGATCGAGGACCAGACGATCCACGCGGTGTCGTTCGAGGACACGTGGGAGTCGGGGTTCACGCGGCCGGCGGGCCTGGTGTGGTCGACGCCCGGCGATCAGATGCGGCTCGCGCGCTTCCTCGTCGATGGCGACCCCGCGGTGCTCGATCCGGCGCTGCGGTCCGAGATCACGCGCGCGCAGACGCCGATCTATCCGGGGCTGCCGCCGGGGTACGGCTTCGGCCTCATCGTCGGGCGCGGCATCCAGCTCGGCAGCGACTACTACGATGTCCCGGTCTGGTTCCACGGCGGCAACACCCACACGCACACGTCGACCTTCTACGTGCTGCCCGAGCAGCGCTTCGCGGTCTCGATCCTCAGCAACGGGGTCGACGACGACTTCACCGCGACCGCGGTCGCCGCGATGAAGACCCTCGCCGCGCTGCCGGCGCCGGGCGTCGCGCCCGAGCGGCCCTTCGATCCGTCGCAGCTCGAGGGCCTGGTCGGCACGTACACCGACCCGTACCTCGTCGGCGATATCGTGGTCGGTCACGTCGGCGACGGGCTGACGATCTCGGCGCCGGCGCTCGACGCGGCCGGCGTGGCCTACGATCACGCGCTCTCGCCGATCACGACCCGGGTCTGGCTCGCGACCGTCGACGGCGAGATCCTCGAGCTCACCTTCATCGACGGCCCCGGCGGCGAGGTCTACCTCCGCAACCGCCAGTTCGTGGCGGTTCGACCAGCACCCGGGGCTGCCCCGATGCACGCGGCCCCGGCCGATGCGGTGCGGCTCCGCGCGGCGATGCGCTTCGCGCGTCCCTGACATGACACCGATGTCGTGACGCAGACGTCGCGGATTGCCACCTCGCGTCGGTGGCGGCGCGGTCGACGGCAACGGAATTCCAGGCCTTGCGCCGCGTTCGCGGAGGCACGCGGGTTGCTGTTTCATCCGGACGCATGAACCGGATCGCCGTCGTCCTCGTCGTCCTCGCCGCCTGCGCAGCCCCTCCGATGGGCCTGGGGATGGGCGCGCGGATGCCCATCAGCCAGACCGGGCACAGCGTGCTGGCCGGCTCCGTGGGCATGGGCGCGGGCCCGGGACGGCAGACGTTCCAGGCCGAGGCCCAGGGCCAGTTCGCGATCGCGCGCTGGTTCGCGCTCGAGATGGGCGGCGTCTACACGCAGCTCGCGGCGCGCAGCGGCGGCAAGGAGTTCAACACGCTCGGCGGCTTCCCGTACGTGCGGCCGCGCTTCCGGATCGATCGCGTGTCGATCGCCGTCGCGCTGTCGGGCTTCGGCTTCGGCGGCGGCGGCGGCGGGTTCATCGGCGGCGTGGCCGACGCGCAGGTCGGCTACGGCACCGGGACGTGGTCGGTGTACGGCGGCGCGATGGCGCACGGCTTCGAGCTGGTCTCGGAGCAGTCGCTCGAGACCTCGTCGCGCGCGCTGCGGGTCGGCGGCGAGTACACGACGCGGGTCGGACGCTCGCGGCTCGGCATCGCGGTCGAGGTCTACCGCCAGCACGACGATCTCCGCCGCGGCGGCACGCGGATCGAGTCGCAGTTCATGGCCGCGGCGCTCAAGCTCTCGATCACCTCGCCGGAGTTCCGGTGAACGCGAGCCGTGCGAGCGCGGTGCGGGCGGGGCTCGCGATCGCCGCCGCGCTGGGCGCGTGCGTGATCCCGCCGAGCCAGTCGAGCGGCGCCCTGGTGGCCACCGCGCATGGCGTGGGCCGCCGCGCGTCGATCGGCGCGCACAGCGCGGCCCTCGACGATCGCGGCGCGTCGGTCGATCTCGGCGCCGGCTGGATCGTCGACGAGGCGCCCGGGCGCGGGACCGTGCACGGCACCTACGCCGCGCTCGCCCGTCGGGTGCGCGGCGCGCTCTGGCTGGGCGGGCGCGCGGAGCTGTTCTGGCGGGTCGCACCCGGCGAGCCGCGGCGCGCGCTGGTCGCGCGGATCGCGCTGCGCCGCCAGCTCGGCGGCGTGCGTTGGGGCTCGGGCGACGGCGGCGGCGCGCTCGGGGTGCTGGGCGCGCTCGCGACCGGGGTGTTCGTCGACCTCGGCGCCCATCAGCTCGAGGGCGGTGGCGCGGATCTGTTCGCGTCTGGCGGGATCTCGCTCGACCTGCCGGCCCTTGCCGGCGCGTCGCGCTGAGCGGCGGCATCGATCGGCGCGGGTCGCCCCATCGCGCGCGCGCTTCGGGTAGTGTCCTCGATCGTTCGACACCGAGGGGACCGATGCCCAGCATTCGCCAGCGCCTGCGTTACCGCTTCGACAACCTGATGGCTCGCGGCACCGGCGCGCAGATCCTGCTGCTCGCCGTGATCACCGTCGTGCTCGTGCTGATCACGGCCGGTGCGATCGAGATCTGCGATGTCGTGCCCGAGGACGACACCGGCGCCGACTCGTTCGGCCGCCTGGCCTGGAAGTCGCTGAACCACGCGCTCGACGCCGGCGCGGTCGGCGGCGACGCCGGCAGCTGGACCTTCCTCATCATCATGATGCTGGTGACGATCGGCGGCCTGTTCGTGCTGTCGGCGCTGATCGGCATCCTCAACAACGGCTTCTCGGCGCTGATCGAGAGCCTGCGGCGCGGCCGCAGCACGGTCATCGAGCGCAACCACACCGTGATCCTCGGCTGGAGCCCGAAGATCCACACGCTCCTGTCGGAGTTCGCCGCCGCCGGCGAGAACCAGCGCAACGCGTGCGTCGTCGTGCTCGCCAACCGCGACAAGGTCGCGATGGACGCGGACGTCGCCGAGAGCCTCGGCAGCAAGCGCCTGCGCGTGGTCACCCGCGCGGGCAGCCCGATGAACCTCGGCGATCTCGAGCTGGCCAGCCTGGAGACCTCGAAGGCCGTGGTCGTGCTCGCGCCCGAGACCCACCCCGACGGGCGCGAGATGGCACCCCACGAGTCGGACACCGTCGTGCTCAAGACCTTGCTCGCGATCAACAAGGCCGCCGGCAAGCTCCCGCTCCACGTCGTCGCCGAGATCTTCGACGAGCGCACCGAGACGGTCGCGCGCATGGTGGTCGGCGCGAACGCGGCGCTGATCGTGGCGCCGCCGTTGATCAGCCGGCTGCTGGTGCAGACCGGCAGGCAGTCGGGGCTGTCGGTGGTCTACACCGAGCTGCTCGACTTCGGCGGCGTCGAGATGTACGTCAAGCCCGAGCCCGGGCTCACCGGCCAGACCTTCCGCGACGCGGTCTTCGCGTACGACGACTCGGCGCTGCTCGGCGTGGTCACGGCGGAGGGCCAGACGCTGGTGCCGCCGCCGCTCGACCGCCGGTTCGCGCCGGGCGATCAGGTGGTCGTCATCAGCGAGGACGACGACACCGCGCTGCTCAACGGCAAGCCGGTCCCGGTCGCGGATGGCGCGATCGTCGCGGCGCCGCGCCAGGCCTTGCGCCACCGCGAGCGCACGCTGGTGCTGGGCGGCAGCGCCCGGCTCCGCCGCGTGCTCGGCGAGCTCGACGCGTACGTCGCGCCGGGCAGCGAGACGATCGTCGTCGGCGACGGCGAGGTCCTGACCGCCGCCGGCGATCTCGGCGCCGGCATCAAGAACATGACCGTCCAGCCCTACGCCGGCGACGTCACCGAGCGCGGCATGCTCGATCGGCTCAACGTGGCCGGGTTCGATCACATCCTGCTCCTGTCGGAGACCGCCGGTCGATCGCAGGAGATGGCCGACGCCCGCACGATGATCACGCTGCTCCATCTGCGCGACATCGCGCGCATCGCGGGCAAGGCCGTGCCCATCACCAGCGAGATCCTCCAGATCGAGAACCGCGATCTGGCGGCGGTCGCCCAGGCCGACGACTTCATCGTCAGCAACACGCTGGTGTCGTTGCTGGTGTCGCAGGTCGCCGAGAACCGCCACCTGGTGAAGGTCTTCGAGGAGCTGTTCACCGCCGGCGGCCACGAGATCTATCTCAAGCCCGCCGCCGAGTACGTCGCGCTCGGCGTCGACGTGCCCTACCAGGCGGTCGTCGAGGCCGCGCTGCGCCGCAACGAGGTCGCGATCGGCTTCCGGCTCGCCGCCACGGCGCGCGACGCCGCCGCCTCGTACGGCGTCACCGTCAGCCCCAGCAAGAGCCGGCCGCTCCGCTTCGCGCCAGGCGACAAGATCATCGTCGTCGCCGACGAGTAGTGGATCGGGCGCGGGCAGGCTATGCTCGACCCGATCGGAAAACGGCAGGCTGGTTCATGGTGAGCCCCAGCCACTCCATTCCGGAGCCCTTGTCCCTCCACCGCGGAGTGTGACCCTCGATCATGCGCGGACCTGCGTCCGCGTGTGATGCGCAAGTGGAGCACGCCGTGAAGCTGAACCATCTCGATCTCCAGGTCCTGGACGTCCCCGCCGCCGCCGCGTTCTTCGCGCGGCACTTCGATCTCGCGCCGCAGACCCGCCCCGACTCGCCGGCGATCGCCATCCTCGGCGATGGCGCCGGCTTCACGCTGGTGCTGCAGCGCCAGGCCGAGGTCGCGTATCCCGCGGGCTTCCACGTCGGCTTCATCGTCGACGATCCCGCGCTGGTCTACGCCCGCCGCGAGGCGCTCGCGGCGGCGGGCGTCACGGTGTCACCGGTCGACGTCAACGGCCGCGGCACGGTCTGCTACTGCCACGGCCCGAGCGG
The DNA here is from genome assembly GCA_021413675.1 of Deltaproteobacteria bacterium. Taxonomy (GTDB): domain Bacteria; phylum Myxococcota_A; class Polyangia; order Haliangiales; family Haliangiaceae; genus JAIOQA01. The sequence goes on along the minus strand of JAIOQA010000070.1, from coordinate 40,014 downwards.
GATCCTGATCGAGGTGAGCGCGCGCCGGACGCGGTAGTCGCCGCGCGCTACGACGGCCAGTCGAGCGCGGGGCAGGCGAAGGTCGTGCCGGCGGGGAAGTGCAGGCCGAAGTGCTCGGCGAGGACCGCCAGGAGCTCGGCGGGCGAGTCGATGGTCCGGGTCTCGGCCACGCCGCGCCGGCGGATCGTGAGCTCGCGGTTGAGGATCGCGACGCGCGCGCCGTCGGGCAGGGCGCGCGCGACCGTGAGCCGGTTCTTGAAGTGCGAGCCGGGGTGCGCGCTCGTGTACCAGTTCGCGAGCTCGCGATCGATCGCGGGCATCTCCTCGCGCGTGAACTCGTAGATGTCGTGCCAGCTGTCGCCGAGGCGCGCCTGGTGGAAGTAGCGGCCGTCCTCGAAGACGATCCGGCGCGGCTCGTGCGGCGTGGGCTGCTCGCCGGTCGCGTCCAGCCGGAGCGCGGCGGTGAGCGAGGTGCTGCCGATGCCGACGTCGACCATCCAGCTCGCGCCGTCGAGGTCGACCCGCACGAACACGTGGGTGCGGGGCGGCGTGTAGTCGCGCGGGCGGCCCCAGCGCACGCGCGCGCTCAGCGGCCGCGCGTCGAAGCCGAGCGCCTCGAGCACGCGCAGGAACAGCGTGTTCTGCTCGAAGCAGTAGCCGCCGCGGCGCGCGCCGATCAGCTTGCGATCGACGGCGGCGGGATCGAGGTCGATCGGCCGGCCGAGCAGGACGTCGAGGTTCTCGAACGGGATCGCCTGCGCGTGCGCGGCGCTGAGCGCGTGCAGCGTGGCCAGCGTCGGCGCGCGGCTGCCGGCGTAGCCGATGCGCGCGAAGTAGGCGTCGAGGTCCATGCGACGAGGCTGCCACAGCGCGGCCGGGCCGAGCGGCACAGCGCGCGGGTGTCGGCGCCGATCAGAGCGCGGTGCCGCGGGCGTAGTCGGTGGCGAACGCGGTCGCGACCTTGGCGAGCTCGACCGGGTCGGCGAGGATCACGCCGACCTCGCGGTTGTAGCCCAGCGAGTTCGCCGTCATGTTCTCCGAGCCGACGAAGCCGCGCGCGCAGGTCGTGCCGGCGCAATCGACGAGGATCGCCTTGGCGTGGATGTACGGGTTCGAGGCGGTGCCGCTCCCCGACGTCGGGCCGGTCATCACGACGTGCCCGCCGGCGGCGATCACCCGCGCGTTGGCGCTCTGCTCGCCGGTCGACAGGGTCTGGTTCGAGATCGCGACCCGGACCCGGACCCCGCGGTGGGCGGCGCGCTCGAGCGCGGCGACGATCCCGTTCGCGGTGGTGTCGCTGAAGGTCTCGTCCTCGAGATCGACGGTCGTGGTCGCGGCGTCGATCAGCGCGACCAGCCGTGGCCGCGCGTTGGTGTTCGCGACGACGAGGTCGCCGGTCGGGGTGATGGGCTGCGCCGCGTGGTCGGCGTGGAAGATCGCCGTGACCTCGGCGACGTCGGCGGCCCCGGTGTCGATCGCCAGGTACTCGCGGTTGTACCTGGGTGACGAGATGTTGCCGTTCATCGTCATGATCCACGCGGCCCGGCCGTCGAGGATCACGTACTTCGCGTGGGTGTACGTGAACGCGGGGTTCGACCACACGACGTCGACGCCCGCGGTGTGCAGCTGGTCGTAGGCCGGCTGGTTCCAGGCGCGGTTGGTGCTGGAGCCGTCGAGGATGACCTGCACGTCGAGGCCCGCGGCCTGGCGCGCGACCAGCGCGTCGAGCAGCTTGCTGTCGTCGAGCTGGTACAGCGTCACGTAGACCGAGGTGGTCGCGGCCGCGATCGCGCTGCGCAGCTCGGCGCCGCCGTTACCGTTCGGCTCCACGATCACGGTGACGTCGGTCGAGGCCACCACGCCACCGTCGCCGCCGCTCGCGGCATCGCTGGACATCGCGGCATCGTCACCGCCGGAGGGCGCGTCGCCGCTCGCTGGTCCCCGGGACGAGCACGCGAGCGCGCTCGCGGCGAGAGTCAGGACGAGCGCGGCTCGGGACATCGCGCGGCACACTACCGCCGGTGCGGCCGGGCGCGCGCGGAAATCGACGGCCCGCAGCGCTCCGAAAATGGCGCGAGCCGCGCGCCCGGGCCATCCCGGAGCGCACGGCTCGCTGAAGCGTTGCGTTCGCGATCAGTAGCTCGCGAGCAGCGACAGGCCGGTGAAGGCCGCGTAGCTGCGGACCATCACGTAGTAGTCGCCCGCGACCGTGTTCGAGATCGTGCAGGTCTCGGCGTTGCCGTTCAGGTACGGCCGGCACGCGTAGGTCGTCGTGGTCGGACGGCTGCCCGACCGGACGTAGAGGTCGGCGTCGCCGGTGCCGCCCGAGATCTTGACCGTCAGGGTCTTGGCGGCCGGCAGCGTGACGCGCCAGTACTGCGAGGTGCCGGTCGCGCCCGAGATGCTGGTGACCGCGACGCCGTTGGTCAGGTACGGGTCACCGCCCGTGGTGGGCGCCGTGTACTTGCCGGTCAGCGTGACGCCCGAGTACGCGGCGTAGGCGTTGAGCAGCACGAAGTACGTGCCCGCCGCCGGGTTGCTGATCGTGCAGGTCTCGGCGGTCGCGCTGCCCTCGGACTTGCAGAGGTAGGTCGAGGTCGACGGCTTCGAGCCAACCTGGACGTACATGTCCACGTCACCGCTGCCACCGGCGGTGGTGAAGCTCAGCGAGGCCTGACCCGACGGGACCACCAGCTGGTAGAAGGTCTGGGTGCCGGTCGCCGCCGCGAGGCTGCTCACCGGGACGTTGTTGGTGAGCGTGCCGTCCGAGGTGCCACCACCGCCGCCGCCGCCACCGCCGCCGCCCGCGCCGCAGCTGGTCGGGGCCGAGCCGACGCCGATCGCCGCCCACGCGCAGCTGACCGAGTCCTTGGTCGCCTGGTCGTAGCCGAGCGCCGTCGTCGCCTGCTCCATCGCGGTGCGGATCGCGGCGTACTTCGAGGTCGAGGTGATGTAGTCGGTCTGCGCCTTGTACATGATGCGGATCGCCTTCTCGAGGCCGATGCCGGTCACGTTGAGCGTGCTCTTGCCGCGCGGGTGCGTGCCGCCCTGCGACAGCAGGCAGAAGGCGAGGTTGCCGAGGCCCGAGCTGTAGTGGACGTCGAGGTTACCGACCGACGACGAGTAGTAGTCGGCCGACGCGCCGTCCTTGGCCGGGTCGCACATGTAGCGCAGCGCCGGCGCGATCACCTTCTCGCCGACGAGCCAAGTGTTGGCCGACACCGCGAGGGTGCCGGTCTTGCCGCCGTCGGTCCACGCCTCGACGAACGAGGCGAAGATGTCCGACATCGCCTCGTTCATGCCGCCCGACTCACCCGAGTAGTTGAGCTGCGACTCGCGCTCGGTCACCGCGTGGGTGAGCTCGTGCGCGGTCACGTCGTTGGAGCGCGCCAGCGGGCTGCAGCCCTGCGACGCGCTGCCGTCGCCGTAGACCATCTGCGTGCCGTCCCAGTACGCGTTGCAGTAGTTGCTGCTGTAGTGGACCGACGAGATCAGCGCCGCGCCGGCGCCGTCGTAGCTGTCGCGCCCGAAGAACGCCTTGTAGGCCTCGTACGCGTTGCCGGTGTTGTCGTAGGCCGCGTTGACGTCGACGTCCGAGGTCGCCGCCTGGCCCTCGGTGCGCTTGAGCGTACCCGGCGTGGTGGTGCCGTTGTTCGAGCTGTAGACCTTGCGGCTCTCGGCGTGGAAGATCTGCGGGTAGTCGGCGACGATCGCGCCGGTGTCGAGGTCGACGTAGACCTTGTCGCGGACCGGGCCGCCGTCGCGGGCGCCGGCGACGATCGCCTCGAACGCCTTGTGCATCTTGCCGTCGTCGGTCTCGATGTAGACCGTGCGCATCGCGCCGGTCGCGAGGCCGGTCAGGCGGTTGTCGCCGAGGATCGAGCTGCGAGCCTGGGCCTCGGAGATCGGGTTGGCGCCGAGCAGCGGCGAGATGTCGCCGCGGGCCGTGCCGTTGACCGCGCTGATCGCGCCCTTGACGTCGACGTGGACGACGAGGTCGGCGCCGATCACGTCGAGGCCGGCGTGCTTCTGCGCGTAACGAAAGTGGCGCTCGCCCTGCTCGTCCACGCTCATCTTGCGGAACGTGAGGTCGTCGTTCTTGAGCCGGAACGCGGCCAGCACCGGCGGCAGCGCCGGGCGGAGCGCGCCCTCGGCGGCCACCGCGTCGTCATCCTGCATCCCGCCGGTCTTGCCCATCTCACCGACGATGAACACCGGCACGCCGTCGGGCGTGGCCTGGAGCACCTGCGCCTCCGGCATCGCCGCGAGCGCCGCGGCGATGTCGTCGGTGTCGTTCTTGGAGCCCTCGGTGGGTTCCGGAACGCAGCCTGCGAACGTGGTGATCGCGGTCAGCGATCCGAGGAGGAGCCAGGAGTCGCGAGCGGGGTATCGGGTGATTCGCATGAGCCACCCGCAAATTCATGATCCGCGCCACAGGGTGGGCGATCCACGGCGATGCGCTGCGATGTGCGGGCCTCAGGGTGCGTGCGCCAGAACCGCGCGCTGCGCACGGCCGTCGCGGGCGCAGTGCATCAACCGAGGCGCGCGGCGCGGTTACCTGCGTGCGGATCCGCCCGCGCGAGCCACTGGCGCTGACAGACAGGCTGTCAGCGCGATCGGCTAGCTCGTGGAGTGCGAGCCGGGCCACAGTTCATTCGTCCGTTTTCCGGACATTCATCGGGATCACCCCGCGCCAGTTGGGCGCGACGGTGCCTCGATGTGCGGAGTTTTGCCTCTGCGTGTTCGCGCACCGCCGCGGCTCACAAGCGCTGACGTCCTACACGCCGACCGGACCGTGCGATCGTGGCGCGGTCTTGTCGCTGGCGCGACTTTGGTGCGACGGATGACGTGCGGCGGCGCGTCAGGCGGCGCGCGCGGCGCGGCGCAGGTGACCGAGCCCGACGTCGAGCTCGCCGAACCAGTTGATGAAGCGCCCGACGTCCTGGCCGCGATAGATCGCGCCGTGCTGCGGGCAGAGCAGGTCGATCGGCATCGCTGCGGCGCGCTCGCACCAGTCGCGCCGGGCCTCGTTCGAGCCCATCCACCGGCGGTGGAAGCCCTCGGCGTGGCGGATGTGGCGATCGAAGTCGTCGACGAACAGGCCGGCGCCCTCGGGCAGGAGCGCCGCGCCGACGTCGCCCGAGAACAGGAGCCTGGCCGCGGGATCATAGAGGTGGAAGTTGCCCGACGAGTGGAGGTAGTGCGCGGGGACCGCGACCAGCGGGGTGCCGCCGACGACGATCGCGGCGCCCTCGTCGGGCAGCGCGCGGAACGTGGTCGCGTCGCCGCCGAAGTGCGGCACGAAGCTCTCCCACAGCCAGCTGAGGTGGCACGTGATGCGCGGGTTGAACCGCAACCACAGCGCGAGCGACGAGATGACGTCCGGATCCTGGTGCGACGCGAAGATGTGGGCGATGCGCTGCGCGTCGACCGCGGTGGTCATCGCCGCGAACACCGCCGGGAAGATCTCGAAGCCACCGGGGTCGGTGATCAGCACCTCGGTCGCCGTGGCCATCGCGTACTCGTTGGTGTCGATCAGGTGATCGGTGCGCTCGGGGTCGCGCGCGACCACCAGCCACCGGCGCGTCCCATCACTCCAGAGCTCGGTGGCGGTCTTCATCGGGTCCTTCCCAGGCGACGGGCGATCGATCGGACGGCCTCGTCGACGGCGTCGGCGAGCGTCGTGAACGCGGCCGCGGTCTCGGCGAGCGCGTCGGCCAGCGCGCCACCATAGGTGGCCTCGAGCTTGGCGGTCCGCGCGACCACGCAGCCGGTGGCCGCGAGGTCGCGTGCGTCGTCGAGGGAGGCCGCCAACTCGCGGCGGGCGCGCTCCGCGTCGTCGCGCGACAGGCGCTCGGCCTCGAGCGGCCGCATCACCGCGGTGATCATCGCCTGCGCGTGCGGCGCGGCGGCCGCCGCGAGCGCCAGGGTCCCGAGCTCGCGCTCGAGGCTGAGGCCCGCCGAGACCGCGCGGATCCACGGCACGATGCGCACGCGCAGCTGCGCGACGCAGGCGCTGAGATCGCGGCTCAGGTGCCCCATCTGCTCGGCGACCGCCTCGAACCCGGGCACGTTCACGCCGCGCGAGCGGGTGCGGATGATCGCGTTCGTCGCCTCGAGGCGCATCAGGAAGGCGTCGATGCCGAGGCGCTTGAGGTCCTCGCTGATCTCGACCGCGCGCCCCAGGTCGTTGGTCGAGGGCGGGGCCACCGACAGATGTGGCTGCACTGGTCGTGCCATCGGAGGGCTGCGCCAAGGCCGCGTTTCTCGACGAGCGGCGGGCGGGGCTGCAGGCGGTGGAGCGTCAAGGCTGCCGCGGCGCTGTCGTGGTCAGGTCCGACCGTTGCCATCGGTCGTGGGTCGGGTGGCGTACGACGGCAACGAACGGTCAAGGTCGCGAGGTCGTGGAATCGGACGGATCGCTGCGTCGAGCGCGACCGCGGCTAGGACATACTGCGCCGATGCGACCCATCTTCATCGGCGCTGCGCTCCTGGGCGCGGCCTCGCTCACCGTCGCGGTGAGCGCTCTGAGACCAGGTTCGCGCGCGTCGGACAAACCGACAGCGGGCGCGCCGTCGTCGAGCACGATCGCGGCGAAGGAACCAGACCGTGACGAGCGTGAGGAGCGCGAAGAGCGGGAGCACCGCAAGCCCCGAGCCGAGAAGGACGGCCGCTCGCGTTCGCCGGGCGTGCACCGCGCGGGGCCGGCCGAGCTCGTGGTCAAGAACCGGGTCGCGACCGTCGAGGCCGCGAAGATCCGCCAGCGCATGATCGACAAGGCCAAGGGCCACATCGGCAAGGCGGCGTCGGTCGCGGCGACCGAGTGGGTCAGCCTCGGGCCGACCAACGCGCCGAAGGAGTTCAACTACTTCGAGATCCCCGGCGTCGACTCCGGCCGCCCGAACAGCATCGTCGTCGATCCGCGCGACGGCAACATCGTCTATGTGGCGGTCTCCGGCGGCGGCGTCTGGAAGACCTTCAACTTCCTCGCGGCCGATGGCCCGACGTGGTCGCCGATCGGCGACACGCTGCCAAACCTCGCGGCTGGTGCGCTCGCGATCGATCCGGCGCGGCCGAACACGCTCTACCTGGGTAGCGGCGATTTCATCGACGCTTCGGGCAACACGATCTTCAAGTCGACCGACGGCGGTAGTAGCTGGGGCGCGCCGGTCGTGCTCGACGGCAAGTACCCGGGCGACATCCCCGCCAAGGTCAACTCGGTCCGGCAGATCGGCGTCGATGGCAAGAACGTCTACGCCGCGACCAATGCCGGACTCTTCAAGTCGACCGACGGCGGAGCGACCTTCGCACTTGTCGACCTGCCCAACGCCAACGATCTGTTCGTCACCGAGAGCCTGTGGAGCATCGTTCCGATCGGCGGCGGTGGCTGGGTCGCCGGTGGCATCACCGCGTGCGACGTCGGTCAGCCGCCGCCTGGCGTATTCGGCAGCGATCGCGATCCGGGCTTCTGCCCGCTGGGCAACAACCTCGCGATCTGGCGCAGCGACGACGGCGAGACCTGGCAGGCAGTGACGACCCCCGACACGACGGGCATCGGCCGCAGCCAGCTCGCGTCAGGGCCGACCGATGATCCGGCCCACACCGTGATCTACGCATACATCGGTGGGGTCTACGGTGAGGCGACCAAGGGCTTCTGGCGGTCGAAGGACGGCGGCAAGACGTGGGTCGACGCGACCGGCGCGCTCGCCAACCCGACGCTCGTCGATCAGAACGGCGACGACACCTGCCTCAGCATCGACGTCGGCCACGGCCAGACCTGGTACAACCAGGCGATCGTCGTCGATCCCACCGACGCAGATCACGTGCTGGTCGGCGGCAACCTGTGCGGCATGCGCACGCTCAACGGCACCGCGGACGCGCCGGTCTGGGAGAACGTGTCGCACTGGCTGCCCGGACCGGGCTACGGTGAGACCGCCAACGGCCGGCTACCGTATGTCCACGCCGACTGGCACACCGCGACCTCGGTAGTCATCAACGGCGCGGTCCGCACGTTCGCGGGCACCGATGGCGGCGTGTTCTCGAGCTCCAACCTGTTCGACCCGGCCACCTCCGCCGAGTCGGTGGTCTGGAGCCACCACAATCGCGGCCTCGCGACCCACCTGTTCTACTCGGTCGCCTCGGGCGATCCCGCCACCGCGAACCCGTTCGTCCTTTTCGGTGGCCTCCAGGACAACGGCACTCGCTTCCGCGCTGATCCGCAGCACCCGTCGGAGTTCAACCAGGCGATCGGCGGAGATGGCATCGGCGCGACCGTCCACGCCTCGACCGCGGGCACCGTGTACTGGGCCAGCGTCCAGTTCGCGTGGGCCTGGTGCAAGCCGGCGCTCACCGACTGCTCGGTCGAGACGCCGATGGCCCAGACCGAGGAGGAGGCGCACTGGCACGGCACGCCATCGCCGGTCGGTCTCGAGCCCGAGGAGATCGCCGCGCGCGCCGAGGCCCGCGCGAAGAAGTTCGGCGACGACCAGGAGCCGTTCCTGGTGCACTACGCGAACGTCGAGACCGACACCACCGGCCCGAGCGTGCTGACGCACTCCGACGAGCAGGTCTTCGTCGCGATCGATGACGGCGCGGGCGGCTTCACCTGGAAGTCGATCTCGCAGGACCTCACCAGCTCCCCGATCGGCGCGGGCATCAAGAACGTGACCGCGTCGCGCACGATCCCAGGCCTCTACGGCGCGGTCGGTGCGGTCTCGGCCGAGCCGTTCTACGTGACCACCCAGGGCAACACGAAGGTCGACTGGACCGTCGCGCAGCCGGTGCATCCGCTCGGTGACGACGTTCGCCTGACCGGCGCGTCGTCGATCGACTTCAGGCCGGGCTCGCAGGCGGGCCAGGAGTTCATCGGCGCGTTCGTCGACACGATGAACGACCCCGATCGCACGCCGCCGCCCGACGACAAGGGCCGCCTCTGGCGCACCAAGGACGGCGGCCAGACCTGGACCTCGATCGTCGGCGCCGACCCCGCGCACCGCCTGCCCAACGTTCCGGTCTACGTCGTGAAGTACGATCCGATCACGCCGATGACGATCTACGCCGGCACCGACCTCGGCGTGTACATCACGACCGATGACGCGGTGACCTGGAACCGGATGGGCGATGGCTTCCCGATGGTCCCGGTGCGCGACATGTACGTCGCCAAGAACCAGGAGTTCATCCGCGTCGCGACCTACGGCCGCGGGCTCTGGGAGATCTATCCCAGCGCGGACGCGAGCCACGGCGCCGCCGGCAACGGCGACTACGACCGCAACGTGAAGCTCGACTGGATCGATCTCGCGGCGATGTCGAGCCGCCTCGGCGTGACGCCGGCGACGACGACCAAGCCGCTCTACTCCTGGATCATGGACATCTCGGGTGCAGGCAGCGATCCGCCGGTGCAGGCGATCGACGGTGCTGACTTCGATGCCCTGCTCGCGAACTTCGGAGGTCACCCGTGAACCGCGCACTTTCGATCTCGGCCCTCGCGCTCCTCGGCGCGCTGGCCGGTTGCGGCGACAACATCAAGGGCGAAGAGGTGGGGCCGGGGCCGGTTGGCACCAGCCGCGCGACCCTGGTCTACACCGATCCGAGCGGCGGAAAGCTGCGGCTGATCAAGGACCCGGCGTCGACGCTCGGCCCCACGGTCACGCTCGACTTCGTCGTCGGCGAGGCCGCGCAGACCGGCTACGCGACGGGCTTCGATCTGCCGCTCGCCGCGCCGCTCACGGTGAGCGAGTTCACGCCGGGCACCGCGCTCGCTCCCGGTGAGCCTGCCGCCGCGCGCGCGCTGGTGCCGACCACGGGCCCGCTCGCCAACAACCTCGTCGCGGCGCAGAGCCAGAAGGCCACCGGCACCGGCGCGGTCACGACCGATACGACGCTGGCGCCGGGCACGCTGCTCTACAAGGTCACGCTCACGCTCACGGATGGCTCGCGTCCCGGCGTGATGTTCGACGGCGCGGCCCCAGGCTTCGTGCTGCCGACGGGCGGCCTGCGCGACCGCGCCGGCAACACGGTGGTCGAGGCCAAGGACGTCGCGATCGGCAAGCTCGAGCTGATCGTCCAGTAGCGCGGCGCGGTCGGCGCGCCGCGCCGCGGTCGGCGCTACCAGTCGACCGCGAGCACGACGCTCGTCAGCATGCCGACGTCGGCGCCGCCGGCGGCGCGATCGATCGCGGCGACGCCGCACGCGGCGGCGAGCTGGTAGCGGCCGACCGCGATCGCCGCGAACGGCGCGGCGAAGGCGTCCGCGCGCGGCTCGTCGTTGCGGGGCGTGCCGAGCGAGCGGCGGGCGCGCGCGGCGAAGCCCAGGGTCGCGCGCGCGGTGATCGGCGCGCGGGCCTCGAGCGCGAGCTCGGCGTCGCGCTCGACGGCCTCGGGATCCTGGCCGTAGACCGCGGTCATGGCGACCGCGCCCCGGCCGAGGCGCCGCGACAGCGCGATGGTGGCCTCGACCTCGCCCTCGGGCTCGACGAGGCCCTCGGGCTTGTACTCGAGCTGCAGGCGCACGCCGACGGGATCCCGGCGCGGATCGGTGAGCTGGTACGCGGCGCCCGCGCGCGGTCGGGTCGGTGCATCGGTGCCCGCGAACGCGCCGCTGGCGCCCGCGAACACGGACAGGCCGCGCCACAGCCGGACCTCGGCGCGCGCGCCGGCAGTCGCGGTGCCGTAGGCGCCGGACCAGTCGACCTCGGCGCGCGCGACCGCGCGGTCCGGACCGATCGCCGGGCCGAGCGGCGAGGTCTGGCCGGTCAGCCAGGCGGTGTCCTCGGCGTGCGCCGGCGCGGCGAGCGACAGCGCGGTGAGCGCGCCCGCGGCGATGCGCCAGTTTCGACGAGGTGAGCGTGCGCGATCGAGCATCGCTCGACCGTAGGATGGGCCGCCGCGATCGTCGAGCACGCGGTTCGGCCCGAAGCGGCAACCTCGGGCAGCGCCGCGGCGGCGATCACGCCGCCGCGATCACTCCAGCGGGCAACCCATCGCTTCGGCCGACTCGAGGAGCGCGTCGGTGCCCGCGATGCAGCTGTCGCCGGCCGCTGCGAGCTCCTCGGCCGAGACGTCCGGGCGCTCGAGCATCGACCACTCCTGGCGCTGCTGTTCGATGGACTGCCGCATGACGCTCCTGGCCTGCGGCGGGACCTTGTCGCACGCGATGTATCGTTCCTGCAGCACGAGGAAGCGATCGCATGCGCGCACACCGAGCGTGCCGCCAGGGAGCAGCGCCGCCCAGTCGGTCGTCCCGTCGTCCGGGTGGTGGCGCGGGCGCGGCGCGGTCGCGCGGCGGTCGTGCGACCGGCGGTCCGCGCAGTGTGCGAGCTCCGTCATCGCGGTCCTGAGGGCCGCCGGGACCTCGTCCGGGCCCTTGTACGTCGCGTCGAGGTGCTTGCCCCACGGCTCCACGTCGCGAAAGGCCGCCTGCACACAGTCGCGGCTCGTGCACGCGCACACCCGGTCGCGAAGCGTCTCGGCCGCGTGCTGATCCGCGAGCGGCGTGATCGCCGTGCCGAGCCGTGTGCGCTGCTCGGCGGTGAGCGGGCAGGCGGCGATCGCGGCGTCGTCCGCCGCGTCGACGAGGCACTGGCGGGTTGCGAGTGGCCACGCATCGGCGGTGCACGCGGTGCCGACCAGCGAGGCGAGCGACCGCGCGAACGCATCGGGCGCGGCAGCGGGCTTCGCCAGCGCGGCGAACGCCTCGTCGTGCAGCTGCACGGCTACCGCAGCCGCGACCGCATCGCAGGTGGAGGGGCGCGGCGGCGCGGGCTTCGCGGTCGCGCCACAGGCGGCGATCGCCAGCAGGGGGGCCGCGATCATCGAGCAGCGGCGGGGCGCGAACGTCTGCATGGACGAGATCTCGGATGTCGGGTGGTCTCGATCAGAGGAGCGAGCAGCCCATCACGGCGGCCGACTGGATCAGCGCATCGGCGCCGGCACGACATCCGTCGCCGGCGGCCCGCTTCGCCTCTTCGGGGATGCCGGGGTCCTTGAGCATCGACCACGCTTGCTCCTGCTGATCCATCGACTGCTTCATCGCGTCCTTGGCCTGCTGCGGGACCTTGTCGCACGCGAAGTACCGATCCTGCAGGACGAGGAAGCGATCGCACGCGCGCACCCCGACCGAGCCACCGGAGCGGAGGGCCGCCCAGTCGGTCGTCCCGTCGTCCGCATTCGACGAGGTGTCCGCCGTCGAGCCGCCGTCGCCTTCGATGCGGTTCGTGCAGGTGGCCGTGGCGTTCAGCGCGTCCCAGATCGGCGCAGGGACGTCGACCGGGCGCGGGTACTTCCCGCCGAGATGCTGGCTCAGTCGGTCCGCAGCGCCGATGGCCTCATCCGCGCAGGCGCGGGTCGTGCACGCGCATACCTGATCGCGCAGCGCCTCGATGGCGTGTTGATCGGCGAGCGGCTCGATCGCCGCGGCGAGATGAGCGCGCTGGTCGGCGGTGACGGCGCAGCCCGTGATGCCCGCGTCGTCGGTCGCATCGACCAGACACTGCCGGGTCGCGAGCGGCCATGCGTCGGTCGCGCACGAGGCGCCGACCTGCGCGGCGAGCGACCGTGCGAACGCGTCGGGCGCGGCGGCGGGCTTCGTCAGCGCGGCGAACGCATCGTCGTGCAGCTGCACGGCGACCGCGGCGGCGACCGCCTCACAGGTGGCGGGGCGGGGCGGCGCGGGCTTCGCGGTCGCGCCACACGCGGGAACGATCATCAGGAGGGCGGCGATCAACGAGCGGCGGGGCGTGAACATGGGCGAGATCCTGGGCACGGGGCGCGGTGGCAGGCGCGAACCCGCGCTCGCGACCGCGCCATCATGCGCGGCCTCTCGACCGTAGCGCATGGCGGTTGCGCGCTCCGGCGTCATGGGGCGGCACGGCGCGGAAATCTGCGCTACAGCGAGCAGCCCATCGCCGCCGCCGACTGCCGGAGCGCGTCGCCGCCCTGCTTGCAGCCGTCGGCCGCGGCGCGCTTGGCCTCCTCGGGAACGTTGGGATCGCGGAGCATCGCCCACGCCTGCTTCTGCTGATCCATCGCCTGCTTCATCGCGTCCTTGGCCTGCTGCGGGACCTTGTCGCACGCGAAGTACCGATCCTGCAGATCGAGGAAGCGGTCGCACTCGGCGACGCCGGTGAGGCTGTCGCCCTCGACCGCGCCCCACACCTCGTCGCCGCCGCCGAAGCGCTGCTCGCACGCCGCGAGCACGCCCATCGCCTGGTTCAGCCCTGCGGGGGCGTCCGTCGGCTTCGGGTAGCGCGCCTCGCTGGCCTTGCCGAAGCGCTCGACCTTGGCCGACACCGCCGTCGCGCAGTCGGCGTTGGTGCACGCGCACATCTCGTCGCGCAGGTCGGTGGCGGTGCGCTGATCGATGACGCGCGCGACGCGCGCGGCGAGCGTGCGACGCTGCGCGAGCGAGAGCTTGTCCTCGCAGGTCCGCAGCTCGGCGTCGCTGGTCGCGGCGACCATGCACGCCCGCACGTCGGCGGACCAGGAGCCCTCGCTGCACGCGTTCACGATCTCGCCCTCGAGCGTGGCGTAGAACGGCGCGAGCGGCGCGAGCGCGTCGGTCAGCGCGATCAGCGAGCCGCCGTGGGTGCGCGCGTCGATCGCCGCGGCGGCGTCGGCGCAGCTGCCGTCCCCGGTGCCGGCGCGCGCGGCGGGCTTCGCGGCGCCGCCGCAGCCGAGCAGGAGGGCGAACCCGAGCGCAGCGGCGCGAGGGAGGAGGGCAGATCGGTCCATGGAGTGCCTCGGTGGGAAACGCGGTCGTCGCACACCGAGCGTATCGCGGCGGACCGCCGCGCGCGATCGCGCGACAGCGAGCGAGACGCGTCTCGCTCACCGCCGTCTCGGTTGCGACGCCAGCCCGGACCACCGCGTGAAAGACTGCCGCAGATGCTCGAGATCGCTCGGCCAAGCGGCCGGGCCGTGGTGGGCCCGCTGCTTGCAATTTCGCCCGGCGTCCGCGTCGCAACGCGGTCAAAGGAGTCTCATGCGCCAGCACGTTCGCATCTCGATCCTGGTCCTTGTCGCGATCGGTGGCCTCGCCGCGGCGCCGCGCGCGGCGCGCGCCGGCAACCCGAAATTCGAGTTCCTGTGCGGCACGTTCGTGGATGGCGAGGTGAAGGACGTGGTGCCGAGCCCGAAGAAGCCGAAGATCACCGATCCGATCGGCTGCGCGCTGCGGGTGACCAACGCGCCGCCGGGGTGGGAGAACCAGTGGTCCGTCGAGCTGACCTTCCTCCGCCACATCGGCGGCGCGAAGACGCCCACCGACGCCGGCGCGAAGAGCGGCACGTTCGAGCGCGACGCCAGCGGCGTGCTCGACGCGGAGTGGGAGGTCAAGCCGAACGAGCCGACCATGAACGAGGGCCCGTACTTCGCGGCGTGCGAGGACTTCGACATCAACGTGCACGTCTTCACCGCCGAGGGCGACAGCGCGTACGCGAAGACGCTCAAGGTCGTGCAGAAGTGCCCCAAGCCCAGGCCGGTCGCGGCGAAGATCACGTGCACCGCGACGGCGCAGGACGGCGCGCAGGTCCCGATCACCAGCAAGCGCCGCGGCCGCTACGGCGCCGAGGCCGCGGTCGCGTGCCTGGTCGCGCCCAGGGCCAAGCGGGCCAAGGTCGGTGACCTCACCGTGGTCGGCCGCATCGAGCGCCTGGACGACAATGGCCAGCCCACGTCGACGCCGCCGCGCGAGTCGGAGGTCATCCCGATCGACGAGGGCACCTGGGTCAACTTCCAGGTCAACTTCCAGGAGGGCGACTGGGGCGAGTGTTCGGACGCGACGATCGTGATCGAGGGGCGCAACGACAGCGGGCAGCTGGTGATCAACCAGAAGCTGCCGTTCAAGCAGGACTGCCCGGACTGAGACGAGCGAAGCGCGCGGCCGCGCTTTGCTCCGGCCGCCCGCGCCCGTACCATCGTCGCGGGCGATGAGCGACGACGACTCGACCGAACACGCGGTGCGCCGCGCGACCGGGCCCACGGTCAGGCTGGGCCGTCCGCCAGCGAGCACGCCACCGCCCGCGCCGCTGCCGATGACCGAGCTGCCGACCGAGCGCGCCTCGGTCGTCGCGCCCGCGCCCCGCGCCTCGCAGCCGATCTCGCTGACCACGCCGGCGCACGCGCTGCTCCACGACGAGGCCGAGCGCACGCGTCACTTCAGCGCCTTCGGGCTCAGCCTCGCGGTCTCGGCGACGATCGCGATCCCGCTCTTGCCCGGGCGCCTCGTGCCCACGATCCTCATGATCGCGGGTGCGGTGATCGCGATGGCCGCGCTCGGCTACCTCAACCACCGCGCGCGCGATCCGGAGACCTTCCGCGGGCCGGCGATCGACCTGGCCTGGTACCTGTCGACGCTCGCCGCGACGATGGCGATCCCGTACTACGGGCCGTCGTCGGGGGTCTCGGTGATCACCGTCGTCGGGATCTACTTCACGGGCCTCGGCGAGAGCCGGCGCGTCGCGATCGCGGTGTGGGCCACGTCGGCGCTGGTCGAGGCGGCGCTCGCCGGCCTGGTGATCAGCGGCGCGATGGCCGATCCGGGCGTGCTCGCGTTCGATCACCTCACCCCGCTCGAGGGGCTGGTGCTCCAGCTGCAGCTCCAGGTCGTGCTGCTGGCGGCGCTGCTCCTGTCGCGGCGCTCGCGTCGCACGACCACCAACGCGATCGCGGCGCTCGAGCGCGCGGTCCGCACGATCGCGGCGCGCGAGGCGCTGCTCGACGAGGCGCGGGCCGATCTGGCGCGGGCGCTCGACGCTTCGGGGCCGGGCCGGTTCAGCGAGCAGGTGCTCGGCGCGTACCGGCTCGGCGCGCTGCTGGGCCGCGGCGGCATGGGTGAGGTCTACGAGGCGACTCACATCACCAGCGGTGCGCCCGCGGCGGTGAAGGTGTTGACCCGCAACGCGATCGGCGAGGCCTCGCTGGTCCGGCGGTTCCTGCGCGAGCTCCACACCGCCGCGGCGATCGAGTCACCGCACGTCGTGCGCGTGCTCGAGGTCGGCGAGGCGCCGATCCCGTACCTCGCGATGGAGCGGCTGCGGGGCAGCGATCTCGCCGAGCTGCTGCGCCGCCGCGGGACGCTCACGCCCGCCGAGGTCATCGATCTCACCCGCCAGGTCGGCGCGGGCATCTCCGCGGCGGCCGCGGCCGGCGTGGTCCACCGCGATCTCAAGCCCCAGAACGTGTTCCTCGAGGGCACGACCTGGAAGGTCCTCGACTTCGGCGTCGCCAAGCTCGCGGTCCACGACGACTCGACCCAGGGCCTGGTCGTCGGCACGCCGGCGTACATGGCGCCCGAGCAGGCGCGCGGCGGCGAGGTCGACCGCCGGACCGATCTCTATGCGCTCGCGGCGCTGGTCTACCGCGCGATCACCGGGCGCGCGCCGTTCGCGGGCAAGGACGCCGCGGCGACCCTGTTCGAGGTCGTGCACCACATGCCTCATCGCCCGAGCCGGCTCGCGCCGGTGCCCGAGGATGTCGATGCGGTGCTCGCGATCGGGCTGGCCAAGCAGCCGGACGATCGCTTCGCGACCGCCTCGCAGCTGACGATCGCGCTCGATGCGGCGTTCGAGCGGGCGCTGCCCGAGGGGTTGCGGCAAAAAGCGCGGGCGCTGCTGCA
This sequence comes from Deltaproteobacteria bacterium, assembly GCA_021413675.1. Taxonomy (GTDB): domain Bacteria; phylum Myxococcota_A; class Polyangia; order Haliangiales; family Haliangiaceae; genus JAIOQA01. The sequence continues at coordinate 23,402 of JAIOQA010000070.1, read as the reverse complement.
GCAGCACCCCTGGACTACCTGACGGTCACTTGCAGCAGGTCGTGTTGTCGCGACACGAGCCGCCGACGGTGGCGCTGCCGCGGCCGCCGACCACCAGCTCGATCTGGCCATCGCGGAGGACGCGGACGGTCTCGGTCTGCAGGCTGATCGGCTTCTTCTCGGTGAGCTTCTTCATGACACGGGTCCTTTCAGAGCGGCCCAGTTGCCGCTCATCGTATTGAGCGGCTGGTCTCACGCTGTGACAGACCCGCGGCGGAAAGGTTGTCGCACCCGTCGCCCGCCGAGCGGTCGAGTGGTGCGCCAGTCAGACGAGCGACACGAACTCCTCGAGCTTGCCGACCGGGCTGCGCGCGAGCGCGTCGACGATCTCGATCTCGACCGCGAACGGGTGATCGAACACGCGCTGCAGCGCGGCGGTCAGCGCGGCCGGCGCGTCGGCCGCGAGCGCGCCCTCGGGCACGACCCGCAGGCGCAAGGACTCGCGGGTCGGCTGCACCAGCTGGATCTCGCGGTAGCGCGCGGCCTGGCGACACGCGACGGTGAACACCGGCCAGACCGTGCGACCGTCGGGATACGTCAGCATGTTGCGGCGCCGCCCGATGATCCGCGTGAGCACCGGCAGCCCGCGGCCGCACGGGCAGGGCGCGCCGACGGTGGCGTAGTCGCCGATCGCGTAGCGCAACAGCGGCGTCGCGAAGTTGTGCAGATCGGTGATCACCACGCGCCCGGTCTCGCCGACCGCGCACGGCGCGCCGCGCTCGTCGAGGATCTCGACCAGCAGGCGCTCGCTCTGCACGTGGTAGTGCGGGTGATCGGGGCACTGCAGCGCGATGTAGCCGACCTCCTGCGCCGAGTAGGTGTCGACGATCGGCACGCCGAGCACCTCGGTGCACAGCGCGCGGGTCGCGGGCGCGAGCACCTCGCTGATCGTGCGGACGCCGCGCACGGACGGCAGCTTCGCGCCCGTCGCCGCCATCCGGCGCAGGATCGCGTCGAGCACGCTGGGATAGACCAGCAAGTAGTCGGGCGCGACGTGGGCGAGCCACGCGAGCTGCTCGTCGGTCGTGGTCGTCACCGACAGCACCGACAGCGGCGCGTCCGGCGCGAGCGCCGCGGTCGCCGCGCCCCAGCCGCGCAGGCGCAGGCCATCGGGCGCGGGCGCCGGCGTGTCGACGTGGCGGATCACCGCGAGGTGCGCGGCGAGATCGCGGACGTGCCACACGTGCTCGCGCAGCGTGAGCGCGTGCCAGAACGTGGAGACGATGCCGCTCGCGCGCACGCGCACCGGCGTGCCGCTGGTGCGCGAGGTCGTGACCTCGTCGACCGGGCCGTGGGCCGCGGGGTAGCCCTTCGACAGCATCGCGTCGCCGGCGGCGATCAGCGCCTCGCGCTCGAGGATCGGCACGCGATCCCAGGCGCGCGGATCGAGCCCGCGATAGGCCGGCACCGTGGTCGCGGCGTGGGCGAGCAGGACCGCGAGTTGCTCGCGCTGGTGCGCGCGCAGGTCGGCCTCGGTCCACCACTGGCTGCGGTCGAGCTGCCAGCCGAGCGCGAGCAGCATCGCGGTGCGCGGGTCGGGCAGCGCCGGCCACGCGATCCCGGGAACGCTCGAGCGCGGGGTCACGGTCATGGGCAAATCGTTTACCATGCGCGACTCGCATGGATCACTGGTCGCTGCACGCCCGGCAGTGGGCGCTCGTCGGGCCGCCCCTGCGGCCGTGCGCCGCCGACGTCGCGATCGCGACCGCGGAGCTCGCCGCCTGGACCGCGGCTCACCGCCGCGCGCCGCGCGCGCTCCTGCTCGGCGTGACGCCGGAGCTCGCGACCCTGGCGTGGCCCGCGGGCACCGCGCTGACCGCGATCGATCGCGCGCCCGCGATGATCGGCGCGCTGTTCACGGCCACGCCCGATCGCCGCGCGGTGGTCGCCGACTGGCGCGCGCTGCCGCTGCGCGCGGCCGCGATCGACGTCGCGCTCGGCGACGGCTGCCTGCCCAACCTCGCGTTCCCCGACGGCTACCGCGCGTTCGCGCGCGAGCTCGGCCGCGTGCTCGCGCCCGGCGGCGCGCTGGTCACGCGGCTGTTCGTCTCGCCGCCGGTGCGCGAAGCGCTGGGCGCGGTCGCCGACGCGCTCGCCGCCGGCGCGATCGGCAGCTTCCACGCCTTCAAGTGGCGGCTCGCGATGGCGGTCGCGCCCGACGATCGCAACGTGCGCGTCGCCGCGATCTGGGAGGCGTTCGCGGCGCTCGTGCCGGATCGCGCGGCGCTCGCGCGCGCGACGGGATGGCCCGCGGCGGAGATCGCCACGATCGACGCATATCGCGACTCGGCCCGGGTCTACGCGTTCCCGACCCTCGATGAGACCCGCGCCGCGCTCGGCGACGCGCTGGTCGAGACCGCATGCCGCGTCCCGGCCTACGAGCTGGGCGATCGCTGTCCTTCCCTCACGCTCCGCGCGAAGTGATACGCTCGCGGCATGCGTCGATTCGGGGGACTCGCGTCATTCGTCTTTCTTTCGGTCGGCCTGGCGGCCGGGCTGTGCGTCGGAGCCTGCGGCGGCGGCCAGTCCTTCCCGGACGCGAGCTCGATCGACGCGGTCTCGTTCGACGGCAACACCACGCCTGACGCCACGCCATCGGGCGACATCACGGTCACGACCCACAGCCGCGTCGGCGGCGGTCCGAGCGGCACGCTGGTCGCCGACGTCCCGGTGTTCACGGTCCAGCCCGATGGCACCGCGGGGCCCTCGGGCACGACCAGCGCCTCCGGCGACCTGACGCTGACCGGCGTCAAGGCCGGCGCCTCGGTGACCGCGGTGTACCCCGTCAACGGCGGCTACCAGCTCGTCACCGTGCTCGCGGTGAAGCCCGGCGATCACGTCGTGCTGGGCGATCACTACCTCGCGCCGCTCGGGACCTCGACCGGCACGATGACGGTCACGTTCCCGACGGTGCCCAACGCCGCCTACTACTACGGGTACAACCGGTGCTCGTCGGCGAGCGTCAACGATGGCGCGGCGACCTCGATGACGTTCGCGACCACCTGTGGCAACGCGACCGCCGACATGAGCTTCGAGGCCTACGACGGCAAGTTCGCGCGACTCGGGTACGCATCGCTGCACGGCGCGCCGTACACCGACGGCGCCACCGCCGCGATCACGGCCTGGACGCCGGCGACCTCCGGCGACAACTTCGCGCTCTCGATCACCGGCCTGGGCGCCGCCGTCGACGTCGTCTATTTCTCGACGTTCGCGCAGTGGACCGACGGCTTCCGGCGCGCGCAGCAGGACTACTACGCGCAGCCCGCCGCTGGCGAGGCGGCGCTCATGATGACGGTGCCGACTGGCAGCGATCACGTCCTCGCGTACGCGCAGCTCCACCAGCAGACGCTGCAGACCGGCTCGCAGGAGACCTACCGCGTGCTCGCGCCCAGCGCGACCAGCGTGGCGATGACCGCGCCGACCCTGCCGTGGCTCGGCCAGGTCACGATCAACGGCGCGGCCCAGATCGCGCAGTGGATCCCGATCGGCACCGGCTCCTACGACGCCGCGGTCGTGTTCGCCAACTGGCAGCGCTTCGATCCGAGCAACGAGTCGACCACGTACTACTACTGGACGATCAGCGTGCCGCCGGGCCAGACCAGCCTGAGCTGGGCCGGGCTGCCGACCGCGATCGCCGACCAGCTGCCGACCGCCGCGGATGCGGTCGTCGGCGACATGCAGCTGGTCGATCTCTCGGACGCCGCCGACTACGACGCGCTGCGCGCCCGCCCGGAGTGGGAGTGGTCGTGCCCCGGGTGCGCGTCGCAGCAGGGCGATCGCACCGAGCCGTCGAGCGTGGCGTTCCCGTTCGATGGCGCCGAGGGCTTCAACCCCTCGTTCGCCGCGGGCCACGCGAGTGGGCCGCACCGGTCGCGCCTCCTCCGCCACTGATCGGCGGACCGCGGGCTGCGGATCGGCCGGGCCAAGGATCTCGATGGCTTGGGCCGCGATCAGAAAAAGATCGCGGCCCGTGTCGATCCGCGGTGGGCTCGATTGTCGCGTCGATGCCGGCCGCTGACGGTCGGACAGGAGCCCGACGATGGACACGACCTTCGATACCCGCCGCCCGATCTCCCGCACGCGCTGGACCGGCCGCGTGCTCACCGGCCTGCCGGCCGCGTTTCTGCTGTTCGACGCCGCTGGCAAGCTCGCCGGGGTATCGCAGGTCGCGGACGCGATGCAGCACCTCGGGATCCCCGCGCATCTGACACCGGTGATCGGCGTGGTGCTCCTGGCCTGCGTCGCGCTCTACCTGGTGCCGCGCACCGCGCTGGTCGGCGCGATCGCGCTGACCGGCTACCTCGGCGGCGCGGTGATGGTGCACCTGCGCGTCGAGGATCCGCTGTTCAGCCACGTGCTGTTCCCGGTGTACGTCGGCGCGCTGGCGTGGGCCGGGCTCCTGGTCCGCGATCCGCGCGCGCGCCGCGCCCTCCTCGGCTGAATCACCCGCTTCTCGATCCTTCTACCTTCTGGAGACCCGCCGTGAAATTCCTGATGACCTATGCCCAGCGCCCCGATGCGCCCCCGCCCACGCCGCAGCAGATGGCCGCGCTCGGCGCGTTCACCGTGAAGAACATCAACGCCGGCGTCGTCGTGATGACCGGCGGCCTGGTCCGGCCCTCGCGCGGCATCCAGCTGCGCTGCGAGGGCGGCGAGGTCAGCGTCACCGACGGTCCCTTCGCGGAGACCAAGGAGCTGATCGATGGCTTCGCGCTGATCCAGGTCGACTCGCGCGCCGAGGCGATCAAGATGGCGACCGAGTTCATGCAGATCGCCGGCGATGGCGTCGGCGAGATCCTGCAGGTGTTCGAGCCGCCCGGCGCGCCGCCGACCTGATCGCCTCGGCGCGCGTCGCGTATGCTCGCGGCGATGGCCGCGGTGACCGCGCACGTGATCGCGACGATCTGGAAGGCCGAGGCCGCGCGCGTGATCGGCGGCCTGACCCGGCTCGTGCGCGACCTCGCGCGCGCCGCGGATCTCGCGCAGGACGCGCTGGTCCAGGCGCTCGAGCACTGGCCGGTCGACGGCATCCCCGCCAACCCCGGCGCGTGGCTCACGACCACCGCGAAGAACCGCGGCTGGAACGCGCTCAAGCGCGCGCAGCTCGCGGCGCGCGCGAGCGAGGCCCTTGGCCGTGAGATGGGCGACCACGAGCCCTCGCCCGCGGCCGCCATCGAGGCGCGCATGGATGACGACCTCGGCGACGACGTGCTGCGCCTGGTGTTCATCGCGTGTCATCCGATCCTCGCCCGGGAGGCGCGCGTCGCGCTGACCCTGCGGCTGATCGGCGGCCTGACGACCGACGAGATCGCGCGCGCGTTCCTCGCCACCGAGCCGGCGATCGCGCAGCGGATCGTCCGCGCCAAGCGCGCGCTGGGTTCGGCCGGCGTCGCCTTCGAGGTGCCGCAGGGCGCCGAGCTCGGCCCGCGGCTCGCCTCGGTGCTCGAGGTCGTCTACCTGATCTTCAACGAGGGCTACGCCGCCACGGCGGGCGACGATCTGCTGCGGCCGGCGCTGACCGACGAGGCGGTGCGGCTGGGCGCGCTGCTCGCCGCGCTCGCGCCCGCCGAGCCCGAGGTCCACGGGCTGGTCGCGCTGATGGCGCTGCAGGCCTCGCGCGCGGCGGCGCGCACCGACGCCGCCGGCGAGCCAGTGCTGCTCACCGCCCAGGATCGATCGCGCTGGGACCGCGCGGCGATCGCTCGCGGCCTGGCGGCGCTGGCCCGCGCCGACGCGCTCACCGACGACCCGGGCCCCTATCACCTGCAGGCGGCGATCGCCGCGTGCCACGCGCGCGCAACCTCGGTCGCGGCCACCGACTGGGCCCGGATCGCCGCCTTGTACGGTCAGCTCGCGGCGCGCGCACCCTCGCCGGTGATCGACCTCAACCGCGCGGTCGCGATCTCGCGCGCCGAAGGTCCGGCCGCCGGGCTCGCGCTGCTCGACGCGCTGCAGGCCGCGCCAGCGTTGAGTCGTTATCACCTGTTGCCGAGCGCGCGCGCCGATCTGCTCGAGCAGCTCGGCCGGCTCGACGAGGCGCAGGCCGAGTTCGAGCGCGCCGCCGAGCTCGCCGGCAACGCTCGCCAGCGCGACCGCCTCCGGGCGCGGGCCGCGGCCTGTCGCCGCACCTGATCTGGTCGCGAGTCACCCGGCTGTATGGCCCGGGCCCCGTCGCCCGTGCATAAATGCGAGGTAGTCAGCAAGGACGCCCCCATGATCGACATCCCGATTCAGCGCGCCGCCACCTCCAAGCCGCGGACCCCCGACGCCGCGCTCGGCTTTGGCCAGTACTTCACCGATCACATGTTCCTCATGGACTTCCACGCCGGGCGTGGCTGGCACGACGCGCGGATCCAGCCGTACGGGCCGCTCTCGCTCGACCCCGCGGCGTCGGTGCTGCAGTACGCCCAGACCCTGTTCGATGGCCTCAAGGCGATCCGCGGCGTCGACGGCAAGATCCGCCTGTTCCGCCCCGACCGCCACGCGGCGCGCCTGGCCCACGGCGTCGAGCGCATGTGCATGCCGACGATCGCGGCGGACATCGTGCAGCAGGCGATGACCGAGCTGGTCAAGCTCGAGCACGAGTGGGTGCCGTCGTCGCCGAACACCGCGCTCTACCTGCGGCCGACGATCATCGGCACCGAGCCGTTCCTCGGCGTGCGGCCGTCGCGCGAGTTCATCTTCTTCGTGATCGCCTCGCCGGTCGGCGCGTACTACGCCGAGGGCTTCAACCCGGTCAGCATCTGGATCGAGGACGAGTGCGTGCGCGCGCCGCGCGGCGGCCTCGGCGCGGTCAAGGCCGGCGCCAACTACGCCGCCAGCCTCTACGCCGCGGATCGCGCCAAGAAGCACGGCTTCGCCCAGGTGCTCTGGCTCGACGCCGCCGAGCACAAGTACCTCGAGGAGGTCGGCACGATGAACCTGTTCGTCGAGATCGACGGCGTGTTCCGCACGCCGGCGCTCGAGGGCAGCATCCTCGCCGGTGTCACGCGCAGCTCGATCATCACGCTCCTGCGCGACTGGGGCAAAGAGGTGGTCGAGGGCCCGATCGCGGTCGCCGAGATCGAGGACGCCCACGCGCGCGGCAAGCTCGACGAGGTGTTCGGCACCGGCACCGCCGCGGTGATCTCGTCGGTCGGCGAGCTCGGCCACGGCGAGAAGCGCATGGTCATCAACGACAAGAAGCCGGGCCCGATGGCGCTCCGCATCTTCGACGAGCTGACCGGCATCCAGCAGGGCCGCATCGCGGACACCCGCGGCTGGACCGTCACGGTCGGCTGATCGGGATCGCTACTGCGCCACCAGCGCGGCGATCGCGATCACGCCGATCAGCGTGACGTGCACGAGCCAGGGATCCTGCATGCGGCGCGGCACGATCCCGAGGATCGCCGTCGTGATCGCGGCGTAGAAGAGGAGCGCGGCGCCGCCCATGAGGATGGCGCCCATCGCCACGCCCTCGCCGATGCCCTCGAGCACCGACAGGCCCTGCTCGAGCCTGCCGCTCGGCGCCGGCGAGGCCTTCGGCCAGGCGCCGACCGCGAGCACCGCGTAGGCGATCGCGAACACCTCGAGGATGATGCCGTGAGCGCGCCACGGGCTGCGGCGGAGATCCGGCACGTCGTCGTCCATGACCCGGGAGACTGCAGCCGATGTGCCGCGGCCCGGCGTACGGGAGTCGAGCAGTTCTGCAGGGTCGGCGCGATCCACGTCGCGTCTTCCGCGCACGCGGTTGCGCACGAGGTGCGTAGACGTGGCACCTCGCGCGCTCGAAATACCCTCTTCACGCGCGCGGCGTCAGGAGTAGGATCGTCCGAGACGAACCAGGGAGGATGTCATGCGGCTCGCTTCGATCGGATGGATCATCGCGGCAGTGGCAATCACGGGGTGTGCGGCGGGCGCGACGACGCAGCGGCCCGCGACCGCTCGGACCTCGCAGGCCCGATCGCAGGCGCGCATCGCCGCGATCGAGTACACGGCCCGTCAGCGCGGCTTGCAGGTGATCTGGGTGCACCCACCCGACGCCCACTAGCCTCGCTACACTCGGCGCATGGCAGATGACGCCGAGGACGCGCGGCTCGCGCAGTTGATCGAGACGGTGCTCGCCGGGCGGGCGCGGGTCTCGGTCGACGACACGATCGCCATCGCCACCCGGCTCAACCAGACGATCGACGACGGGACCGTCGAGCGCGCCGCCGTGGGTGTGCGCCAGGGGCTGCCCGTGGTGTGCTCGCGCGGCTGCAACGGCTGCTGCGAGGAGCCGGTCATGGTGTGGATGCCGGAGGCGCAGGTCGTCGCGCGCTGGCTGATGGATCCGGCGCAGCTGGCGGTGCGCACGCGCTTCCTCGCGGCGTTTCCGGCGTGGCAGAAGGCCGCCGGCGATGGGCCGCGCCGGCTGGCGGAGCTCGGCGGGCGCGTGTCGCACGACGAGTACCTCGCCGAGCACCAGGCGCAGTGGGGCAGGCGGGTGATGTGCGCGTTCAACCACCAGGGCGACTGCACGATCTATCCGGTGCGCCCCCCTGCCTGTCGCAACGGCCATGCAGTCGGGACCTCGGCGCGCTGCTCGGGCGCCAGCTACGGCGGCCGGCCCGCGTCGCGGCTCGAGTTCACGCCGCTCGACGAGTTCATCGCCCGGGCGGACGCGGTGTTGCACGCGATGCACGTGGCGGCGGGCGGCGATCGGCGCCGCGCGATGGCGCTGTGCGAGGCGGTGCACCGGCTGCTGCAGTCGGCGATGGCGGCGGAGCGCAAGGCTCAGCGCCGTCGGTAGCCGCGCACGTTTTGCGCCGCGCGCACCGCGCCTTCTCGCGACGGCGACCACGTACGCCGTGATACCGTGGAGAGGTTGTCGGTGGGGGGATTGCTCGATTGCCTGCTCGTTCCGCGTCGTGCCCTCGGGGTGCGTCGTGCGGGGCAGGGTCTGGTCCTCGCCGGCGTTGGTGGGTCGTCTGGTTTCGATTCGATGATGAGGTCTTGATGCGCAGGTTTCTCGGGATCATCGCGATCATCACGCTGGGGAGCGCCTGCTCCGTCCAGGGCGTCACGTTCACCGGTGAGGACGGCGGCAAGGCCGACGCGGGCGTCGACGCCAGCGCCGACGCCACCACCGGTCCCCTCGCGATCGTCCCGTCGACGACCGCGCTGACCGTCGCCGAGGGCACGACCGGCATGTTCACGGTCACGCTCTCGGCGGCGCCGCCGACCGCGGCCGGCGTGCTGGTCAACGTCGCCACGTCCGACGACACCAAGCTCGGCGTGACCACGACGGCGCTGTTGTTCAGCACCGCCAACTGGAACACGCCGCACGCGGTGATGCTGCCCGCGAAGCAGGACGCCGACACCGTCGACGAGAACGTGACGATCACGCTGTCGTCCGACGACGCGCCGACGGTGACGGTCGCGGTCACCGTCGATGACGACGACGGCCTCGCGGTCCGGGTGTCGCCCGCGAGCCTCGACGTCACCGAGGGCGCGAGCGCGCCGCTCGCCGTGCACTTGACCGCGCAGCCGACCTCCGACGTCACCGTCGATGTCGCCTCCGACAACCTCGCGGTCGCGACGGTCACGCCCGCCACGCTGACGTTCACGACCGGCAACTGGAACGTCGATCAGACCGTGACCGTGAGCGGCGTGCCCGACGCCAACGTCGTCACCGACACCGCCAACGTCACCTTCACCTCGGCCGCGCTCACCAACGTCTCGGTGCCGGTCCAGGTCGTCGACAAGGATCAGGTCAGCATCCAGCCGACCACGACCGCGCTCACGCTGACCGAGGGCGCCTCGATGACGTTCGGCGTGGCGCTCACCCAGCAGCCGACCGCCACCACGACGGTGACGGTCGCCTCGGTCGATCCCGGCGCCGCCGCTGCCACGCCGACGATGCTGACCTTCACGACCAGCAACTGGAACGTCGCGCAGACCGTGACGGTCGACGCGCCCCAGGACGCCGACACCGCCAACGAGACGACCTCGGTGACGCTGACCGCGACCGGCCTGACGACGCGCACGATCTCGGTCGCGGTCAACGACGACGACACCCAGCTGATCGTCGCCACGCCCGGCACGGTCGGCATGACCGAGAACGGGACCACCACCGTCAACGTCCACCTCGCGTTCAAGCCGGCGAGCGACGTGGTCGTCGCGGTCTCGAGCCTCGACACCGCGGTCGCGACCGTCGGCACGGCGCAGCTCACGTTCACCGCCTCGAACTACTCGAGCGATCAGGTGCTCACGCTGATGGCGCCCGACGATGCGGACGCCGCGCCCGGCAGCACGACCTTGCGGCTCGAGTCGGTCGCCGCCGGGCTCTTGACCAACGTCCCGGTCGCCGTGGCCGACGACGATCACCTCACGATCGAGACCTCGGTCAGCGCGGTGACGCTGGCCGAGAACGGCACCGCCACGTTCACCGTGCAGCTCGGCGCGCAGCCGCCCGCCGGCGTGATGGTCGGCGTGGTGTCCTCGGATCTCGGCGCGGCCACCCCGTCGCCTGCGACCCTGAGCTTCACGACCAGCAACTGGAACGTCGCGCAGACCGTCACGGTCACTGGCGTCCAGGACGTGGACCTCAATGACGAGTCGCTGTCCCTCACCCTCACCGCCAGCGGGCTGCCGGTCAAGGTCGTGACCGCGACGGTCAACGACGACGACGCCCAGGGTACCGTGCTCAGCGCCGCGACGCTCACCGTGAGCGAGGGCAGCACCGGCACGGTCGGCGTGTCGCTGCAGTTCATGCCGACCTCCGACGTCACCGTCACCGTCGCCTCGGCGGATCCCGCCGTCGCGACCGCGGCGCCCGCGACCCTGACCTTCACTTCGGCGAACTACGCCACGCCGCAGCTCGTGACCATCGGCGGCGTCATCGACGCCGACGCGGTCGACGAATCGACGACCGTGTCGCTGACCTCGGCCGGCCTCGCCACGCGCACCGTGGCCGTCACCGTCACCGACATCGATCACCTCGGGCTCGAGGCCAGCGTGCCCAGCCTCAGCATCGGCGAGGGCGCGACCGGCACCGTCGGCGTGCGCTTGACCGCGCAGCCGACGCTGACGTTCACGACCGTCAACTGGCACACCTACCAGAACGTCACCATCACCGGCGTGCAGGACGCCGACGCCGCCGACGAGAGCGTGACGATCACCGCCGCGAGCACCGGCCTGACCTCGCTGCCGATCGCGGTCGCCGTCGTCGATGACGAGATCCTCGGCATCGTCACCGACGTGACCGCCGTGACCCTCACCGAGGGCGCGACCGGCACGTTCCAGGTCCGGCTCGCGGCGCAGCCGGCCGCGACCACCAACGTCACCGTGACCTCGGGCGACACCGGCGCGGCGACCGTCGCGCCGGCGACGCTGATGTTCACGACCGCGAACTGGAACGTCTACCAGACCGTGACGATCACCGGCGCGCAGGACGTCGATCTCGCCGACGAGACCGTGACGATGACCCTGGCCAGCGCCGGCTTCCCGAACCGCCTGGTGACCGCGACCGTCACCGACAACGACACGCAGGTCGTGGTCGCGTCCGCTTCCGCGGTGACCGTCACCGAGGGCAGCACCATCAACACGCTCGGCGTGTCGCTGCAGTACATGCCGGCGGGCAACGTGGTCGTGTCGGTCGCCTCCGCCGATGGCGCGGTCGCGACCGCATCGCCGGGCTCGCTGACCTTCACGCCCGCCAACTACGCCGTCGCCCAGACCGTGTCGGTCACCGGCACGCAGGACGCGGACGCGGCCAACGGCGCGACCTCGCTGTCCCTGACCGCCGCCGGCGCGACGCCCGCGACCGTCACCGTCAACGTCACCGACGACGACATCCTCGGCATCGAGACCTCGGTCGGTTCCCTCACGGTCGGCGAGGCCGGCACCGGCAAGGTCAGCGTGCGGCTCACCGCGCAGCCGGCCGGCACCACGGTCGTGAGCATCGCGTCGAGCGACACCGGCGCCGCCACCGTCACCGGCTCGCTGACCTTCACGACTGCCAACTGGAACGTCTTCCAGGACGCGAACATCGCCGGCGTCAACGACCCCGACGTCGCCAACGAGAGCGTCACGCTGACGCTCACGAGCGGCGCCCTGCCGATGAAGACCGTCGCCTTGACGGTCCTCGACGACGACACCCTCGGCATCATCACGACCGCCTCCGCCGTCTCGCTCGGCGAGGCCGGCACGGCCACGTTCCAGGTCAAGCTCAGCGCCCAGCCCTCGGCCAACCTCAGCGTCGCCGTCGGCTCGAGCGACACCGGCGCGGCGACCGTCGCGCCCGCGACCCTGCCGTTCACCACCGCCAACTGGAACACCTTCCAGACCGTCACCGTGTCCGGCGTCGGCGACCTCGACCTCGCCGACGAGACCGTGACGATCGCGCTGACCAACGCGCTGGTCACCACCCAGAACGTCACCGCGACGGTCACCGACGACGACACGCAGGTCGTGCTGGTGAGCGCGAACACGCTGAACATCACCGAGGGGACGACGGGCTCGTTCACGGTGTCACTCAAGTACGTTCCGTCCGCGCCGACGACGATCACGCTGACGTCGAACAACACGGCCGGAGCGACCGTGTCGCCCGCCAGTGTCGTCCTCGACGCGACGAACTACGCCACGGGTTCGAACGTGAACGTGACCGGCGTGCAGGATGCCGATGCCGCGAACGCCGCCGCGACGATCACGGCTGCGGCGGGGGCCGCGAGCGCGAGCGTGGCGGTCACGGTGATCGACGACGACGTCCTCGGCGTGGTCACGGATCTCTCCTCGGTCAGTTTCAGCGAGGGCGGCAGCGCCCAGTTCCAGGTGCGCCTGACCGCGCAGCCGGCTGCCGGCAACAACGTTGTCGTGGCGATCGCGTCCAGCGACGTCGGTGCCGTGACGGTCAGCGCTGCGACCACCAGCCTGACCTTCACCTCTGCGAACTGGAACGCCTACCAGCCCGTCATTCTCAACGGCGTCGCCGATCAGGATCTCGTGAACGAGACCGTGGCGATCAAGCTAACGTCGGCGGCGATCGCCAGCATCCCGGACGTGACCGCGAACGTCACCGACGACGATACACAGGTCGTCCAGGTCAGCGCGCCGACGCTGACCGTGGGCGAGGGCGCCAGCGACGGCACCATCAAGGTCACGCTGAAGTTCATCCCGACGGCCGCCACGATGGTCTCCGTCGCCTCGAGCGATTCCACTGTCGCCTCGGTCACGCCCGCGACCATCTCTCTCGACGCGACCAACTACGCGACGGGCAAGCCGATCACGATCACGGGCGTCCAGGACGCGAACACGACGAACGGGGCGGCCGTCATCTCGGCGACCGCCGGAGCCTCGAGCGCCTCGATCGGGGTGACCGTCATCGATGACGATGTGCTCGGGGTCGCGACGGACTTCACGTCTGTCAGTCTCGGCGAGGCCGGAACCGGCCAGTTCCAGGTCAAGCTGACGGCGCAGCCCACCGTCGGCAACAACGTCGTCATCTCGATCACGTCGAGCGATACCGGCGCCGTGACCGTGGGGACTCCGAGCCTGACGTTCACGTCGGCGAACTGGAGCACCTACCAGCCGGTCACGCTGAACGGGGTCGCGGACCAGGACCTGGTCAACGAGACCGTGGCCATCAAGATGGCCTCCGCGGCGATCGGCAGCATTCCGGATGTGACTGCCAATGTCGTCGACGATGATATGCAGGCGCTGCAGGTGAGCGCGAATGCGTTGACGGTGCCGGAGGGGACGACCAACAGCAGCGTCAAAGTCTCGCTGGCGTTCATCCCGACCGCGCCGACGACGATCACCATCGGCTCGAACAACACCGGTGCGGTGACCGTCACGCCCGCCAGCGTCACCCTCGACTCGAGCAACTATGCCACGGGCCAGATCATCAACGTCACCGGCGTCGAGGATGCGAACGCAACCGACGACTCGGCGACGATCTCGGTGTCCAACGCGGCACTCGGCACGAAGGCGATCGCCGTGACGGTGGTCGACCGCGGGGCGCTCACGCTCGTGCGGACCGCCGGCGACAATCAGGCCGGCGTTGTCAGTACGGCGCTTGCCTCGCCGTTCGTCGTGACCGTGCGAGACGCCGCGTGGAATCCGGTGCCGGGCGTCACGGTGTCGTTCGCTGTCGCATCGGGCGGCGGTAGCCTGTCTGCCACGACGGTCCAGACCAACGCGCAGGGCCTGGCACAAACGACGCTGACGCTCGGCGCGTCGGCAGGCCTGAACACCGTGACCGCGACTGCGCCGGTGCTCACAGGATCGCCGATCACGTTCACGGCAACCAAGCTGGTTTCGTCGACGGGGACCTTTCGACCGCAAGTCAGCTTCGCGGGACTATGTTCGTACGCAGTTGCGGTGGGCGATCTCAATAGCGATGGCAAGCCCGACGTCGTACTTGCATGCTCCACCTATATCTCGGTGTTGCTGGGAACGACCGCGACTGGCGCGACAACGCCTACCTTCGCGCCCAAGGTTGACTTCCCGAGTGGGCCTTCCTCCTACGCGCTCGCGATTGGTGACCTCAACGGCGACGGGAAGCCCGACATCGCAGTTGCGAATCGGACCGCCGCGAGCGTGTCAGTCTTTCTGAACACCACCGCGGGCGGGGCGCTAGTGCCCACCTTCTCGGCTAAGGTCGACTTCCCGGGTGGTCCCCAGCCGGCATCTGTCGCCATTGGTGATATCAACGGTGATGGGAGGCTTGATCTCGCGGTGGCTAGCGACGGAGTCAGCGCGTCGTTGCGGAGCACGTCTGTCCTTCTCAATACGGCATCGAACGGCGCTTCCATGCCGAGCTTCGCGGCAAAGGTCGACTTCCCATCGTTGTGGGAGACCGAATCGGTTGTCCTGAGCGACCTCAATCAGGATGGCAAGGTCGACCTCGCCTTTGCTGGCTACAGCGGTGCTTCCGTTCGGCTCAATACCACGGCCCCCGGGGCGGCGGTGCCGACGTTCTCGATGCAGGTCTATTTTACCGCAGGCGTATCTCCGATCTCCGTTGCGGTTGGCGACATCAACCGGGACGGTGCACCTGATCTGGTGGTCGCAAACAATAACCCCGATCCGAACGCCGGTGACCACAACTACGGCTTCGACCAGGTCTCAGTATTCATGAGCACGACCGCGAGCGGTGCCGCTGCGCCGAGTTACTCTCCGGTGGTCAACTTCACGGCAGACCTCAATCCTTCATCGGTGGCGTTGGGCGACCTCAACGGCGATGGGAAGCTCGATTTTGTGGACACGAACTCGAACGCTGGCACGGTCTCGGTCTTTCTCTCCTCGACACTTCAGGGCGCAACGGCCCCGACCTTTGCGCCAAAGGTCGACTACGGGGCCGGGTTTTCGCCTTACGCCGTCGCGGTCGGGGATCTCAATGGTGACGGCAGGCTCGATCTGGCCGTCGCGAGCACGAACTCGGATGGCCTGATAGTCCTGCTTGGCCAGTAGCCAGTTCGAGACCATCGAGGGCCTCATCCGCCGAATTCCAGGTGGCAGCCGGGTGCTGCCTCGCGCACCTTGATGGGAATGCGAGGTAGACGCGGCCCACGCTGCGAGCCGCGATCGAGCAGCGCCGAGGCGGCCCTCGGTGTCCCCGCGCAGCTTGCCCCAGTCCTCGGCGGGGCGATTCGAAGTGAGCAGCGTCGAGACGCGCTCCTGGCGGCGCATGAGCAGGTCGAGCAGCTCTTCCGCGGCGGTGGTCGCTAATTGGGCTTGCTCATGCCGAGTTCGTCGGTCACGGCGGCGGCCCCGTGGCGAGAGCGCTCATGCCTCCTTACCGGAGCGTTCGAGCGTCGCGTCGGCGAGTTTCTCGAGAGGGGACGTGGGCTTCGCTGTAGCGGAAGCGGTAGCCCTTCTGGATCGCGGAGAGCGCGTGCGCCTGCGCGAGATGGCTCTCGCCGGCGCCGGGCGGGCCGAGGAGCATCCCGTCCTCGCGGCGCTCGACGTGGCGCGCAGGCGCGAGTTTGTAGGCGACCAGGCGGTGGGGCTTCTTGTTGAAGTCCAAGTCGAACCGGTCGAGCGCCTTGCTTGCGTCGCGGCAGCCGGGCTACCTGATCCGACGGCCGAGCAGCCCGTCCTGACGCCGGAGTTCCTCGTCGCCGAGGAGCACGGACGGGAAGTCGACGTGGGGCTGGCGCTCGGCCGACGCCGTGGATGCGGATCTCGAGCACGGCGGTACGCGAGCTGTAGCGCGCAGTGAAGCCATGCTTCTCGACGAGCTCCTACCAGACGGACATTGCCGTGCGGCCGTCGTCGATCCACGCCGTGATGAGCTCCCGGAAGGGTGCGCAAGGGGCTCGCGCTCGGAGCGGAGCGGTCGTGAGGCAGGAGGGGGTGATTACCTCGTCCGAGGTGGCCGGTTTTGACGCCGCGGGCTCGGTGAGCGCCTCGCCCGAAGCTACCGGTCTTGCCCTGGCGCCGCCGTAGCTGCGCACCTCGATGCTCGCGGTCTTCAAGGGGGGGCCGAAACGACAACGGCGCCGGTGAGTCACCGGCGCCGTCTCCTCATTCACAGAGGAGTCTGTCGTGCGTGCGGGTCAGCGCTGGTGCACGTCTCCGATCGCAGCGACACGTCCCGGGCCGTGGCAGATGATGCACTGTTCGGTCTGCTGGACGACGCCAGCGACCTTGAGCGAGCCACGGGTTGCGTAGAACTGACCGCCATTGGCCTTCATGTGGTTGATAGCGATCGAGGTGTCGTGGCAGGCGGAGCAAGCGCCTGTGATCGGCGAGATCACCAGGTTGGGATCCTCGCCAGCGAGGCCGTAGTTTGTGCCGCTATTGATGTACGGCGAGACCGTATAGTACGTCGAGCTGGCGCCCGGGTCCGAGATCAACGTGCCCGTTGCGGCAGTCGACAGCTGCTGGTTGGGCAGCGAAGCCAGGTTGGCCGCGGTCTCGAAGTCGTACGTGCCGGCCACGTGGCACGTGGTGCAAGCGTTCAAGGTGCCGGGGAATTCGACCTCGTCGTAGCCGGGGCCCTTGGCAGCCGCGTGCCAGGTGAAATCGACCGTCCGCTTGCGGCCGGCGTGGATAGCGTGGATGAAGTACTTCGAGCCGGCCGCCCAGCCCGAGCTGCTGCGGCCCGGGTTGTGGCAGAACGAGCAGGTCGGGCCGTCGTTGCGCTGACCGGCGTGGAAGGTCGGCTCGACACCGAGCGCGCCGTGGCAGTTCTTGCACTTGGCGTTGTCGACGATCGCGCGGCGACCGGTGAAGCCGCTCGCAACCTTCCAGACGTTCGGCGCCGGGACGCTGAGGCCGCCCTGCGCCTTGCCGGAGGTCGCGAAGTCAGCGGCGGGCGTCCACGGATAGGCGCCGAGGTTGGTCTGGACCAGGGGCGGCGCGCTCGACAGGGAGTAGGTGTAGCCGAGGCCGCCGGTGAGCATGACCGCCCCAGTCGAGGGGATCGTGATGGCCGTCGTGTGCAGCGTGTAGTATCCCGAGGCGAAGGTCAGCGTGGCGCCGGTGCCCTTCCACGCGTTCTTGATGTAGACGCTGCCGGCCTTGTTGAAGTCGGCAGGCGACGTGATGCCGTCCTGCGCCTCCGCCCAGACGAAGTACGCGCTCGGCGAACCCACGAAGTTCGGCATGAGCTCGGTGACCGTGCCCGCCGCGTAGGTCTGGAAGACCACCGGAGTGGTCACGCCGTTCACGGTGTTCAGCAAGCGGAACGTCATCGTCGGGTGCAGCTTCGTCGAATCGCTGGCGTCCACCTCGGTGCCGACGCTCTTCAGGTCATACGTGATCGTCTCGACCTGGGCGCCCGTCGCCCCAGACGACGGGACATAGCCACCAGCCGCCACGTACGAGGCGTTGGTGTTGGCGTTGGTGCCAAGACCGTTCGGGTTCCAGATGTTCGCCGGGTCAGGCTTGGCAACCGGGACGTGGTACTTCGAGGCCGGGAAGAATGGCGGCTGGAGTGGGTCCGCGTTGGCGAGGCCGTGGCAGCTCGCGCACGAGTTGGAGGGGACATTGCCGGCCACGTGCGCGCAGGGCACGGGCTTGCCAAAGTCGACGCTGTTGGGATCGGTATTGCGAACGACGGGCAAGCAGGAGTTGCTCAGCGTTCCGGTGAAGTCGACGTAGTCGTGGCAGCCCTTGCACGCGATCGTGCTGGGGTTCGAGAACGCCTGCTGCGCCTGCGCGGCGGTGCCGTGGCAGGTACTGCAGTCCTTCACGTCGCGCGGGAACGTCGCCGCGATGCCGTGGAACAGGTTCGCGCTCGCGACCTCTTCACCGTTGTGAATGCGGTGGATGAACGACGCCGAGTCGGCCTGCGGGTTCGAGGTCCGGCCCGGGTTGTGGCAGACGTTGCACATGCCGACGGCGACGCGACCGCCGCCGTGGAACGCGGCCGACGCGGTGGTCTCGGCCTTGAACTTCGCGTGGCAGGCGTCGCACGCGGTCTGCGAGGCGATCTCGCGGACCAGCGGGGTGCCGACGCCGCTCGGGATGAAGTTGTAGCTCGGGTTCGCGGCGTAGAACGTGTTCGCGTTGATCGTGAAGTTGGTGTCGGTCTGCCGCGTGACCTGCATCCAGACCACGTGGGTCTCGTTGAGCTTGGTGGAGTCGTAGGCGACCGCGACCGGGCCGCTATTGGGGGCCGGGGTGGTCGGGAACGTGTACGTGTAGTCACCGGCGCCGACGCCGTTCTCGACCAGGGTACCGGCCGAGCCCGCCGGGTTCGCGCCAAGCGGGTTGTAGTTGGTGGGCTGCGGGGTCGCGCCCGACTTGGTGTAGACCGTCAGCGGCGAGACGATGCCCGTCGTCGCGTCCTTGGTGAAGTACGCGAGCGCGAAGCGCGGCTGGATGGCCGTGTTCTGCGAGTACTTGCCGGCGACGTCGAGCGGGAAGCCCTTGTCGTCCTTCATCGTGAAGCGGACCGTGATCGGCGCCGTCGTCGACGTGCTGACCGCGGTGATCACGACGTTCACGCCGGTGCTGGGCGTGACGTAGCCGCCCGGCGCGATGTTGCAGACGTAGCTGGTGGCTGCCGCGTTGACCTCGGTATCCTGGAGGACGCCGTCGTCGTTCGCGTCGAGACCGGTCTCGATCTTGGTGCCGCCGAACGGGCAGTTGGCGCCGGCCAGCTCGTCGGTCGTGCGGACCAGCGAGTCATGGCCGTTGCCGCCGCTGGTGCCGTTGCAGACGTACGACGTGGAGGTGATCTCCGACGCGTCGAGCGTGGCGTTGCCGTTCGTGTCGATGCCTACCTCGATCTTGGTTCCTCCATTCGCGCAGTTGGTGCCGGGGGGTTCGACGCTGGTGACGGCGAGCGCCGCGGCGCCCGGATCACCCGGATCGCCCGGTGTGCCTGGGTCGCCGGGCTGTCCCGGCGCCCCCTGATCGCCTGTGCAGGCTACGAGCCCGCACAGCAAGAACGAGAACAACGTACCGAGTCCCAGCGCCTTCATGGCAGCTCCTCCAGCAAAGAGTGGATGCTGGCTGCCGTGTGCAAGGACCGAACCCCTTCCACAACCGTCTGGATCCGTACGGCAGATCGGCGTGGCGACACGCGAAATCGCGCAGAGGCTGCTGTGCGCAGGAATGGCGTGCAGGAATTGCGAGGATCACGCGAGGCGTGCGGGGGTCGGCACAGACCCTCGGGGTCGGTGGCGTCCTCTTCGGAGATCGCTGCTCCTGCGGTGAGCACGAACCCGTGCGCTGTCGCCCGCCATTCCCGCGGCGGGGTGAGGCGAATGCGCGCAGGCACGGAGCCTGCTCTCGAGACCGCCTGGATGCCGATCTGTCGTCGTACGCCACGCCTTCTGCTGGTTCTCGCCACGGTCGTCGCCTGCGGTGCCGGATCGGGCCACGCCCCCGACGCCGGGGAGGCGCCTGACGCGGGTACGGACGCAACGCCGGGCTACCAGGCGACCGAGCTCGGCACCGCGCCCTACGTCGACAGCAGCAGCGGCCGCGAATGGACGAACCACCTGGTGCGGATCACGCGCCCGGACGGCGCGACCACCTACGTGCAGTACATCCCATCGGACAAGCCGGGGCCCCGGCCGATCGTCGTCCTGACGATGCCCTACGCCGGCATCGACTGGACCGGCGAGGCCATCGACACCCGCTGGGCGGGCTACGCGCTGACCGATGGGCGGCACCTCGATGTCGATGGCCCGGGCTTCGATGGCGCGGCGATGATCGTCTACGACCCGACGCCGATCGCGAAAGCCGACGACCAGGCCCACCTCCACCTGCTCAATGACTTCGCGGTCGCGCTGGTCTACGCGCGCTTCTATACCGGCGGCTCGGTCCGCGACGACATCGAGGACATGCGCGCGGGCATGTGGTTCGTCGCCGAGCGCCCGGCGACGGAGATCGATCACGCGCGGATCGGCGTGTTCGGCGGGTCGTGGGGCGGGTTCGAGGCGCTCTACGCCAGCGCCTACGCCGACCCGCGCGCCCGGCCGCTGGTGACGGTCGCCGAGTACGCGCCCGCCGACTTCACGACCCTGGAGCCGCACTTCCACGCGGTCACCGGCGACGCGCGGACGTTCCTGCAGCCGTACCTGCGGCGCATCCACGCGGCGACCGGGGGCGCGCCCGATGACCCCGGCGCCGACTACGGCGAGCTGCGCACCGCGGACCTGTGCGCGGGGCTGCCGGCGGCGACGCTGGTGCTGCACGACGAGCACGACAACCTCGTGCCGGTCGCGCAGACCGAGGCGCTGCTCGCGGCGTGCGGCGGCGACGCGGTGTTCTGGCGGCGCACGGGCGCGATCGATCCGTCGGTGTGGTCGCACGGACCGCTGCTGTCGGAGCCGGGCTTCCCGTCGGTGTCGACCTACGCGCTCGATTACCTCGGCCTGCACCTGGCGCCGCCGGAGCAGGCGCTGGTGCTGTCGGCGTACGCGCCCGACGCGCTGGCCGCGCACCTCGCGACCGTGCACGCGGCGCAGCTGGCCGGGCGCGACGTGCTGTTCGCGGCGCCGCGGCTGCGCGAGCTCGCCGATCCGCGCCTGTACCTGCTCGATCTCACCGATGGCGCGCTGCACCCGGGCGCCGAGGTCGCGGCGACCGCGGTCAACGCGATCTGGGGGACGCACGAGACCGCGCAGACGATCGCGGCCACGCTCGCGGGTGGGCTGCCGCCGCCCTGATCGCACGCAACCGGGCGGGTCGGGTGGCGATAGCGCCTGCACGCCCATGTCCGGTACCCACGCCGCCCTCGACGAGCTCTTCGCCACGCTCCGCCGCCTGCCACCGCGGATGGGCGTCTTCTGGGATGTGGCCTACGCCCGCGCGCAGCTCGCCGCGCTCGGGCCCGATTCGATGCTGGCGACCTGGCACCAGGAGCGCGGCTTCCGGCTGCTGCTGGCGCTGGCGCTGATCGTCCCCGAGCCGACGCTGCGCGCGCAGTTCGACCGCGTGATCGAGCCCGACGCGCAGCTCGCCGATCTGATCGCGCTCATCCGGCCCCTGGTGGTCGCGCGCGACGTCGCGGGCGGCGAGCACCTGTCGATGCGGGCGCTGGCGCGGGCGATGCTCGAGGTGCTGGGCGAGGCCCCGGCTACCGCGCGGCCAGCCCCGCACGCACCCGCTCCGCCAGCGCGCGCACGTGCGGATCATCGTCGCCGAGATCGCGTAGCGCGTCGGCGAGGCGCAGCAGGTACTCGACGTTAGGGCCGCTGGGCCCGACCGCGATCAGGATGCGCGCGGCGATCGTGTCGAGCGACTCGTCGCCCGCGTCCCAGGCGTTGCCGGGCGGCGCGATGTACGCGATCGCCGGCACCGCGGGGCCGTCGTCGAGCTCGATCGTCACGCGCTGGGGCGCGTAGCCGGCCTGTTCGCGCACGTCGAGATCGGCGAACACCGCGGCGGCATCGGCGCGCGCGAAGCGGTACGCGATGCCGCGCACCGCGCCGTCGGCGGCCTGCAGCGTGACGACCCGGCCGGGCAGGGCCGCGGTGCCGCGGTGATCATCGGAGGCCTGCGAGAACCGGCGCGCGTAGCCGCGCAGGGTCGCCGGGCGTCGCTCGACGAACGGGAAGCTCGGCCGGTAGATGACCGAGCCGTAGCCGAACAGCCACTCGAGATCGTGCACGCTCACCGACCTCAGGCCGCCGGCGGGATGAGCTGGCGCAGGTGCCAGGCCTGGAGCTCGAGCCGGGCCTGCGCGGCGCGGTTCGCGGTGGCCAGATCGCGCACGTAGCGGCCGGCGGCGTAGAGGAGCGCGAGCACCGCGGCGAGCACCAGCAGCTCCGCGCCCGCCGGGACCTCGGTGCCGAGCGGCGCGATCACCACGCCGTTCGCGGCGAACGTGGTGGTGCGCGCCCACACGCCGGCGGTCTCGAGCACCGCCGGGATCACCAGGCCGGCGGCGAACGCGAGCCACACGCGGTTGTAGGCGCCGAGCAGTGGCGGCAGCACCGCGAGGCCCGACATCGCCGCGGTCGCGATCGCCGGGACGATCAGGTACACGCCGAACAACCGCGACAGCAGCACGAGGATCACGACGTTCGAGCCGAGGATGTAGGCGATGTCGAGCGGGCGGAACGTGCGGTTCGCCCGGCTCGTGCGGTACGCGTGCGCGGCGCTGGCGGCGAACACCGCGAACACCGCGAGCGTGAGCGGCCAGCTGCGCACGAACAGCCACATGAGGAGCGCGACGATCACCGCCGACGTGCCGAGGCTGCGCGCCGCGAGGTAGCCCTGGCGCGTGATCGTCTCGCGATCGCGATCGGCGAGCAGCTGCGTGACCTCGCGCGGCGCGATCGGCGGTGGCTCGAGCACCAGGCGCGAGACGATCTGCGCGGCGGCGGTGGAGGTCGGATCGAGCGCGAGCGCCTGGCCGGCGCGGCGCATCGCGGCGGCGCGGCGATCGGCGTCGGGGCCATCGCCGGCGAGCGCCTGGGTCGCGGCGCGCACGTGATCGGCGGCCAGCGCGCGGCGCTGCTCGGCGTCGCGATCACCGTCGAGGTAGTGCTGCAGTCGATCGGACAGCGCGCGCGCGCTCGGGCGGGCCGCGGGATCGGCCGCGATCGCCGCGACGCACGCCGCCTCGAGCTCGGGGGCGACGTCGACGCCGCGCGCGCTCGGGCGCGGATCGAGCGGCTCGACCGGCATCGCGCGCGCGTCCGGCGTCGGCGCGAGCGGCTCACCGGCGAGGATCTCGAACAGGATGCAGCCCAGCGAGTAGACGTCGGCGGCGGGCCCGACATCGAGCGCGCCGCGGCGCTGCTCCGGCGCCATGTACGCCGGCGTGCCCAGGATCGCGCCGGGCTGGGTCATGCGCTCGGCGCTGTCGGCGCTGTCGCCATCGGCGGTGATGTCGTCGACGCCGACGATCCGCGCGACGCCCCAGTCGAGCACGTAGACCTCGCCGAAGTCGCCGAGCATGATGTTGCCAGGCTTGAGGTCGCGGTGGATCA
>JAIOQA010000092.1 GCA_021413675.1 Deltaproteobacteria bacterium | reverse complement strand
GGCGACCGCGCGCGCGCTGGTCGGGCAGGTGCGCGCGGCCCGGCTCCGGCTGGTGGCGCTCGACGCGGTGCTCGCGCGCCCGGAGTTCGCGCCCGGCGCCGACGCGCAGCGCGCCGAAACCCTGGCGGCGGACGGCGCGGTGCTCGCGGCGTGGACCGCCCGCGATCGCGCGATCACCCTCGAGCACCTGCGCGCGCGCCGCGATCAGCTGGCGCGCGCCCTGGCCGAGCTGGGCCTGCTGATCGGGCAGCTCGCGACCCAGGCCGCGCTCGCCGAGGTCGATCCGGGCGTGGCCCGGCGCTCGGGTGAGCTCATCCACGCCCTGGTGGCCGCCGTCGAGCAGCTCGCGCGCGCGGACGACACGGAATATCCCGCGGCCGCCGGGCGTTCGTGATCGCCATGGCGCAGGTCCTGGTCGTCGATGACGATGCGCACATCCGCGAGGTCGCGCGGTTCGCGCTGGTGCGCGCCGGCCACACCGTCGAGCTGGCCGGCGATGGCGCGGCGGCGCTCGCCCGGATCGCGCGCGGCGGCATCGCGCTGGTCGTGCTCGACATCCTCATGCCCGAGCTCGATGGCCTCGCGGTCTGCCGCCAGCTCCACGGCACCGTGCCGATCGTGCTCCTGTCGTCGCGCGGCGAGGAGGTCGATCGCGTGCTCGGCCTCGACCTCGGCGCCGACGACTACCTCGCCAAGCCGTTCTCGCCGCGCGAGCTGGTCGCGCGGGTCGGCGCGGTGCTGCGGCGCGCCGCGCCGCCGGCGGCGATCGCGCCGGCCCAGCCGGTGCTCGCGATCCGCGAGGTCGAGATCGATCGCGATCGCCACGAGGTCCGGATCGCCGGCGCGCCGGTCACCGTGACCGCGACCGAGCTGCGGCTGCTCGCCACCCTGGCCCTGCACCGCGGCCGCGTGCTGTCGCGCGAGCAGCTGATCGCCGCGGTCTACGGCGACGATCATCACCTCAGCGCGCGCACGATCGACACCCACGTGCGCAACCTGCGCGCGAAGCTCGTCGCCGCCGGCGCGGCCGCGTCCCCGGAGCTCATCGAGACCGTGCATGGCGTCGGGTATCGCGCCGGTTAGTCTCCTGGCGCGGGCGCGCGTCCACCTGGCGCGCATCCGCTACCGGCTGCTCGTGCTCAACCTGCTGGTCGTGGCGGTGCCGCTGATCGGCGTCTCGTTCGCGCGCCGCCACGAGGGCCAGCTGCTCGCCGCCCTCGAGGACGACATGATCCACCAGGCGCAGCTGGTGCGCGCCTTGATCGCCGCCGACGCGACCCCGCTCGACGCGCGCGAGCCCGCGCTCATCGCCGCGGCGCGCGACACCCGCACGCGCATCCGGCTGCTCGACGCGACCGGCGCGGTCCGCGCCGACTCGCACCGCGCCGGGCCGCCCGAGGGCGCCGAGCCGGCGATCCCGCGAATCCTGCGCGACGACTCGCCGACCCACGCGGCCGAGCCGCCGCGGCCGGTCGAGATCGCCAGCCGGCCCGAGATCCGCCGCGCGCTCGCCGGGCGCTACGGCGCGGCGACCCGGCTGTGGGGCAACCAGGATCGCGTCTACCTGTTCGTCGCGCTGCCGATCCTCGACGCCGCAGGGCAGGTCACCGGCGTGGTCTACGTGACCCGCTCGACCCAGGACGTGAAGCGCCAGCTGTTCGCGCTGCGCCACTGGCTCATCCGCGTGCTGCTCGCGGCGGTGCTGGTCACCGCGCTGATCTCGCTCGGGCTCGCGACCTCGATCGCGCGGCCGCTCGGGATCCTGACCCGCCGCGCCGCGCGCATCGCCGCGCGCCAGCCGGTCGAGCCCGCGGCGCAGCTCACGCGCCGCCGCGACGAGCTGGGCCAGCTCGCGCGCGCGATCGAGGCGATGACCGACGAGCTCGAGCGCCGCGCCCGGGACGCGCGCACGCTCGCCGCCGACATCAGCCACGAGTTCAAGACCCCGCTCAGCGGCATCCGCGGCGCCGCCGAGCTGCTGCGCGACGGCGCCGCCGACGAGCCCGAGGACCGCGAGCGGTTCCTCGCGATGATCACCGACGACGCCGTGCGGCTCGATCGCCTGGTCTCGCGGCTGCTCGAGCTGGCGCGCATCGAGGACGATCGCGGCGCCGCGCTGCCGGTCGACCTCGCGGCGCTCGCGCGCATCGCCGCGGCGCGGGTCGCGGTGCCGGTCGCCATCACCGGCGAGGCGACCGCGCCCGGGCGCGTCGAGGCGCTGGCCTCCGCGATCGGCAACCTCGTCACCAACGCCGCGCAGCACGCCGCGCCCGGCAGCGAGGTCGCGATCGCGATCACCACCGCGCGCGATCGCGTGCGCGTCACCGTGCGCAACCGCGGGCCTGCGCTGTCGCCGGCCGCCCAGGCGCGGGTCTGGGATCGGTTCTACTCGACGCGCACCGCCGACGGCGGCACCGGCCTGGGCCTGGCGATCGTGCGCTCGGTCGCGCTCGCCCACGGCGGCGCGGTCGGCGTGGCCTGCGCCGACGGTGTCACCGCGTTCTGGTTCGAGGTGCGCGCCTGATCGCGCGGTAGGCTCGGCGGGTGCGGCTGTGGACGATCCAGCATGCGGCGCGTCTCGCAGGAGCGCGCTGGCCGATGCGCGCGTCCGCGCGGCGGGTCGATCCGTACATGCTGCCGGCGTACCGCTGGATGGCGGCGCAGCTCGCGGCCCGGGTCCCGCCGCCGCGCGGCGTGGCGCTGCCGATCTGGGCGTGGCCGGTGAAGCCCGACCTGCGCGGCGGCCGGTGGTTCCCGCGGGGCACGCCGGGCGTGCGCCTCGAGCTCGAGATCCCCGAGGCCGAGACGCTGGCCTCGGACTTCGATCGGTTCCACGCGGTGCTCAACCGCCACTACCTCGAGGTCGACGCCGCCGACGACGATCGCTTCCAGCGCGCGCTCGCCCGCAGCGGCGTGCCCGACTGGCCGCACACCCCGGCGATCCGCGCGCGCATCGAGCGCAGCTGGCGGAGGATCTTCGCGTTCGATCGATCGGCGCTCGTGCAGGCCGTGCTGTGGCAGGTGCGGCGCGATCAGGTGGTGCGCGTCGAGCGCTTCACGGCCCGCTGACGGCGCGGTCGCAGCGCGATCATCGCGATCGCGAGCAGCGCGCCGCTCGCGCCACCGCCCGCGCCGCAGCAGCCGGTGTCGCCGCCGCCGGTCGCGCAGCGCCCGCGCGGATCGCAGGTCGCGGCGCCGCCGCAGTCGTTCGCGGTGCGGCAGTCGAGCGTGCAGGCGCCTTCGCCGCCGCAGTACTGGCCCGCGGGGCATTGATCATCCAGCGTGCAGCCGCCGATCGCCGCGTCGGGCGCGGGCTGTGCGCCCGCGAAGCACACCAGCACCGTGTTCGAGCCCGCCGACGCCGCCGCGCAGTGGTGGGTCGGCGGACAGTCGGCGTTGCTCGCGCAGAACCGCGAGCAGTAGCCGGTCGAGAGGTCGGCCTTCGTGAACAGGCAGAAGTCGCCGCACTCGACGAGGTCGTAGTCGCACGGCGCGCCGATCGGATCTGCGGGCCGATCGCAGAGCTTGCCGCTCGCGGTCGTGGCGCAGGTCGCGCCGGCGCCGCAGTCGGGATCGCTCGCGCACTCGTCGCCTGCGACCGAATAGATCGCGCAGAGCCCGAGCTTGTCGTCGAGCGATGGCGTGCGCTGCCCGGCCCACGGCGTCCACGAGTAGTACATCGTGTCGTGGGCGCTCATCGTGTGGCCCAGGCCGCTGAAGTGGCCGAGCTCGTGGGTCAGCACGCCCTGCAGATCGAGCGTGCCGCCGGCGGCGAGCGCGCCGGACGGGCCGATCGCCCAGTGGTAGTTCTCGCCGTTGATCGCGACGTCGGCGGTTTGCTGGCCGTCGATGATCGTGAGCGCGGTCGCGCCCGCGGCCTCGGCGCCGTAGATCCAGCCGCTCTCGATGAACAGGATCACGTTCTGGCCGTCGATGGCCACGCCGAGGTCGGTGTCGCCGGCGTCGGTGAAGGACAGCGCCGCGCACGGCACGTCCTGCCACGCGCCGAACGCGGCGTGGACCGCGTCGCGGATCTGCGCGAGCGACAGATCATCGCTGCCGATCTGGTTGAGGAGGTACGGCACCGGCATGCGCGCCGCCGGCCACACCATGCCGTTGGTCGCGAACGCGGCCGTGTCGGCGAGCGGACCGGGCAGGTACACCGGCGCGCCCGCGATCACGCGCTCCGGCCACTTGCCCTGGGCCCAGCCGTAGACCCGCCAGGTCGTGCCGTCGGCGTTGTGGCGCAGGTAGAAGCGCGCGCGCTCACCGCGCCGGTAGTCGGGCATGCCGACGACGATCTGGCGCACGCCGCCGAGCTCGCCGCCGGGCTGCACGAGGGTGAGCGCGTCGCCGTCGTGGGTCGCGAGCGCGACCACGGTCTCGTGCCGCGTGTGATCCGCGGACCACCGCGATCGCAGGTCGGTGACCGTCGCGCTGACCACGCGCTCGGCGCCGTCGGCCAGCTGCGCCGGTGACAGCGGCTGCACGCTCGACGCGCGCGCGGTCGAGCCGAAGGCCACGACCGCCACGACCGCGGCGATCGCGACGACGTTGGCGATCGCGCGCGCGGCCTTCACGCGCGGCGCCGGCGCAGCATCAGCAGGCCGACCAGCGCGCCGAGCCCGATGAACCCGAGCGCGCCGCTCGACGACGACGTCTGGCAGCAGCCGCCGCCATCGCCGGCGAGGCACTGGCCGAGGCTGGTGCAGGTCGCGCCGCCGCAGTCGGCGGCGGTGCGGCAGTCGAACGTGCAGGCGTGGGTCGCGGGATCGCAGTACGAGCCGACCGCGCAGTCGCCGTTGCCGGTGCAGGTGCCGCCCACGCCGCCGTCCGGCGGGGCGCCGTCGAAGCCACCGACGCCGGCGTCGGGCGTGCCGCCCGCATCGCTGACGGTGGCGCGCAGGATCCAATCGCCCGTCAGGCCCAGCGTCGACGACTTGACCCAGCCGATGCCGTTGGCCTTGATGAAGTTCTTGGTCGCATCGATCGAGCCGTCGTCGTCGCGGGCGATCGACGGCACGCCGGCGTGCTGGAAGCCGATCGAGATCCGGAACTGCGCCGGCACGGTGACGTTCATGCCCGTGAGGTCGATCTCGTTGAGCGCGGTGTCCGAGCCGGTGAGCGTGAAGTCGCCCGTGAACAGCTCGGAGCCCGGCGTGTCGGTGCCGGCGGTGTCGTCGTAGACGTGCAAGGTCACGTCCTGCTGCGCCGCGGAGCCGCCGAACAGCAGCGTGACCTTCTGCAGCGTGCGACCCGCCGACGGCGCGACCAGCCGCGCCGCGGCCTCCTCGCCCGCGGCGAACCCGGCCTCCACGCCGACCTGACCGCCGTTGTCGAAGCCATCGTTGCGCAGCACCAGCTGCGCATGAGCGACGCGCGGCGCCGCGAGGACAAGCAGCAGCGAGGCTGCGATCGCAACCGGGATTCCCTTCATCGCGGCGATCATGCGCGCCGCGCGCCGCGAGCACAATCACCCTCACGCCCTCGCGTGCTACGCCACACGCATGACGCTGCGCGACCGCCTGTCCCGCATCCCCGAGCCCGAGCTCACCGGCGCGCTCGACCCGATCGAGCCCGCCATCGCCGCGTCGGTCGACTACCTGGCATCGGACGCCGCGCTGCGCAGCCTCGAGGTCGACACCTACTGGCCGAAGTGGGACTCGCCGTGGTGGCACATGGTCGTCCTCCACGAGCTCGGCCTCGCGCACCGCATCCCGGCGCGGGTCGTGACCCGCATGGTCGAGGGTCTCGACGCGCTGCCGATCCACTTCTTCCCGCTCCGGCTCGACGAGCTGCCGCCCGGCACCGATCCGGCCGTCGAGATCTCGTGCCACTGCGCGCTCGGCTGCATGTACCAGGTGCTGACCGCGTGCGGCGTCGACGTCGCGCGCGCGCTGCCCTGGGTCGAGGCCTGGTTCCCGCGCTACCAGATGGCCGACGGCGGCCTCAACTGCGACAGCGACGCCTACCTCGTCGACGAGTGCGCGAGCTCGATGGTCGGCACGGTGGCGCCGCTCGAGGCCATGCTGCTCGGGCGAGTCGAGGACTGGTCGCCCGCGCGCCGCGCGTTCGTCGATCGCGCCGCTGGCTTCCTGGTCGCGCGCGAGCTCCGGCTCGGCTCGCCCAGCGCGCACAACGCGGAGGAGCGCACCTCCGCGATCGGCTGGCTGAAGCCGTGCTTCCCGCGCCTGTACCTCTATGACGTCATCCGCGGCCTCGCCGCGCTGGTGCGCTGGGCCGAGGTCACCGGCGGCGCGTTCCCCGAGACCGCGGTGCGCGTCGTGGTCGAGCACCTCGCGACGACGTTCCCCGACGGCGTCATCCGCCTGCAGCGCCGCGCGTACGACGGCGTCGGCACGCGCGTGAAGGCGCCCGACGGCACCTGGGTGCGCCACCCGGTCGCCTCGACCTTCCCGCTGCTCGACGCGACCTCGGCGATCGGTCGCGCGTGCCCGGTGACGACCGCGCAGTGGTCGCGCGCGCGCCGCGGCCTGCTCGCGCTGATCGACGCCGGCCGCGTCCTGCCGGCGTAGCCCGAAACGCCGAACGCCCCGGCCGAAGCCGAGGCGTTCAGGTGCGCGAGCGTGAGCGCTGGATCAGAAGTCCATGCCGCCCATGCCGCCCATGCCGCCCATCCCACCCATGCCGCCCATGCCACCGCCGCCGCCGCCGCCGCCCTTGGGCGCGTCCGGCTTCGGACGCTCGGCGATCATCGCATCGGTGGTGAGGAGCAGCGACGCGACCGAGGCCGCGTTCTGCAGCGCCGTGCGCACGACCTTGGTCGGGTCGATGACGCCAGCCGCGAGGAGATCCTCGTACTCGAGGGTCGAGGCGTTGAAGCCGAACGAGCCCTTGCACTCCTTGACCTTGCTGACGACGATCGAGCCGTCGACGCCGGCGTTGGCGGCGATCTGGCGCAGCGGTTCCTCGATCGCGCGGCGCACGATCGAGACGCCGAACTGCTGCTCCTCCGACAGCTTGAGGCCGTCGAGCACGTGCTGGGCGCGGATCAGCGCGACGCCGCCGCCCGGGACGATGCCCTCTTCGACCGCGGCGCGGGTCGCGTGGAGCGCGTCCTCGACGCGCGCCTCCTTCTCCTTCATCTCGAGCTCGGTGGCCGCGCCGACCTTGATCACGGCGACGCCGCCGACCAGCTTGGCGAGGCGCTCCTTCTGCTTGCCGAGGTCGTAGCTGCCCTGATCGAGCTCGTCCATCTGGCGGCGGACCTGCTTGATCCGCTCCTCGATGTCGGCCTTCTTGCCGGCGCCGTCGACGATCGTGGTGTTGTCCTTGTCGATCTTGACCCGCTTCGCGGAGCCGAGGTCGACCAGGGTGGTGTTCTCGAGCTTGAGGCCGAGCGCCTCGGTGATCGCCTTGCCACCGGTCAGGATGGCGAGGTCGTTCATGTACTCGGCGCGGCGCTCGCCGAAGCCGGGCAGCTTGACCGCGCACACCTGGAGCGTGCCGCGCAGCTTGTTGACGACCAGCGTGGCCAGGGCCTCACCGTCGACGTCCTCGGCGACGATCAGCAGCGGGCGACCCGACTTGGCCACCTGCTCGAGCACCGGCAGGAGCTCCTTCATGCTCGTGACGCGCTTCTCGTAGAACAGGATGTAGGGATCGTTCAGCACGACCTCCATGCGCTCCTGATCGGTCACGAAGTACGGCGACAGGTAGCCGCGGTCGAACTGCATGCCCTCGACAACGTCGAGCTGCGAGTTCAGCGACTTCGACTGCTCGACCGTGATGACGCCTTCCTTGCCCACGCGCGCCATCGCGTCGGCGATCATCTTGCCGATCGCCTCCTCGCCGTTGGCCGAGATCGTGCCGACCTGCGCGATCTCCTTCTGGTCCTGGGTCGGCTTCGTGATCGACTTCAGGTGCGCGATGATCGCGTCGACCGCGGCGTCGATGCCGCGCTTCAGCTCCATCGGGCTGTGGTCGGCGGCGACCAGCTTCGCGCCCTCGCGGTAGATCGCCTGGGCGAGCACCGTGGCGGTGGTGGTGCCGTCGCCGGCGGTGTCGGAGGTCTTGGAGGCGACCTCCTTGACCATCTGGGCGCCAATGTTCTCGAACTTGTTCTCGAGCTCGATCTCCTTGGCGACGGTGACGCCGTCCTTGGTGATCGTCGGGGCGCCCCACGACTTCTCGATCACGACGTTGCGGCCGCGGGGACCGAGCGTGACCTTGACGGCGTTGGCGAGGACGTCGACGCCCTCCTGGATCCGGGCGCGGGCCTTCTCGTCGAAGATGATGTCTTTGGCGCTCATGTGCAGTTCCTTGTCGCGTAGACCGCCGCGCGCGGCGCGGCGAGAGAGAATGAAGTAGTAACCGTGAGGATCAGGACCAGGTCCCGATCACTCCACGACGCCCAGGACCTCGTCCTCGCGCAGGATCAGGTGCTCGACGCCATCGACGCGGATCTCGCTGCCGGCGTACTTGCCGAACAGGACCTTGTCGCCCGCCTTCACATCGAGCGGCACCAGGACGCCGTCCTCGGTGCGCTTGCCGGCGCCGACCGCGATGACCGAACCGGTCAGCGGGCGCTCCTTCGCGGAGTCCGGAATGATGATGCCGCCCTTGGAGACAGTGGCCTCCTCGAGGCGG
Source organism: Deltaproteobacteria bacterium (assembly GCA_021413675.1). Taxonomy (GTDB): domain Bacteria; phylum Myxococcota_A; class Polyangia; order Haliangiales; family Haliangiaceae; genus JAIOQA01. Next base: position 6,645 of record JAIOQA010000092.1, on the reverse strand, counting down.
CGAACGAGCAAGCGGTCCTGAAGCGGGCGAACGTTCATGTGAAGTCTCCTGGCGCCGAGCGCCGAGTAGAAGGGGCGCGTTTGTTAGCACTCACCGAATTCGAGTGCTAACGGCCGGCATCCTAAGGCGCCAGGGGCCATGCGCAAGGGGGCTACCCGCTCGAATTCGCTCGTGACTACGTCAACCCCGGGAGTTCCCGGCATCGGAGATCGGCACACACCACCCGACACTCCTGAGGGGCCTTCTGGCCCGGTTGGTAACTCCTGAGAACGCCAAGAGAACTTGAGAAGCAGCGGGGATGACCGAACAACTAGATCATGGACCTCACCTGCCACACGTCGGTCGATGGGTTCTTCCACGAGGTCGTCACGGACGCCCTCGAGGCTACCCATGTCGAAGCCACTCCCGGTGCGGAGTGGTACCTGGTCTCCCTGCTGGGAGACTTCACCCGCGCCCGCATCCCTGACGAGCCACTCTCGATCAAGCTGTGCGGGGCGCAGAGCGCCGAGGCCGGCGCCCGGGTCAAGACCCTGAAGGAGGTCGGCGACACCTCGCTCTACGTCGCCGGCTTCTTCGCGGAGTCCCTGGGCCGCCGCCTGGTCGATGTCGACTACTACGTCGGCATCGGCACTTCGGCCTACGCCGAGCTGGCCGGCCGCCTAGGCGGCTCGCTCACCCAGGTCTACGGCGAGCTGGCCAACAGCTTCCCGCGGTTCGTGGATGTCCTCACCGAGATCCGCCGGCGCGTGAACTTCGCGGGCGCCGATGTCATCCAGCTCTACGAGCAGTGGCTCAAGACCCGCGACGAGTGGGTCGAGAAGAAGCTGCGGACCCTGGGCGTGCTGGTCGATCCCGAGGGATCGATCATCCAATGACCACCGTGCTCGCCCGCCTGCAGGGCGGGCTCGAGACGCTCTACCGGGTCGACACCGGGGTCGCGATCGGCGACTTCGTCGTCGACGGCGCCGAGCGCGCCGCCGCCGACCCCGACGGGCGCGCGCCGCCCGAGCAGCTGCTGGTCGCGCCCGACGACGACGGCGGCGTGGCGATCGGGCTGTACGTCGATCGCGACGTGCTCGCGCACCTCGCGGTCCACGATCCCGGGCACCGCCTCGATCACCGCAACACCTCGGCGTTCCTCTACGCCCTCGAGGGCGTCAGCCACTTCGTCTACACCGTGTGGTGCGCGCAGCGCGAGCGCGCGGTGTCGGCGCTCGAGCTCGAGCTCCAGGCCGAGATCGACAAGTGGGTCGTGTGCCTGCTGGCCTCCGGTGACGATCAGGTCGCGTCGCGGGCATGGCGCCGCCGCCTGTTCGACGACTTCGCGTGGCAGCCTGGCCTCGACGCCGACGAGCGGGATCGCTACCGCGCCGCCAACGACAACGCCGCGCGCTACGCCGCCGCCCTCGAGCGGCGCTACGTCGCGCCGCGGCGGATCCCCGAGCTCCTCGACGAGCTGCGTCGCTTCTGGCGGCTGCCCCTGCCCGACAAGCTCGGCACGATCGCGCAGGCCGGATAGCCCACGCCCTGTCGCGCGGGCCGCGACCGGCGTACGATCCGGGCGATGAAGCGCCGCGAGTTTCTCCGTCGTTCGGGTTGGTTCGTCGCAGGCGCCGCACTCGCCGGGATCCCGGGGTGCGGCGACAACGCCGTCGTGAAGGCCGATGCCGGCCTGCCGTCCGGGCTCTACAAGTTCCCGCAGGGCGTCGCCTCCGGCGATCCGCGCGAGACCTCGGTCGTGATCTGGACCCGCGTCGAGGCCGTCGATGGTGGGACCGGGCCGATCGCGCTCACCGTCGAGGTGTCGAGCGACGCGCTGTTCGGCACCGTGGTCGTGCACCAGGTGGTGAGCGCGACCGACGCCAGCGATCACACCGTGCGCGTGCTGATCACCGGGCTCGGCCCCGCGACCGACTACTACTATCGGTTCATCGCCGGCGCCGACACGATCCGCGGCCGCACCCGGACCGCGCCGGCCGCGAGCGCCGACGTGCAGGTCAACCTCGCGTGGGTCAGCTGCCAGGACTACAGCGCCGGCACCTACGGCGCGTATCGCCAGATGCTCATCGACGACGCGGCCCGCGACGCCGCCGATCAGATCCACGCCGTCGTCCACCTCGGCGACGTCATCTACGAGACCATCGGCGGCGGCTTCCAGGTCCCGCTCGACGCCAACTTCACGGCGACCACGGTCGCCAACCTCGACGGCACGCCCCGCACGCTCGGCGCGTTCCCGTCGGGCGGCGGCAGCGTCACCGGTGGCGACGGCAAGTACGCCCGCACGGTCGACGACTACCGCCACCTCTACAAGTCGTTCTTCACCGATCCGGATCTGCAGGCGGCGCGCGCGCGCTGGCCGTTCATCCACACCTGGGACGACCACGAGTTCACCGACGACTGCTGGCAGAGCCAGGCCAACTACACCCCGTCGAAGTCGCTCGACGAGCCGTCGCAGACCCGGCGCGTGGCCGCCAACCAGGCGTGGTTCGAGTACATCCCGGTGCAGCTCACCGGCTCGGCTGGCGTCAGCGGCGTGCCCTCGGAGGCCAAGGACTTCGCGCCCGCGACCGTCACCGACGCCGCGTTCACGGCCGCGAACAACGACAACTTCGTCGACGAGCCCAACAACACCGCCGCGATCGACTCGATCACGATCTACCGCAGCCTGCGCTTCGGCAAGCACGTCGAGCTGGTCATGACCGACGAGCGCGCCTATCGCAGCGATCACGCGCTGCCCGAGGACACGACCTTCGGGCAGGTGCTGTTCTTCAACCCGCGCAACGTGCTGCCGCTGCAGATGGTCAACATCTTCGACGAGGGCAAGACCGCCAACGGCGGCAACCCGCCGGCGACGGTGCTCAACATCCCCAACCCGCGCGCGACCGCGCCGGTCGGCACGATGCTCGGCAAGGATCAGAAGGCGTGGTGGAAGGCCACGATGAAGGGCTCGGACGCCACCTGGAAGCTGTGGGGCAACGAGGTCCCGCTGATGCGCTTCTTCATCAAGAAGGATCCGGTGCCGCTCTTGTTCGCCGATCGCGTCATGGACGCCGACGCGTGGGACGGCTACCCGACCGAGCGCAAGGAGCTGATGACCTACCTCAAGGACGAGGCCATCAAGAACGTCGTCGCGATCACCGGCGACATCCACGCGCACTTCGCGGGCGTCGTGATGGACGACTTCGACGCGGCGTCGCCGACGCCGGTCGCGGTCGAGCTGATCGCCGCGGGCATCAGCTCGAACTCGCTCTACTCGTTCTACGAGTCGGCGACCAAGACCCAGCCGGCGGACCTGCGCAACCTGATCGCGTGCGACGCGTCGGCGGCGGGCGGCGCCAAGTTCACCGAGTCGATCAACCTGCTGCTGCAGTGGGGCACCGCGGCCGCCAAGAAGTTCGGCGAGACCAAGGTGCTCGCCGATGCCGAGGCGCTCAAGGAGGCGGTGAACCCGCACCTCAAGTACGCCGACTCCAACGCGCAGGGCTACGGCTACATCAAGGTCACCGAGGCCGAGGTCACCGGCACGCTCGTGACGATCGAGCGGCCGATCGTCCAGACCGGCACCGATGGGCCCGGCGTGAAGCGCGCGGCGACGTTCACCGTGCCCAAGGACGACCCCGGCGCGATGAGCGGCCCCGACATCGTCGGGACCAAGCCGTACCCGCTGGCCTGACCACCGTGAGGCTGCGCCACAGCGGCGCAGCGTGACCTTCGTGCGCGCGACGCCGGGATCGCGGCGGTTGCGCGTGGTTGTCAGCGCGGATTGCTCTTGGCAGCGTGAGAGCCGCGCGTAGGATGCGCGGCATGGAGCGGGTGGCGACTCAGCCGATTGCGAGCGGCGACAACATCACGCAGGCGCTGCGCTACCTGGTCGAGGCTGCGTGCTCCGCGGGCCCGCTCGACGGCATGGTGCTCGCGGATCGCGAGGGCCTCGTGCTCGCCGCGGCCGGCGATCGCGACGCCTGCGCCGAGGTCGCGCAGCGGGTCGCGAGCATGGCGATCGAGCTCGCCACCTTCCGCGGCCGGGTCATCGGCGCCGAGGCCGCGTGGCCGGTCGCGATCCGTCGCGCCTCGGTCGCGGGCATGGGCCTCTACGTCGCCGCCATCGGCGGGACCAGCGAGGTCCGCGACGCGCAGCTCGCGCGCGCGGTCGCGGGCGTCGAGCGGCTGCTCGCGTAGTGGGCGCGGGCGGCACGCGAAGTACGCTCGGGCATGATGCTTGAGATCGCTCCACGGGCCGCCGTCCGCACGCTCGCTTCGCTGCTGCTCGGCCTCGCGGCGTGCGGCGGCAGCAAGTCCACTCCGTCGACGCCGGCCCCAGTGACCGGGACCTACGCGGTGTGCGCCGGTCAAGGCGCGGCCGAGGCGAGCCCCGCGCGTGTCGGCGAGATGAACGCGCAGCTCGCGCCCGCGTTCCTCGATCAGATGGCGGCGTGCGCGCCCGCCGATGTGGCGCCGTCGGTCGGCGTCACCGGCGATGCCGGCGCCGTGAACGCGAAGGGCGACTGCGCGTGGCCCAGCGGCGTCTCGTGTCATTACCACCTCGGCGTCGAGTTCGTGGCGTCGGGCGAGCCGCGCCCCGCCATGGGAGAGCTCCACTGCATCTTCCCGTCGACCGACGACGCCAAGAGCCCCGAGGTCTTCGGCGGGCACTTCACGTGCGCCGGCCAGGATCCGGCGGCGCCGGCGACGCCCGGTGCGCACGAGGTGCACGAGGGAGCGGCCTGCGGCGGCGGGCTCTTGCCCGCGCTGGCGGCGGCGCTGTCGAGCTGCAGCGGCGTCCAGTGCTGCGACGACGGGACGCTCACGTCGCCCACTGCCGAGCGCCAGGCCGCTGGCACGCTGGACGTGCGGCCAGACTTCCACATCTGCCGTGGCGCGATGGAACTCGACTGCGCGGCCCTCGCGGCGATGACCGGCCACGCGGCCAACGCGCCGGTCTATGGGCCGCCGATCGAGGATGGCTTCGCGTTGCCCGCGGCGCACTGACCCGATTACTTCGCCAGCGCGGCAGCGATCGCCGCGCGCAGGGTCGTGGTCGGGCGGCCGATCAGCGTGCGCAGGTCGGTCGAGCTGCTGGCGAGCTCGCCGCGGGTGATGCCGGTGTCGCTGTCGGCGAGCATCGCCGCGAGCGGCGCGGGCAGGCCGAAGCCGACGAGCGCGTCGCGGTACGCGGCCTCGGGCATGTCCTGGTACGCGACCGGCTTGCCGGCCTGCTCGGCGACCGCGGCCGCGAGCTCGGCCATCGTGAACGCGGCGTCGCCCGCGAGCTCGTAAGTCTTGCCGACGTGGCCATCGGTGGTGAGCACCGCGGCGGCAGCCTCGGCGTAGTCGCGGCGGGCGGCGGCGGCGACCTTGCCGGTGCCGGCGGCGCCGAGGATCACGCCGTGGGCGAGGGCGGCGCCGAGGTTCTCGGTGTAGTTCTCGAGGTACCAGCCGTTGCGCAGGATCGTCGCCGGGATGCCGGCGGCGGTGATGGCCTGCTCGGTGGCGAGGTGATCGACGGCGAGGCCCATGCGCGCGCGATCGGCGCCCAGGATGCTGGTGTACACGAGGTGGCGCACGCCGGCCTCGAGCGCCGCGCCGACCGCGGCCTTGTGCTGGCGCGCGCGGCCGCCGCCGAGGTCGTTGCCCGAGATGAGCAGCACCTTGTCGGCGCCCGCGAACGCGGCGCGCAGCGTCTGGGGCTGCTCGTAGTCGGCGTGGCGCACGGCGATGCCCTGCGCGGCGAGGTCCTGGGCCTTGGCGGGATCGCGGACGGCGATGGCGAGCTGCGCGGGCGGGACCTTCGCGAGCAGCGCGGTGACGACGTGGCGACCCAGGTGTCCGGTGGCGGCGGTGATGACGATCATGAGGCGCAGCATGGGCCTCGCGCGCCCGGTTGCGAAGACCTCATTCTCGTGACTCGTGGTTGCTGAAATGCAATCATGGCCCATGGCCGAGCGCACGCCCCGTTCCGCGCGTCCCCACCTCGACGAGCTCGCGGTGTTCGTCGAGGTCGCCCTTGCCGGCTCGCTGGCCGCCGCGGCGCGCCGCGCCGGCGTGCCCAAGTCGACGATCGGCCGCGCGATCGCCCGGCTCGAGGAGGAGGTCCGCGCGCCGCTGGTGCGGCGGACCGGCGGCGGGCTCACCGACGCCGGCCGCGCGCTCGCGATCCAGGCTGGCCCGCACGTCCAGGCGCTGCGCGGCGCGGCCGCGGCGCTGCGCGGCGCCGGTGCCGAGGTCCACGGCACGCTGCGGGTCACCGCGACCAGCGATCTCGCGCAGGTCGTGCTCGGGCCCCTGGTCGCGGCCTTCGTCGCGCGCTACCCGCAGGTCAACATCGAGGTCGACGCGACGATCCGCATGGTCGATCTCGCCGCCGAGGGCTTCGACCTCGCGCTGCGCGTCGCGCGGCGGTCGCTCGCGCCGTCGTCGCTGGTCGCGCGCAAGCTCGCGCGCCTCGATCTCGGGCTGTTCGCGAGCCCGACCTACCTCGCGCGCCGCGGCACACCGCGCCGGGCCGCCGACCTCGCCGATCACGATCACGTCCTCCTGCTCGGCAGCGGCGGCCGCGGCGTGATCGCGGTCGACGGTCCGCACGGCGCCGAGCGCGTCGCCGTGCGCGGTCAGACCTCGGGCAACGACTTCAACTTCATGCGCGAG
>JAIOQA010000088.1 GCA_021413675.1 Deltaproteobacteria bacterium | reverse complement strand
GGGCAGGAGCGGGCCGCGGATCACGACCGCGCCGTCGACCGCGCCGCCGACCGCTGCGCGGCCGGCGGTCGCCGCGGCGAGATCGCGCGCGCTGGCGACGACGTCGGCGCGATCGATCGCGATCCGATCGCCGTCGCGGGTCAGGGCCGCGGTCGCGACCGTGCGCAGCGCGCCGTCGCCGCTGGCCACCGCGAGCGCGCGCGCGCCGCGGGCATCGGCGTCGAACGCGATCAGCGCGTGACCCGCGGGCATCCCGTCGATCGCGCCGCTCGCGCTGACCGCGCCGTGCACCGCCGCCGCCGCGATCGTCGGCGCGTCGATCGCGAGCGCGGCGATCGCGAGGCCGTTGCCGCCGATGCGCCCGCCGGTGAGCCGCCCGAGGTCCGAGCTGGCGATCGTCACCACGCCGGCGCCGCGCCCGGCGGCGCCGCGCAGCGTGCCCTGGATCCGCGCCGCGCCGATCGCGCCGAACAGCGCGATCTGCGTCTGGCCCGCGATCACCTCGGCGTCGGCGAGCACCATGACGTCGTCGGAGAACGGGATGCCCGGCACCAGCGCGGCGATCGCCTCCGCCGGGGCCATGATCGCGACCGTCCCGGTCCCGCGCGCGACGTCGAGGTTGGCGCCGGTGAACGCGAGCTGCTTCGGCCGCGCGCCGAGCGAGCCGGTCACCAGCGGCAGCGCCAACGCGTCGTCGTAGCGCAGCCACCCGGACGCCGTGATCGGCACCGCGTGATCGCGATCGCGCCGCCACGTCCCGGTGATCGCGCCGGCCGCGGTGATGGGCGCGCCGGCGTCCAGCGTCGCCGACCCGACGATCTCGAGATCACCGAGCGCGATCTCGCCGATCGTGACCGTCGCGCGGTGGACCTCCACGTGCTCGAGCGCCACGTCCCAGGACGACGGCGAGGTCGGCGGCGGCCGCGGCGGCTGGGGGCGCGCGTCGATCAGGACGTCCTCGGCGATCAGGTGGTCGATCCGCGCGGTCTGGCCGAGGAGCGGCAGGATCGCGAGGTCGATGCGCAGCGTCTTGATCGTGGCCAGCGGCCGGTGGTCGATGCCATCGAGCTCGACGTCCTTCAGCACCAGCTCGCCGAACACCGTGCCCTCGAGCGCGCCGATGTGTGCGCCGCCGGGGAACTCGTCGCGCAGCGCCGCCTCGATGCGCCCGCGGATCTGCTCGCGGCCCCACGCGGTGTGCATGAGGATCACGACCGCGAGCACCGCGAGCGTCACGAGCGCGACCAGCCCGATCGCGATCCGGCGCGCCCAGCGCAGGACCTTGCGCAGCATCAGTACGCCTGCCCGACGCCGAGGTGGACCGCGATGTGCGCGTCCCAGCCGGTCTCGGGCTGGGGCTCGTCAGGCCCGGTCCGGTTGAGCCGGTAGCCGGTGTCGAGCCGGAAGGTCACCGACTTGATCACCTCGATCCGCAGGCCAGCGCCGACCGCCCAGTGCAGGTGCCGGGGATCGAGGGCGGCAGCCGTGGCCGTGACGTCGCCGCCGTCGAGGAACAGCACGCCGCCCATCGGCAGCCCGAAGAACTTCCACGGCAGCGGCGCCCGCAGCTCGGCGCCGGTCTCGATCACGCCGGCGCCGCCGATCGGGATGCCCATGTTGGTCGGCGACAGGTGGCGCTCCGAGAAGCCGCGCTGGCTGGCGGCGCCGCCGGCGTAGTAGCGCTCGGTGACCGGCACCTTGCCGAGGATCACGCCGAGGCGCGCGCGCAGCGCGAGCACCAGCGGGCCGAGCGGCACGTAGCCGCGCACGTCGGGCGTGAGCTGCAGGTAGTCGAACGCGCCGCCGGCGTAGCGCGTGCCCTCGCTGGCGCGCAGCTCGAGGTAGACCCCGCGGGTCGGCATGAGCGGGTTGTCGCGGAGGTCGGCGACCAGCGCCTGCTGGTAGGCGCCGAGCAGCTCGGGCTTGTCGAGCCCGAGCGCGACCTGGGTCGCGGCGTCGATCGCCTCGTACCCGGAGAACTTGTAGCGCTGGAGCTGCCAGCCGAGCGCGAGCTGCAGCCAGCGCACGCCCAGCGGCGAGCTCAGCCCGACGCGCAGCCGTGGCCCCTGGTAGGTGTAGGCCTCGACGGTGACGTAGTCGAAGCCGGGCTGGATCTCGGCGCGCAGCCCGGGCCGCAGCAGGTCGATCCGCTGGAGCGTGAGGCTGGCGCGCAGCTTCCACTCCGGCGCGCCGAGGTCGGGCGCGAGCGGGCCGTTGTGCGGGAAGGTCAGCGCGGGACGCGCGTCGACGTTGATCGACGTCAGCGGGATCGGATCGACCCAGCTGAAGCCGGCGCGCAGGCGCAGGTCCCAGGTCAGCGGTTCGTAGCCGATGCCGCCGCCCAGCTCGACCGCGTGGCGGCTGGCCCGCGCCACCGCGATCTGCACCGGGATGACGTCGGCGCCGCGGCGATCCGGCTCGAGGCGCACCGACGAGAACCGGCCGAGCTCGAAGATCGCGCGCTCGCTCTCGGCGAGGGCCTCGGCGCTGTAGCGATCGCCGGGCCGGAACGCCAGGCGCGCGCGGATCGCGCGGGCGAGCGCGCCGTCGGCGCCGGTGATCTCGATCGCGCCGAACCGGCAGCGCGCGCCCGGCACGAACGCGAGCCGCACGGTCGCGCGCGCGCGGGCCCGGTCGGCGACGACGTCGGCGTCGACGCGGCCGTGGGCGTAGCCGGCGTCCTCGAGCAGCGCGACCAGCGCGGGCTTGGCGAGATCGTAGGTCTCGTAGTCGAAGGGCGCGCCATCGGCGAGCGGCAGCACCTTGCGCACCGCGGCCTCGGAGACCTCGGGCGGCAGGCCCGAGATCGCCAGCACGGTGGTCGCGCGCGGACCCTCGATGACGGTGAAGATCGCGATCTGATCGGCGTCGTCACGGCCGCGCGGCTCGATGCGGGCCTGGACGTCGACCGCGAAGTAGCCGCGCTCGAGGTAGGCGGTGCGGATGCGCGCGGTGTCGGTGACGAGCGACGACGTGTCGACCGCGAGCTCCGCGGCCTGATCGTGGTGGAGCTCGAGGCCGTGGACCAGCGTGTCCCTGTCGATGGCGTGGTTGCCTTCGATCCGGATCGCCGCGAGGCGCTCGTCGCCCGCCTTGCGCACGCGATGCGCGCCGGCGCCACAGCCGACGAGCGCGATCGCCAGCGCGACCGCGACGGGCCGTTGGAGGTCGCGCGCGCGCATCTCGGGAGGCTGGCGTGTACGGGCCCGATCGGCAAGGCTCCGCGGGCCGCGGTGAGGCCGCCGGCACACGTCGTGGCGAAGTCGTGGCCCAGGAGGCAACCGGCTGCGCGGGTTGACCACGCCGTGCGCGGCTCATACTCTCCGTAGCCCATGTACCTCGGCATCGTGACCGGGACGGTCGTCGCCACCACCAAGGCCAGTGGCCTGGAAGGGCGCACGCTGCTCCTCGTCCAGCCGGTCGATGACACGCGCGCGCCCAACGGCGACCTGCAGGTCGCGGTCGACGTCGCCCAGGCCGGCGTCGGCGATCTGGTCACGCTGGTCGGGTCGCGCGAGGCCGCGCTGGCGCTCGATCCGTGGTTCGTCCCGGTCGACGCCGCGATCGTCGGCATCGTCGATCACATCCACAACCCGGGGCGGGCGCCGCGATGAGGTACTGCCGCGTCCTCGGCGACGTCGTCGCCACCGTCAAGCACCCGGCCTACGTCGGCCACC
>JAIOQA010000069.1 GCA_021413675.1 Deltaproteobacteria bacterium | reverse complement strand
AGGCGCGCGTGACCGCGCGCGCGAGCTTTCACCCGGCGGGCACGCAGCAGTCCGCGCCCGCCGCCGCGGGGCCCGCGGGTGCGCGCGGCGGCGGTGCGGGCTATCCCGCGGTCGGCACGCGCAACCCCGGGATGGCCGTGCCCGGGGTCGAGCCCGACCTGCGCGTCGCGCCGGCGCAGCACGGCCAGCTCGACGAGCTGACCGCGATCCTCACGCCGGCCGTGGTCGCGCGGCGCGCGATGCCCGAGGCGCCGCGCCACCCGCGCGGCTACCGCGGCGCGTTCGTGCTGCCGGCGGCGCTGTGCGGCAGCGCCAGCGCCGACAACCTCATCTATCTGCCCGACGACGCCGCGGCGACCCTCGCGACCTGGCAGGCGCGCGTCGTCGCGTTCGCGCGGCGCGTCCCCGGTCGCTTCCACGCCCGCACGTCGTTCGGCAGCGACGGCCTCGCCAACGGCCTCGATCTCGCCTACGAGTGCCTCGATCCCGCGACCGGTGCGGCGACCGGGACCCGGCTCACGTGGACGCCGAGCTTCGCGATCGATCGCAGCAGCTGGACCTCGGGCGCGCGCGAGTCCGAGCTCCGGACGCCCGCGGCGCCCGACGCGAGCGCCGCGGCCGGCGCGCTGGTCGACGCGATCACGACCCCGCGGGCGGCGACGCTCGTCGCCGCAATGACCACCGTGCCGGCGCTCGCCGCGAGCGGGCGCGTCGCCGCGCTCGCCACCCAGCTCGCCGCGCTGCGCGCGACCGGTGACCTCGATCCCGCGATGCTCGCGAGCCTGCGCGTGACCTTCGCCGACACGCTCGCGCGGCTCGCCGATCTCGAGCCCGAGGCCTTCGCCGCGCTCGCTGCGATCCTGTAGCCGCGACTATCCGCCCGCGTACGTCGCCGCCAGCCAGCCCGACAGGAACATCAGCGCGAACGCGAGCGCGAAGTACGGCCACGCGATCCGCCGCGGCGCCGGCGGGGGCGGCGTGGTCTCGATGACCAGCTCGGACATCGAGCGCGGGCGCGCGGCACGCTCGTAGATCCGGGTCTCGGGATCGCCGTCGGGGACGAGCGTCGGGCCGGCCGACGACGCCCGCTCGAACGCCCGCGGGCTGGCGGCCAGCGGCGCGAGGCTGGCGGGGCGCAGCTTCGCGACCGGCGCGGAGCCGTCCGCGGTCTCGAGCGTGGCCTGGCGATCGAGGAGCGAGCGCTCGACCTCGTCGGGCATGAGCCGGCGCAGGTAGCGCGCGAGGTCGTACTCGGTGACCGCGAGGCCATGGCTCTGCGCGAAGCGCACGAGATCGAGGTGGACGTCGCGCGCGGTGTGGTAGCGATCGCTCGGGTCGCGCGCTAGCGCGCGCAGCACGATGTCCTCGAGCTCGACCGGGTAGTCCTCGACCAGGCGGCTGGGCGCCTCGATCTCGCCCTCGACGATCTGCTTCATCGTCGCGTACTCGTCGGCGCCGCGGAACAGCCGCCGGGTCGTGCTGAGCTCGTACAGCAAGACGCCGAGCGCGAAGACGTCGCTGCGCCGATCGATCGGCCCGCCGATGCACTGCTCGGGCGACATATAGGCGGCCTTGCCCTTGAGCTGGCCGGCGACCGAGACGGTCGTGCGGCGCGCGGCCTTGGCGATGCCGAAATCGATCAGCTTGATCGCGCCGCCGAAGGTCGCGACCACGTTCGCGGGCGAGACGTCGCGGTGGACGATGTGCAGCGGCGTGCGATCGGGCGCGCGGTTCTCGTGCGCGGCGTGGAGGCCAGCCGCGACCTGGGCCGCGATGCCGGCGGCGATCGCGATCGGCACGCGCTCGCCGCGCTGGACCGCGGTGTGGAGCACGCGGCGCAGATCGCGGCCGTCGAGGTACTCCATGACGAGGTAGAGGCTGTGGCCGTCGACGCCGACGTCGTAGACCTGCGCGATGTTGGGGTGCGCGAGGGTCGCGACCAGGCGCGCCTCGTCGAGGAACATCGCCGCGAACGCCGGATCGCGCGCGAGCCGGGGCAGCGCGCGCTTGATCGCGACCAGCCGCTGGAAGCCCTCGACGCCGATCGCGTAGGCCAGGTACAGCTCCGCCATGCCGCCGACCGCGATGCGGCGGACGATGCGGTAGCGGCCGAGCACCTGGCCGGGCTGGAGCGTGTCCTCGGCGAGGGGCTCGACCTCGCTGATCGCGCGCATCGCGGTCATCGCCGCACCGTCGGGGCTCTCGACACCATGGTCACCACCTCGCGCGCGCCGCGCATCAGAACGCCCCGCTCATCGCCACGCCAACGCGATCGGCGCCACCGAACGGCGCGATCGCGATCGCGCGCTCGCGCCGACCGTCGTGGCGATAGCGCAGCACGCCGACCAGCGCGATGACCGCGCCGCCGGCGGCGACCGACGCGCCGATCACCCGTCGCCAGTCGCCGTCGCTGCGCGCAGCGGTCACGACATCGTGCGTGCTGCCGGGCGGCGCGCCGCTGTCTCCCGAGACGTAGGTCCCGAGCCCGACCAGGCCGGCGATCACGCCGGTACCGATCAGCGCGTAGCTGCCGGCGTGGCTCGGCGATGGGGCGGGCCGCCGTGGCGGCGGCGCGAGCGGCACGCGCGCGAGCATCGGAGGAGGCGGCGGCGGCGGGGTGCACGCGGCCAGCCCGCGCGTGGCCTTGTCGGCGAGCGCGGGATCGGTGGTGCGCGCGAGCAGCCGCCGGTACAGGCGCACCGCGAGATCGAGGTCGCCGGTGGCGCGCACCGCCTCGGCCCAGTCGAACAGCGTGGTCTCGCGGCCGTCGAGGCGATACGCCTCCATGAGATCCGCGGCGGCGAGCTCGAAGTCGCGCGCGAGGTAGCGCTCGAGCCCGGCCTCGCGCAGCGCCGCGGCGCGCGTGTCGACGCTGTCGACGGGCGCGGCCTTCGGTGCGGCCTTCGCCGGGTGGGCGCGCGGATGCCGGCGGCGGCCGCGATCGGCGGCGGCCGGGCTCGCGCCGATCAGCGCCGCGAGGACGACGAGGATCGCCGCGCGCCTCATGGCGGCGCCGCGATCGTGATGGTGGCCGTGCCGACCGCGCCGTCGCGCAGCGCGGTGATCGTGACCTGGCCGGCGGCCAGCGCGCGCACCACGCCATCGGCGCCGACCGTGGCGAGCGCCGGCAGGGACGACTCCCAGCGCACCAGGCCGGTGGCGTCGAGGGTGTTGCCGTCGGTGAAGGTCGCGGTCGCGCGCAGGCTGGCGGTGTCGCCGATCGACAGCGCGACGGTCGCCGGCGCGATCGCGACGACCTCGGCGACCGCCGGCGAGACGTGCACGTCGGCGCTGGCGGTCATCCCGAGCACGCTCGCGGTGACCTGCGTGTCGCCGACGCCGCGGCCGGTGACGACGCCGCCGTCGATCGTCACGATCGCGGCCTGCGCGCTGGTCCACACCGCCTGCGCCGACACGTCGTCGACCGCGCCGCCGTGCTGGTAGCGCAGCCGCGCGACGTAGGTCAGCTGCTCGCCGACGGCGCAGTTGCGATCGTCGGCCTGGAGCTCGAGCGCCTGCGGTAGATCGAACACCGTCAGCGTCGCGGCCGCGGTCTGATCGCGGTAGCGCGCGGTCACCTCGGTGGCGCCGCGGCCGCGGCCGCGGATCTGATCATCGCCGTCGAACGAGGCGATCTGCGGATCGGCGCTGGCCCAGGTGAGCTCGTCGGGCGGGGCCGGCTCCTCGAAGCCGTCGTCGTAGCGCAGCGTGACCTCGAGCGGCTGGTGCGCGTCGATCGCGAGGGCGAGCCCGGTGTCGCCGGTCGCGATCGCTGCCGACACGAGGTGCGCGCCGCCGTCGAGATCGAGGTGGGTCAGGTCGCAGCCAGCGAGCGCGATCAGCGCCACCGCGACGAGCGGCGCACGGAAGTGCGATGACCTTGGGGAGCGCATGGCGAGAACGGCGAGTCCTGACGAACTGCGACCTCACCGATGCACCGCGCGTGCCGCGGACCCGCGCGCGTCATGCCGATGACTTGCGCCGCCGACACCACGACCCCCACGGGACGCGGGGCTCCGGTCCCGGGAAGGGAACTCGCGTGCGCTACTCGTCTTCGAGCGGCATCGCGCGCAGCGTGCGCGGCAGATCGAGCAGCGACTGGTTCGGCGAGCCCACGAGCATCGCCGGGCTGACATCCGACAGGCCCCACGGCTCGACGCGCCCCGCGGTCACCGCGAACGCGCCGCCATCGATCCGCCCGACCACGCCGAACCCGCTCTGCATCGGGACGCGCGCGGTCTCGATGATGAGGTCGGGCAGGTGCGAGACGTCGATCTCCATCAGGCCCTGCTCGCAGGTCAGCACCAGTCGGTAGTTCAGCACGCGGCGCTCGACCAGGAGGATGTTGCCCATCTCGCTGCGGAACACCTCGTGCCAGCCGTCGCGGCCGCCGGACTTGGCCACCGACGAGAACTCGGTGTGGAACAGCTTGCTGTCGTTGATCCGGCGCGCCAGCATGCCCGAGCCGGTCACGACGACATCGACCAGCCCCGAGGCGTGCAGATCGATCACGCGCGACCGGTGATCCGCCGCCCACCACGAGCCGGGCTGGTGCGGGGTACAGCCGAGGAAGACGTTCTTGGCCGACGAGCCCTTGAGCCACTCCGACAGCGCGCACGCGACCTCGGGCGCCGAGCCGGTGTCGCCGAGCCGACGGTCGCCGTTCCACAGCACGCTGTCGCCGGGCAGGCGATGGACCGCGTCGAAGTGGAAGTACCGGCCCTCCCACGGCGGCACCAGCGACAGCTTGTCGCCGACACGCACGTTGGCGACCGCCTCGAGATCCTCGGGCACGGCGATGTACGTCTCGCCCCGCGGATCGAGCGCGACGAACAGCAGGCCGCGCGGAGTCAGGCCCTTCCGGCGCAGCTCCTTGAGGCCGAGGATGACCGCGGCGGGATCGCGGTAGTGGTAGACGCGGGACGGAAACATGGTGCCTTCGACGGGATCGGGGACGCCTGGATACCAGGGATTGACCCGCAGCCTAGAGCAAAATGCCGGTCAGCACGATCTTCGCGATCGTGAAGTAGATGATGAGCCCGGTGACGTCGCACAGCGTGGCGACGAACGGCGCCGAGGCGCTCGCGGGATCGAGCCCGAAGGCGCGCAGGATGAAGGGCATCATCGCGCCCGCGAGGGTGCCGAATAGCACGACGCCGATGACGCTGAGGCCGACGGCGATCGCGATGACGATGTAGTGATCGCCGTAGGTCCCGAAGGAGCCCCAGATCATCACGCGCAGGAGCACGACCGATCCCAGGAACGCCCCGAGTGCGGCGCCGACGAGCAGCTCGCGGCGCATGACGCGCCACCAGTCGCGGATGCGGATCTCGCCGAGCGCCATCGCGCGGATGACCAGCGTGGAGCCCTGCGAGCCCGAGTTGCCGCCGCTCGAGATGATGAGCGGCATGAACAGGGTCAGCACGGTGGCGTGGTCGAGCTCGCTCTGGAAGTAGCCCAGCGCGGTCGTGGTCAGCATCTCACCGATGAGCAGGATCGCCAGCCAGCCGCCGCGCTTGGTCAGCATCTCGCGCCAGCTGGCCTGCAGGTACGGGAAGTCGAGGGCTTCCATACCGCCGAACTTCTGGGCGTCCTCGGTGGCCTCTTCCTGGACGACGTCGACGATGTCGTCGACGGTCACGATGCCCTTCATCACGCCCTGGGCGTCGACGACCGGGACGACGGTCAGGTCGTGCTCGGCGAACACCCGGCCGACGGTCTCCTGATCCATCTCGTCGTTGACCCGGACGACGTCGGTCTCCATGACCTCGGCGACGGTGGTCTTGGGATCGGCGGCGAACAGGTCGCGGAACGAGCACACCCCGAGCAGGCGCTGCATCGGGTCGAGGACGTAGGCGTAGTAGATGGTCTCGACCCGGGTCCGGGCCTGGCGCCGCAGGTAGCTGATCGCCTCGTCAGCGGTCATCTGCGGCCGCAGCCGGGCGTAGCGCGGGTTCATCAGACCGCCGGCCTCGTCCTCGGCGTAGGCCAGGAGCGCGCGGACCTCCTTGCGGGTCCGATCGTCGAGGAGCGCGAGGAGCGCGCCGCGCTGCTCCTCCTCGGAGGCCTGGATGAGGTCGGCGGCGTCGTCGGGCTCGAGCAGCCGGACCCACTGCCGGCGCTGGCCGGGGCGCCAGTGGTGGATCAGCCGGGCCTGGTCGTCGGCGGGCAGCGCCGAGAAGAAGTCCTCGGCGTCGTCGCGCGGCAGGATGTGCAGGCCGTCGGAGCGCTCCTCGAGATCGAGGAACGGCCAGGCGTCGCGGAGCTCGTCGACATCCAGCGGCTCGGGCTCGCCGGCCGCGGTCGCCGCGCGCGGCTCCTCGAGCGACGGCATGTCGGCGACCTCGGAGACGTCGCCGCGGCTCTCGGCGACCGCGCGGATCTCCTGGGTGACCTCGAGGGCCTCCTGGGCGTCGAAGCGGACCGTGGGCCCGCTCATGTCGAGGCGGTGCTCGCCCTCGTCGGCGAGGCCCCAGCCCTCGGCGACGCGCGGCACAGCGTTGCCGTTGTCGTCGCCCCCGTGGCCCCCGTCGTGGCCGTTGCCGTCGTCGGCGGGCAGGTCGTCGGGGACGTCGCCGTGGTCGCTGTCGCCCGGATCGTCGTCGAACGGCCCGTCGTCGCGCGGCTCGTCGACCGGCGCGCCGGCGGCGGGGGCGCCGTCCTGGTCGTCGTCGGCCGAGCTCATTGGCCCAACCTGCCTTAGGTCGCGCGGTGATTTCCAGCGCCGTGTGCGGCATTTGGGCCGCCAGAGACGAAGTCGTCGGTGCCTACCTGCCGCCTACTGGACGAGTGACGCGCGGACCGCGGTCTCGTAGCAGCACGTGCGCACGCCATCGAGGGCGCGGACCACGTTGGTCCACCCCATCGCGGGGTCGACGGTGACCTCGACGTCGTACAGCTTGTACTCGCCGATCGCCTTGCGCATGGCCTCGCGGATGAACGCCGCCGAGATGTTGTGCTCGTCGGAGCCCTTCACGCAGTACAGCTGGTCGGAGTCGGGGTGGCCGAGGCAGAACTTGCCGTCGTTGGTGGCGGCGAGGTGGAGGTGCTTGCCGTCGTGGAGCTTGTCCTCGAGGGCCAGGGCGTGGATGTCACCGTGGCCGCCGACCAGCAGCACCGGCCGCGCGCCCGCGGCGATCAGCCGATCGCGCACCGCCTTGACCCGGCGCCACGACACCTGGCCATCGGCCGCGATGCGGACCGCGGGCGCGTGGGGCAGCGCGACGTCTTCCTCGTGGGTCGCCGGCAGGATCACGACGGTCGGGCCGTCCTCGGGGACGATCGTCTGATCGCAGGCCGGGATCCACGCGCCGTCGATGTCGGTGACGTAGTTGTTGCCGCAGGCCGCGGCCAGCGACCCGAGCAGCACGGCGGCGGTGCGCACGATCGTGGAGGTGGCGGGTGGCATGATCGTGAAGGTGGAGCATCGCGGTGCCCGGGGCAAGCGCGGCGTGCCATCGCACCGACGGTCGACTACGGTTGCGTCACGATGGACCTGACCCAGGCGATGACCCCCGAGCGGACCGGCGAGACCTCCTTCGCGTGGACGATCCCGGACGGCTGGCAGCAGGGCAAGGGCGCGTTCGGCGGCCTGGTGATGGGCGCGGCGATCCGCGCGGCCGAGGCGGTGATCGCCGAGCCGGCCCGGGCGCTGCGCGCGGTCACCGCCGAGCTGATGGCGCCCGCGCTGGTCGGCGCGACCGACCTCGAGGTCGCGGTCCTGCGGACCGGGTCGTCGGTGACGGTGGCCGCGGTCGCGCTGCGCCAGGCCGGGCAGGTGGTCGCGCACGCGGTCGCGACCTTCGGCAAGACCCGCGACGACGGGACCTGGACCGCGCTCGTGCCGCCGCCGCTGCCGGCGTGGGAGGCCGCCGCGATCGCCCCGGTCGGCGCGCCGGTCGCGCCGGTGTTCACCGGGCACTTCGAGTTCCGCCCGATCACCGGCCTGCCGTTCTCGGGAGGCGGCAACGCGGATCACGAGGTCAGCGGCTGGGTCCGGCCGCGCGCCCCGGGCCGCGAGCGCGGCGCCGCGTACCTCGCGGCCTGCGTCGACGCGTACTGGCCGGTCGCGATGGTCAGCGGGACGCGCCCGCGCGCGATGGCGACGCTCACGTACACGCTGCAGCTGGTCGGCGCCCTCGATCCCACCGACGACCGGCCGCTCGCGTACCGCGCGCGCGCGCTGGCCGCTGGCGGCGGCTACGTGCCCGAGGTGCGCGAGCTGTGGACCGCCGATGGCGCGCTGGTCGCGGTCAACCCGCAGACCTTCGCGCTCAGCCGCTGACGGCGCGCCGGGCGAGGTGCTAGTGGCTGGCCTTGCACAGGCCGGTGCTCAGCGCCTTGAGCCCCGGGAAGGTCAGCGCCTGCGCGTCCAGGGTGTCGGCGAACGGGGCTTCGTGCGCCTCGAAAGTTGGTCGCGCCGATCTCGGCCGCGCCGATCAGCACGGTCTCGGCGTAGCGCACGGCGCGCGCGTCACAGGCACGGCCCGGCGACTCCATCACGCAGATCACGCCATCCCTCACCAGGCGAAGCGAGTGGATCGTCGCGCACGCCGCCGCGTTGGAGCCATCATGTTCCGCACCTGCCTCGTCTCGTTCGTGTTCCTCCTGGCCTGCGGCGCGAAGTCGTCGTCACCCGCCTCACCCGCGCCCCCCGCGGATGCGCCGGTGACCGATCGCGGCCCGGAGCCGCCCACGCCGGCGGAGCCGATCGCGCCTGCCGATCCGGCGCCCGCACCAACCAACGCCTGCGGCCCCGATCGGGCCCGCTTCGTCCACGGGTGTGGTGGCCCGGCGTTCGCCGAGGGGTGCCAGCAGCTGTGCGGCGCGGGGCACGCCGCCTGCCCGGCGGGCACGACCTGCACGACGACGACGTACAACCCCTGCGTGCCCGGTCCCGACGAGGATCCGCGGAACGCGCGGTGCGCCGCGTGCGGCGCCGAGGTCCAGCTCTGCCTGTAGTCAGCGCACCGAGCTGGCGCGCGCCGAGGCCTTCATGTTGGCCTCAGCCTGCGCGGTCGCATCCGCGACCATCTTGGCCTGCTCGGCCTCGTCCTTCCAGCGCGCCTGGATCTCGGGGGCGAGGGTGTCGATCGGATCGAAGTACAGGAAGAAGCCGGGCTTCACGCACGGCGCGGTGAACACCGAGATGCCGGTCTCGCGATCGTAGTGCTCGAACGAGTGCACCACGCGCTTGCCGCCGCCGCCCGGCGCGTCGCACACGAACGTCGGCGTGTGGAAGCCGGCGGTCGTGCCGCGCACCGCCTTCTCGATGTCGATCGCGGTCTGCAGCGTGGTGCGCAGGTCCTCGACGCCCATCACGAGGTCGTGCTGGTAGACGTAGTACGGCTGCACGTTGCAGTAGCCCAGCCGCTTCACCAGGAGCTGCATCGTCGCGATCGTGTCGTTGACGCCGCGCTGGAGCACCGCCTGGTTGCGGACCAGCACGCCGCGCTCGTGCAGCCGATCGAGGCCGCGCTTGGTGATCGCGGTGATCTCGTTCGGGTGGTTGAAGTGGGTGTGGAGCACGACCTCCTTGTGGAGGCGGCGGCCCTTCTCGACGACCGCGGTCAGCGCGTCGAGCCACTCGTCATCGGTGATGAGCTTCATGGGCATCACCGCCGGGCCCTTGGTGGCGAACCGGATGCGGCGGATGTTGTCCATGTCGAGCAGCGTGTCGCCGATGAGGCGGACCTGCCGGGCCTTGAGCTGGTAGCTGTCGCCGCCCGAGACCACGATGTCCTCGAGCTCCGGGCGCTCGCGCACGTAGCGGAACGCGCGCTGCCAGCGATCCTCGGTCGCCTTGAGCGAGACCTTCTCGACCTCGTCGGTGTCGACGCCGACCGCGTAGCTGCGGGTGCAGAACCGGCAGTAGACCGGGCAGGTGTCGAGCGCGAGGAACAGCGCCTTGTCGGGATAGCGGTGGGTCAGGCCCGGGACCGGCGCGTCCTCCTGCTCGTGCAGCGAGTCCAGCGTCAGCTTCGGGTGATCGGGCAGGAGCCGCGACGCGACCGGCACGAACTGCCGGCGCAGCGGATCCTCGTACGGGTTGGTCCAGTCGATCAGCGAGAGCAGGTACGGCGACACCCGGATCGACATCGGGGCGCGGTGAAAGCCCTCGGCGACGTCCTGGTAGAAGCTGGGCGGGACGATGCCCTGCAGCGCCGCCAGCAGCTTCTGGCCGTTGGTGATCGTGTTCTTGGCCTGCCACGTGTGATCGAGGAACGTGGCCTCGTCGACGTCGTGGTAGGCGGGGATGCGCTGCCAGAACGGCCCATCGAGCAGCTGGCGGTGGGCCAGCGTGGACGGGTCGACGGGCGGCTTCAGGTGCCGGATCGGTGCGTTCGGGTCGTCAGCCGCGGTGCGGCCGATCGTGGTGAGCGTTTCCATGCTGTCCTCCCGGCGGCGCGCCGAATGCCTGGCCATGCCGCCATCCTGCCGATGGGGTCTGATCGCGTACGTTCGCTACGCGAGCGCCACGTCGGGCATGTGGGGGACGGAACCGTTCAGGTACCACATCGATTGTCCCCCTTCTTACGGTGCGCGCATACGGTTTGGCAAGGCCCGAGTACGAGCGCCGGTCGTGCCATGCTCGTCGCATGCGCGACGACGTCCCGAGTCGAACCGCGGCCTGGGTGGCCGCGTGCCGCAGCTACGGCGCGGCGCTGCCGGATCAGGCCCGCCTCATCGAGGATCCGTACGGCGCGGCCTTCGCGGGGCTCGGCGGCGGTGGCGTGACCCCGCCGGCCGCGATGGTCCGGTGGCTGACGCCGTTCCGGCGCTGGGTGATGTACATGCAGGTGCGCACCCGCGTACTCGACGACGCGATGCTGGCGTTCGTGGCGCGCGGCGGGACCCAGATCGTGGTGCTCGGCGCCGGCTACGACTGCCGCGCGCTGCGCTTCGCGGAGAGCCTGCGGGGCGCGCGGGTGTTCGAGGTCGATCACCCCGCGACCCAGGGCCACAAGCAGCGCGTGCTGGCGCGCACCGGCGTGACCTCGCCCGCGACCTACGTGACGTGGGACTTCGAGGCGCGGCCGATGGCCGAGCTGCCCACCGCGCTCGCCGCGGCGGGCCTCGACCTGGCGAAGCCGACCTTCACGATCTGGGAGGGCGTGACGATGTACCTCTCCGACGCGGCGATCGACGCGAGCGTCCGCGCGATCAAGGCGTGGTCGCCGCCCGGCTCGGAGCTGGCGTTCACGTACGTCACGCGCGCCTCGATCGATCATCCGGCGCTGGTCACGCGCGCGCTCGGCGCGATGCTGCGGACCGCGGGCGAGCCGTGGCGGTTCGGCTGGGATCCCGCCGCGCTCGGCGGCTGGCTCGGCGATCGCGGGCTCGCGCTGGCCGACGACGCGTCGATCGCCGAGCACGCGCAACGGCTCTTGCCCGCGGCCTGGGCGCGCGGGGTGGGCGAGCGCGGCCGCCGGATCGCGCTGGCGCGCGCGGGCGGGGTCGGCGAGTCGATCGCGGTCGCGCGGACCTGAGGCGCGCGCAGGCCCGGATGCTGCGCCCGACGAGCACGGTGTGGACGGTGATCGCGGCGGTGGCGCTGCTCGTGATCGGCGCGATCGGCGCGTGCAAGGCCGGCCTGGTCGGCGCCGACTTCATGTACGACCTCGAGATGAGCCGGCCGGCGCTGGCCGAGGTCCCGCCGGTGATCGCGACCGAGGGCCTGCCGCCGCGCGCCGCGCGCCGGGTCGTGATCGTGATCATCGATGGCCTGCGCCTGAAGTCGTCCTACGGGCTGCCGTACCTCGACGAGCTGCGCCGCGCCGGGATCGACAGCCACGCGACCTCGCACTACCCGACGTTCTCGCGGCCGAACTACGTGACGATCGTGACCGGGGTGCCGCCGATCGAGAGCGGCGTGCGCACCAACATGCACGGCGCCGCGGTCGCGCTCGACGCGCTGATGGATCGCACGCGCGCCGCCGGGATGGCGTCGGGCTTCGCGAGCGACTACGACGCGCTGCCGAGGCTGTTCCTGCGGCCCGAGGCCGAGCGCGCCGCCGCCGAGGCGCGGGCCGGCGAGCTGGGACGCGACGACATGCTCGACGCCCACGAGCGCAAGGTCGACCTCTCCGAGGAGGCGGCGCGCAAGCAGCTCGACGCGCCGATGGTCGGCGCGTTCGACGACGCGCGCTACTCGCCATGGCCGGGCGGCTTCGTCGACGCGGCGCGCGGGTTGATCGCGAGCCGTGAGGAGCTCGCGGTCCTCTTGATCGGCGTCGTCGACGCCGCCGGCCACGAGCACGGCGGCGCGAGCGCCGAGTACGCCGAGGCGGCGCAGGTCGCCGATCGCGCGCTGGCCCGCGCGCTCGCGGGCATCGACCTCGCGCAGGACGCGGTGATCGTCGTCGCCGATCACGGCCACACCGATCGCGGCGGCCACGGCGGTCTCGAGCCCGAGGTCGTCGAGGTGCCGCTCATCATCGTCGGCGCGGGGGTGGTGCCCGGCGCCGATGTCCACGACGCGCGGCTCGCCGATGTCGCGCCCACCGCGGCGGCGCTCCTGGGGCTACCGGCGCCCGGGCACGGCCTCGGCCGCACGCTCACCGAGGCGCTGCAGCTCACCGATGGCGAGCGCGGCGCGATCGCCGGCAACGACGCCGCGCGCCTCGCGCGCAACCGCCAGATCGTGGCGACCGCCGAGGTCCGCGCGTCCGCCGATCAGCTCGAGAACCGCGCGCTGCGCGGCTCGCTGGTGATCGCGCTCGCGCTGGTCGCGTTCGCCGGCATGTGGTGGCTGCGCCACATGGGCGGCCTGCGCCTCGACTGGCGGGTGCTGCTCGGCGGCGTGCCCGGGTTCTTCATCGTCTACTACACGCTCATCGGCGTCATCGGGCAGCGGTTCTCGCCGTCGCTCTTGCCGGCGCGCGGCCACCTCGCCGCCGAGCTCGCCAAGTACGCCGTGATCGGCACGATCGTGCACGTCGTGACCGGCCTGCGCGTGCTGCGCCAGCGCACCAGCCTCGCCGAGCGCCTCGCCGCCGCGAACGGCGTCGCCTGGCTCGGCCTGTTCCTCGCGGCGACCGCCGCCGGCGTGTCGTGGGTCTACTGGCCGCCGCCGTACACCGAGGTGCCCGGCCCCGCGACGATGGTGCTCATCCCCGCGATCGAGGTCGCGGTCGCGTCGTACGGCATCGCGATCGCCCTGGGGCTCCTCATCGAGGTCATCGTGTTCGCAGCACGACTGTCCGATCCCGAGGCGCGCGCGGAGCGGCTGGAGAAGACCGCCGCCAAGGTCCGCGAGAAGGCGCGGCGCCGCACGCAGTCGATCCCGCCGATGCGCGTCGACGGGTAGGGCGCTGCGCGCGGTGTGTCGCTGTGTCGATCGCTGTGTCAGCGGCGATCGTCACCACGGGCGCGGGCTTGGGCTTTGGTCCCGCGTAGATGGCGCGGTGCCGCGCGCCGACGGGCGCGGCGGCCGTTGGCCGGAGTTCTGCAAAGGCGCCCGTCGTCCCGACGTCACGACGGGACGACGGCAGTCATCACGGCTGCCCCCGCACGAAAGGATCGATCATGAAGAAGACGCTCACCTCCCGCGACGCGAAGCTGGCGCTCCGCAAGCGGACCCTGAAGTCCCTGACCTCGCCGGCCCTGGTCGTCGGCGGCATCCCGAAGACGTGTCCGCCCGACGGCACCTGCGTGCCGGGCGGAAGCGCGGGTACCTCGACCGGTGTCGCCTGCTGCACGCACGGCGGCCGCTCGCGGTGACGCCACGCGGGCCTGTCATCCGCGGGATGACGGGCTCGCGGATCGGGCGCGTCGAGCACGACGGGCCCGGTCGCACGAACTCTGATCATCGCGCCGCGGGCTCTCTGCTCCGCTGGCTGGGAGGCCCGATCATGACTCGTTCGATCGTCCGAGCGCGCGCGGGCGGCGCGTCCCGTCCGTCGCCAGACGCGCTCGATGTGCCGCTGGTCGCGGTGCCGCGCGCGTACCTCCGGCAGGTGCGCGCGTGGTCGTATCGCGGGCTGTGCGCGACCCAGCGCGGGCCGTGGGCCAGCATCGGCTACGGGGCCGCGGGGATCGCGACGGCGCTCGTGTGCGGCGCGCGCCGCGATCACCGCGCGCGCGACCTCGGGATCGCGGCGCGCTGGCTCGCCGACGCGGCGCGCGGGTCACGGGCGGTCGCGGCGTTCTGGACCCCTGGCTTCGGCGAGCGTCGGATGGGCGCGTCGCTGTACTACGGCCCGGACGGCGTCCACTTCGTCCACCTGCTCGGCGCATCGCGTGGCCCGCGCGACGACGGCGCAGCGCTCACGGCATTCCTCGCGCGCTGTCGTCGGCGGCGCGGCGGCCCGAGCGAGCTCGTCGAGGGCGTGGCCGGGACGTTGACCGCGCTGGTGCTGCTCCACCGCCGGACCGGCGATCCGCGCGTGCTCCGCGTGGCCGACGAGCTCGCGGCCGATCTGCTCGCGCGCGCGGATGGCGCGGCAGGCTGGGGCAAGGATCCCAACCTCGGCTTCGCCCACGGTCGCGCGGGGACGCTCCACGCGCTGCTCGGCTGGTCGCTCGCCGCGGCGCGCGAGCTGCCGGCGGCGTTCGGTGGACACCTCGACCGCCTCGCCGCGGACGCCGCGCGCGCCGGGCTGACCACCGGTGGGCGCGCGCGCGACGACGCCGAGGGCGCCGCGCTGCGTCGCAGCTGGTGCAACGGCGCCGCCGGGCTGGTCCTGCTCTGGGCGCGCGCCTACCAGCACGCGCCGGAGGCGGCGTACCTCCGCCGCGCGCGGGAGGCCGCGCGCCTGCTCGAGACCGACACGGCGGGCGCGCCCGGCAATCTCTGCTGCGGCCTCGGCGGGCGGGCCTACGGGCTGCTCGCGATGGAGCGCATCGATCCTGGCCACGGCTGGCTCGCGCGAGCGCAAGCGATGGGCGCGCGCGCGGTGGCGGCGATGCTCGACACCGGCAACGCATGGCCGAACGGCCTGTTCACGGGCTATCCCGGCCTGGTGTGTCTCGCGCACGACCTCGCGGCCGCGCCAGGCGAGCGCCTCGGGTTCCCGCTCGTCGAGGGGGCCTGAGCGGCGAGCTGTGAAAAATCCGATCCGGACCCGGAATCGGAGTCGGGCACGGGCACGGGCACGGGCACGGGCACGGGCACGGGCACGGAACGCGAGTCGCACCGAGCCATCGTCGGAATCCGCGATTATCCGAGAGACATCCGTTGACGACTTCTAGATCTCGTATAAATATCGACGAAATCTATGACGGCGGTCCAGCAGTCTCTCCCGTTCCGCACGCGCGGCGGCAAGCGCCCCGGCGCCGGGCGACCGCCGCGTGGGCCGCGGTCGAGCGAGAAGCACAAGGCTCGGCCGCCGATCGACGCGCGGCATCCGCTGCACGTGACGATCCGCGCGTGTCCCGCCCTCCGGCTGCGGCGGCGCGCGGGCTGGCTCGCGGTCCGGCGCGCGCTCGAGGTCACCTATCGACGCCACGACTTCCGCATCTGCCACGTCTCGGTGCAGGCCACGCACATCCACCTGATCGTCGAGGCCGACAGCCACGTCGCGCTCGCGCGCGGCATGCAGGGCTTCCAGATCGCGTGCGCGCGCCGCTTCAACGCGCTGGCCCGCCGCCGCGGCGCGGTGTTCGCGGACCGCTACCATCCGGTCGCGCTGGCCGCGCTCAAGCAAGTCCGCCACGCCCTGGGCTACGTGCTCAACAACTGGCGTCGCCATCGCGAGGACCTGCACACGCGCGAGCCGTTCGATCCGTTCGCGTCCGCGCGCGCGTTCGACGGCTGGGCGAACCACCCGCATCGGACGCACCTCGAGCCGGTGCCGGTCGTGATGCCGACCACGTGGCACCTCACCATCGGCTGGCGTCGCTACGGTCCGGTCGATCCGCGCGAGCGGCCGGGGCCGGCGCCCGGGACGCGAGCGCGGACCGCTACCGCAGCGTCGCGACGTAGTTGTTGATCTCGTCC
Organism: Deltaproteobacteria bacterium; assembly: GCA_021413675.1. Lineage (GTDB taxonomy): Bacteria > Myxococcota_A > Polyangia > Haliangiales > Haliangiaceae > JAIOQA01. The sequence continues at coordinate 19,104 of JAIOQA010000069.1, read as the reverse complement.
CAGCGTAGGCCGAGGCGGTCCTCGGCGACCGCCCGCGCGGCGCCGGCGAATGGCCGATCATCGCCGCCGAGTTCGACGATGGTCCTCCAGGCCCGTTTTCGCGCCGTCGTGCTCTCGCGCGAGGCTTGCGCGATCTCGCATTGCTGGACCATCGACGACGCGGCTCGGTAGCGGTCGGCCCGGAGCGTGTTGCGGTGTAGTCCGCAGGTGTGGATCGTGGCGGTGCCACGGACAGTGTGGCCGACAATCGTTCCGGTCGTCGTGTCCACGACGAAGTGTCGCCAGGGCGCATCGTCGTCGTAGCAGTTGAGCAGCAATGGCCGGTGCTTCGTGTCTTGCCTGGTTGGACGCCACCCTTTGCGCGGCGTCGGCGCGAGCGGGAACACGTTGAGCTTGTACTTCCGGTTGCAGACCTCGCAGGCGAACAGCCAGTTGCCCCAGTCGTACGCGAGCCACCAGTAGCCGCGCGTGCTGCGGACGACCACCTTGCGCGATCTCGGCGCGAGTCGCGCGAGGTTGGGTTCGGCCTCGACGCCCAGCGCGGTCGGGTCTAGATCGTGGACCGCGGCCTTGGGTGCGTAGTGCTCGACATCGGCATCCTGCGAGGCCGCGATGGAGCTCTCGCAGTAGCCGCACTTCCGGTGCTGCGCGGTGCTGAAGGCGCTCTTGTGCGCCGACCATATCGTCGGAAACGGCCCCTTGGCCTTCGGGCGCGGTGCGGAGAATCCCGCTGGGGTCGGGGGCCGCTGGTAGCGAATCACCGCGCCGTGCTCCGCGTGCGCGGAGCCTTGGCTTTCGCCTTCGCGGGCTTGGTCGTGGGCGTGCGGCGCGGTGTCGCCTTCGGTGTGGGCGGCCGAGGTCTGTACGACGCGGGCGGCTCGCGCGCGGCCGAGCCATCGCCATCGAGCGCGGCGAGGCGCTTGCGCACTTCGGCGACGACGCGCTCGCGGTCGGCGCTCGTGATGTCTTTCCGCGCGCGCATCTTTGCGTCGAGCAGCTCCGCGACCACGCCGTGAGCGATGCGCTCGATCGACGTGTCGGCGAAGCCGTTCAGGCGCTCACGCAGCTCGCGCTCCAGCGCCAGGCGCTCGCGATCGTTCTCGGGGCTGTGCGCGAGCAGCATCTCGCGATGCTGATCGAGTTTCGTCAGCGTCGATTCGTCGAGCGTCGATGGTAGGCCGAACCAGTCGCCGGTCAGGATGCGGTTGGCGTCGAGGCCCGGAGGTAGGTCGCGCTGCGCGATGCTGACGTTGCCGGTGGTCTCGTCCTTGGTGAGGACGAAGACTTCACCTGGTCGCGCACCGTGCAGCGTCAGCGGATTGTGGGTCGTGACGATGAACGTCGTCTTGGGAAATGCGGCGCGCAGCCGTGGGATGATCTCCAGCTGCCAGCGCGGGTGCAGATGCAGGTCGAGCTCGTCGACCAGGACCACGCACGGCATGTCCTTCGCGAAGTTGTGATCGAGCTTGCCGGTGTCGCGATACTTGTGCGCCCAGCGCGCGATGAGATCGATCGTCCAGCCAAGCGTGGTGAGGTAGCCGTCGCTCATGGCGGAGAGCGGGAACTGGCCGTTCGGAGTCTCGACGACGACTTCGTCGCCGTGCATGGCGATGCGCTCGCCGTTGGGGAGCAGCGACGCGACGGTGGCCAGCACTGATTCAAAGAACGCGCGATCTCGGGCACTGGCTCCGGCGCGGAGTGCTTCGCGCCGGAGCCAGGTTTCGGCATGGATCAGGCGGGCATTGGGAAGGAAGAGTGTCTCCAGACCAGTCGTTCCCTTGAGCGGCACGTCGCGATCGGGCCCGCCCAGTGCGGTGCCGCGCAGCGAGCCATATCCGAAGCAGTCGAAGCGGGATCCCGCCCCGGGCGTAACGCTGGGCTGGGCGCGCTTGGAACGACGCCATGCGACGCCGACGCGTCCCCGAGAGTGCAACGCGAGCCAATCGAAGATGTCCTTCGCTCTATCAGAGGCCATCCACGCCAGTGCACGGAGGAGAGTTGTCTTTCCGGTGCCGTTCTCCCCCAGGAAAACCAACCACTGTCCGGGTGCGTCCTCAGGGGGAACTGGGAGTTCGACGCGGACGTTCTTGAAGACGCGAAGGTGCTCGAGTTGCCAGCCAGCGAGATGAACCGGCTGCGCACCGGGCCCGGAATATGCCATCCGCGACCTTTCCCGCGGACTGGTCCTCTTCTGCGCCATCTTCTCCCCCATTCTCGCACAACCGCTCCCGCTCCCGCCGCCACCAGCCCGCGTCTACGCCAGCCCCGCCACCCGGTACCCGACGCCGTGCTTGGACTCGATCAGCTCGCCGACCCCGAGCGTCGCGGTCTTCTTGCGCACCCGCCGCACGAGGTCGCGCACGTTCTCGCTGTCGGCCTCGACGGAGTCGAACGCGAGGGCCTCGGCGATCTCGTGCCACGCCACGTACGCGAGCTCGGCCTCGGTCACGGTGCGCAGGCGCTCGACGAGGGTCTGGATCAGCGCGAGCTCCATGCGCGCGAGCTCGACGACCTTCTCGCCGGCGCGCGCGAAGCCACCGTCGGTGCGCTGGGCGACCTCGATCGCGCCGCCTTCGCGGGTCTTGATGGTCGCGCTGAACACCCGCGCGACGGTGCGGGTGGGCGCGGTGCGGCCGCGGCCGGTGGGGCGGGGCCCGGTGCCCAGCGCCGGCGCCCAGAAGTAGAAGCGGACGTCGCCGAACGACACCGCGGCGCCGGGCGCGAGCTTCGCGCTGGGCGCGGCCACGCCGTTGACGGTCGTGCCGTTGCGGCTGCCGCGATCGACCAGCTCCCAGCCGCCTTCACCCTGGCGGATGACGGCGTGCTCGGCGGAGACCGAGGCGTGCAGGATCGCGAGGCCCGATGCCGGGTCGCGGCCGATCGCGGTCTCCGAGGCGACCGGGTTGGCGAAGCCCCACGCGTCGATGAGGCTCGCGGTCGGGCGCGTGACCCGCGCGACGATCTGCTCGCTGGTCAGGCCTCGACTGGCGATCGCGACGCCGTGCTTGGTGCAGAGCACGCCGAGCGCCGCCGGCGCCTTGCACAACACACACACGACCATGATGCTGCCTACGATCTCGCCGGCCTCACCGCAAGGCCCCGGGTGGACTCTCCGCGGCGCGCGAACGCCTGGCGCGGCGGCGGCGGGTGCGATATCCCGAGGGCATGAAGCTCGGAACCCAGGTTCTGATGGTCGGGGTCCTGGCCGGCGCCGGATGCGGTGCTCGCCAGTCCACCGTGAACGCGCTCGAGACCCGGGTCGCGATGCTCGAGAACGAGGTCACCGGGCTGCGCAACCAGAACGCCGCCCGCGAGCGCGCGTTCGACGCGCAGCTCACCGCCGCGACCGCGCAGATGGCGGCCAACGCCCAGGCGCTGGAGGCCTCGCTCGATCGCCTGAAGGAGGCGGCCGCCGCCCCGCCGCCGCCACCGCCGCCGCCGCGCCGCGCGCAGCCCGATCCCGCGGTGACCTACGCGGTGCCCGTCGACGGCTCGCCGGTCGAGGGCGTGAAGACCGCGAAGGTCACGATCGTCATGGGCAGCGAGTTCGCGTGCCCGTTCTGCCGCCGGGCCTGGGACACGATCACGGCGCTCCAGGCCAAGTACGGCAAGGACCTGCGCGTCGTCCACAAGACCTTCATCGTGCACCCGCAGCTCGCGACCGTCCCGGCGCAGGCGGCGTGCGCGGCGCAGCGCCAGGGCAAGTTTCGCCCGATGGCCGACGCGCTCTGGGTGCGCGCGTTCGACACGCGCGACTTCAGCGAGGCCAACATGATCGCGATCGGCAAGGACCTCGGGCTCGACCCGGCGAAGCTCGCCGCCGACATGCACAGCACCGCGTGCGCCGACGAGATCAAGCACGATCAGGAGCTGCTCGCGCGCCTCGGGCAGAGCGGCACGCCGACCTTCTGGATCAACGGCCGCAACATGGTCGGGGCCCAGCCGCAGCAGGCGTTCGAGACGCTGATCGACGAGGAGATGGCCAAGGCCACCAAGGCGATCAAGGGCGGCGTGAAGGCCGAGAAGTACTACGACTCGCTGGTCAAGACCGGCGTCACCGACGTGAAGTGAGCAACGCGGCGGTCACCCTCCCGGATGCCGCCGCGCTTCGTCCGCAAGCCCCTGCTGGCCGTGCTCAGTACGCGTAGCCCGCGGTGATCGCGCCGCCGAAGTAGTTGTCGCGCGCGTTGTGGACGTCGACGGTGGTCGCGTCACCGTCGCGGTTGTTGGTGAGCGCGCCGTTGCCCTTGAACGTGAAGCCGATCGTGTGGAGCGCCAGGCCGGCGTGCACGAACCAGTTGCGGGTCAGCGTGTAGTCGGCGCCGAGGTCGACGTCGAAGCCGATCACGGTCGCGGCGCCGTACTGATCCACGTTCTGCATCTCGCCGGTGTCGGTGATGACGAGCACGCGCGCGCCGCCGCCGACCCGCAGCTTGGGCGAGGCCGGGTACTGGATCGCCACGCCAGGGTCGACGTAGGTGTAGTCGGTGTTGGGGATGTCGGGCGTGGGCGCGCCGGCGGGCACGGCGCCCTTGTCGATGACGAACTTGAGCCGGTTGTAGCGGACCGAGCCGATCAGCACCGGGCCGGTCTCGCCCTTGCCGAGCGCGTAGCGGAACGCGAGGCCGACGGCGAGGTGCTGCTCGGTGGTGCCGAGCGTGGCGGTCTGGTTCGCGCCAGCGCCGTCCTTGTAGGCCAGCTTCGACTCGATCTTGATGACGCGGTCGAGCATCAGCTGCACGCCGACGTCGCGCAGGATCGACTTGTTCTTGCGGTTGAACGCGAGCGGATAGAGCGTCGCGTCGACGTAGGCCCCGGCGACCGGCGCGCCCTTGTAGCCCTGCGGCTTGTTGGTCAGCGTCGGCTCGGTGCGGAACGACAGCCGGCGCGCGGTGAACGACAGGCCGGCCAGCGCCTCGAGCGGGCGGTGGCGCGGGTCGCTGGCGAGCGAGGCGCTGCCGTGGAGATCGCCGTCGTCCTCGCGATCGTCGCGATCCTTGTCGTCGTCGCGCGAGGCGACGCGGTCCTCGTCGTCGCGATCCTTGCCCTTGTCGCGATCGTCGTCCTCGTCGTCGTCCCGGTGCTTGCCCTTGTCCTTGCCGCGATCGTCCGCCGCCTCGGCGTCCTCGTCGTCATCGCGGTGCTTGCCCTTGTCCTTGTCCTTGCCGCGCGCCGGGCGATCGTCGTCGGCGTCCTCGTCGTCGTCGTCGGCGCTACCGGGCGCGGACAGCTTCGCGATCCCGCCGGCGATCTGATCCTTGACCTCGGCCTGGTCCGACGACGACAGCTTGCCCGAGCGGACCACGAGCTCGACCTCGGACACGAACTCGCCGCTCTTGCCCTCGCGCAGGCGCACGTGGACGAAGTAGCGCGAGCCGCGGCGGTCGACGCTGCCGACGACCACGCCGTCGATGCGCAGCTTGGCCGCGACCTTGGCCACGCCCTTCGCGGTCATCTTCTTCACGCCGAGCTCGTCGGCGGCGTCGCTCCACTTGTCGGCCGCGACCAGCGTGGCGGCCTTCTTGAGCACCGCCTCGACCTGTTCCTGGAACTGGTCGCCCTTGGGCCCGTCGAAGTCGAGCACCACGACGCGCTTCTTGCCGGCGTGCGCCGACGATGCCGCGACCAGTAACGCCAGCACCGCGACGGCGCTGGCGACCCATCGGCGCAGGGCGCCGCTATTTCGTGAAGCGATCGATCTCGAAGTCATCATTACCCGTTGCTCCGGGTTGGGATTCGCCCGCCGCGCCGCCGGTCCAGTTCTGGTTCGCGCCACCCGACACGCCCCGGAACAGGAGCGCGAAGTCCGACGGACTCGTCGAGTGCTTGATCGCTTCCTCGTAGGTCACGAGGTGCTGCTTGACCAGGTTGGCCAGGCTCTGATCGAAGCTCATCATGCCGTACGGGTGGAGGCCCTCGGCGATCGCGTCCTTGATCTCGCGCGTCCGCTCGGGCGCCTCGATCATCTCGCGCACGCGCTCGGTGTTCACCATCAGCTCGAGCGCCGGCACCATGCCCTTGCCGTCGGCGCGGGGCAGGAGCCGCTGCGAGACCACGCCGCGCAGCACCGCGGCGAGGCTGAGCCGCGCCTGGTTCTGCTGGTGGGTCGGGAACATCGAGATGATGCGGTTGATGGTCTCGGTGGCGTCGACGGTGTGCAACGTCGACAGCACGAGGTGGCCGGTCTCGGCCGCGGTCAGCGCGATCTGGCAGGTCTCGAAGTCGCGCATCTCGCCGACCAGGATCACGTCGGGATCCTGGCGGAGCGCGGCGCGCAGCGCGCGCGCGAACGACATCGTGTCGAACCCGACCTCGCGCTGGTTGATCACCGAGCGCTTGTCGCGGAACGTGTACTCGATCGGATCTTCGACGGTGACGATGTGGTTGGCGTCGCGCGTGTTGATGTAGTCGATCATCGCGGCGAGCGTGGTCGACTTGCCCGAGCCGGTCGCGCCGGTCACCAGGATCACGCCGCGCGTGTTGTCGGTCAGCTTGAGCACCGCCTCGGGCAGGTTCAGCCGGTCGAACGACGGCACCTCGGGCGGGATGAGCCGCAGCACCATGCCGACCGAGCCGCGCTGCTGGAACAGGTTCACGCGGTAGCGGACGCCGTCGGGCGTGCCGTAGGCGAGGTCCACATCGAGGTTGGTCTCGAACTCGGCGCGCTGCCGGTCGTTCATCATGTGGACCGCGAACGACGCGATCGCCTCGCGGGTCAGGGCCGGGACGTCGCGCACCGTGCGCAGCTCGCCCTTGATCCGGAAGATCGGGGGCAGGCCGGCCTTGAGGTGGACGTCGGAGGCGCCGAGCTGGCGGGCCGCGGTCAGGACTCGATCGAGGACCTGGCTCATCGCGGGCCGGCCTCGACGCCCGGACGGCGTTCGCCGTCCGGCCCGGTTGCGATCGATCGGCTCCGTCGAAGACGACGGCCCCGATCTCCCCCGGACCCGGAGGCGCTCGAGTTTGATGACAAACTCTCACGGGCGCGCGAGCGAGGCTCGTTCCCGGCAGGGTGATCGCGCATCTCGGTGAGGGTAACACACCGATCCGGTGCCGCCGCGCGCCTTCGCGGCAGGCGCCAGGCGCGGCATTGCGATAGGTTAGGGAGAGCGATGGTTCGTTGTGTGCGATGTGGCGCTGACAACGCCGGAGACTCGCGGTTCTGCGGCGAGTGCGGCGAGCGACTGGGCACCGTCCCACCGGTCGCGGAGTCGCGCTCGATCGCGCCCGGCGACGGCGCCCGACCGAGCGGCCGCACCGCCGCGCTCGCCGCGCCGGTGGCCCCGCCGGGCTCGACCGGCGAGACCCGTTCGCTGCCGGCGCCGCGGGCCGCGGCCCGTCCCACCCAGAGCCCGTCGGTGTTCATGTCGTCGGCGTCGCTGGGCGGCGCGCCGGCGCGGCGGACCAGCACCGCGGCGGTGGTCGCGCTGGTCGTCGTGGATCTCGGCCTCGCGGTCGCGGGCGCGCTGTTCCTCCGCGCCGGCCTCGCCGCCGCGCCGGTGGTCGCGGGCACGCCCGCGGTGATCGATGCCGGCATCGGCGACGACGCCGCGATCGCGGTGATCACGCCGTCCTCGATCGACGGCGGCGTGACGATCATCGGGCGCACCGTCGACGCGCATCCATCGGGCCCGCAGCCCGACGGCGGCCCGGCCGGGATCGCCGACGCCGGCGGCGCGATGAGCGTCGATGGCCGCGGCCCGGCGCTGTTCCCCGACTCGACGATCCCGATCGATCCCTACGGCTTCATCGACGCCGCGGTCGTGATCGCGCCCCCCGACGCGGCGGCGCCGCCACCACCCGACGCGGCCCCCGACCTGCCGCCCGGGCCGGCCGACGCCGCCCCCCCGCCGCCCGCCGACGCGCCCGAGGACGATCCCCGCACCGAGGACCTCGCCAACTCCGTCGAGAAGAAGAGCGCGGCGAGCCAGGGCCGGTTCGAGCGCTGCTACAGCGAGGCGGCCAAGGCCTATACACCCGAGCAGCCCCTCGCCGGCGAAGTGGACATCGCCTTCCGCGTCATGCCTACTGGAGAGGTGCAGAACGCGGCGGCGGTGCGCAATACCACCGGCTCGGCCACGCTCGGCGAGTGCCTGGCGGGCGTGCTGAGCGCGTGGACGTTCCCCGACAACGGCCTCTCCGAGCCGACGGTGGTGGTCCGCCCGTTCCGGTTCACGGGGCAGTAGCCGCGCCATGCGAGGATCCATGACCCGAACCGACGTCTCCATGTCACGGCTCATCCAGACCGGCAGTCAGCTGGTCGGCGCCGAGGTGCTGGTCGTCGACCAGGACGAGCGCGTCCACGCCGGCGTCACCGAGCTGCTCGGCGCCGCCAACATGCACGTGACCGCGACCAAGGATCTCGAGGCGGCGCTGGTGCTGTGCGACCGCACGTTCTTCTCGGTGATGCTGGTCGATCTCGACACGCCATCGCCGTCGGCGGGCATCGAGGCGGTGCGCTCGCTCAAGATCAAGTCGCCGACCTCCTCGATCATCGCGCTCACGCCGCGGCGCTCGTTCGACGACGCGACCATCGCGGTGCGCGCCGGCGCGATCGATCTGGTGCTCAAGGCGCCGGAGTCGGTGGCGTACCTGAAGGATCGGGTGGTCGAGGCCGCGGGCCGCTCGGTCGGCCGGCGCGAGGTCGACTCGGTCCTCGGCGACATCCGCGCGGTGCACGAGGAGTTCCTGCAGAAGTTCGTCGACGCCGAGAAGCGCGCGCTCGATCTCACCGATCGCCTGGCCGGGCGCGAGGTCGGCGGCGGCGCCACCCTCGACGAGCTCGCGGTGCTGGTGGTCGACGAGGTCGACGAGCTCTACGACGCGTTGACCGAGGCCTCGCCCAAGGGCTACACGTTCGTCCACGCCACCAGCGGCGGCGAGGCGCTCGATCGCGTGTCGTCGGGCCGCTTCCACTACGCGATGGTCGCCGAGGATCTCCACGACCTGCCGACCTCGATGGTCGTGCGCAGCCTCAAGTCGCAGAACGAGGAGCTGGTCGCGCTCACGTTCCGCGGCCCCGCCGACAACGGCCGCGTCGAGCTGGTCGAGCTCTCGGGCCAGCGCCCGATCATCGATCCCTTCCGCGACGCGGGTCAGCTGATCGAGCGCATGGGCGAGCTGGCCGAGGCGTTCCGCGCCAAGAGCCGCGAGCGCCGCTACATGCAGAACTTCCGCGAGAAGCACTACGACTTCCTGCGCCGCTACGTCGAGATCAAGGTGAAGCTCGAGCGCGCGATGAACGACGGCCCGGGCTGACGCCGCGGGCGTCCCGGACGAGTGCCGCGTGCCATCGGCGCGGTATACAGCGGGCATGTCCACCGCCCGCGCGTATGCCGTGTCATCCGCCACCGCCGCCTTCGGCCCGCTCGCGATCGAGCGCCGGAGCCCCGGCCCCACCGACGTCCAGTTCGACATCAAGTACTGCGGCGTCTGCCACTCGGACCTGCACACCGCGCGCGGTGAGTGGGCCGGCACGGTCTACCCGTGCGTGCCGGGCCACGAGCTGGTCGGCATCGTCACCGCGGTCGGCGCCGAGGTCACGCGGTTCGCGGTCGGCGATCGCGTCGGCGTGGGCTGCATGGTGGACGCGTGCCGCACCTGCGACAGCTGCCAGGCCGGCCTCGAGCAGTACTGCGACAAGCGCGGCACGGTCTACACGTACAACAGCCCCGACAAGCACCAGCTGGGCAAGCCGACCTACGGCGGCTACTCGAGCCACGTCGTCGTCGATCAGGCGTTCGTGCTGCGGATCCCGTCGAACCTCGACCTCGCCGCGGCCGCGCCGCTGCTCTGCGCGGGCATCACGACGTACTCGCCGCTGCGCCACTGGGGCGTGACCGAGGGCTCGCGAGTCGGCGTCGTCGGGCTCGGCGGCCTCGGCCACATGGCGCTCAAGCTGGCCAAGGCGTTCGGCGCGCACACCACGCTGTTCACGACCTCGCCCGGCAAGGTCGAGGACGCCAGGCGGCTCGGCGCCGACGCGGTCGTCATCTCGAAGGACGCCGCGGCGATGAAGGCCGCCGGCGGCGGCTTCGACGTCATCGTCAACACCGTCTCCACCGCCCACAACCTCGATCCGTACATCAACCTGCTCGGCCGCGATGGCGCGCTGGTGATGCTCGGCGCGCCCCCGACCCCGCACCCGTCGCCGAACACCGGCGCGCTGATCGGTCGCCGCCGCAGCATCGCGGGCTCGCTGATCGGCGGCATCGCCGAGACCCAGGAGATGCTCGACTTCTGCGGCGTGCACGGCATCGTCTCCGACATCGAGCAGATCTCGGTCCAGAAGCTCGACGAGGCCTACGAGCGCATGCTCAAGAGCGACGTGAAGTACCGGTTCGTGATCGATCTCGCCACGCTCGGCGCCTGACGCGCGAACCGGCGCGGCGCGCTCACTTCTTGAGCGTGCCCTCGAGCTTCACGAATGGCTTGCCGTCGCTGGTCACCTCCTGGGTGAACGCCAGCGTCCGCGGACCGGTCGAGCGGAACGTGAGGGTCTCGCGCAGCGCGTGGTGATCGGGCGAGGTCCCGGTCCAGCGCATCACCAGCGCGTCCTGCTCGAAGCCGCCGACGTGGTCGTGGACGTCGCCGGCGTTGGACACCGCGTACATGTGCGCGGCGCCGGTGGTCGGATCCACGCCGAACAGATCGGACTCGAGCATCGTGCCGAGGCCGGGCACGCCGGTGATGCTGGCCTGGCAGGCGATGCCGGTCTTGCCGGCGATCGGCGCGCACGCGATCGCGGCCTTCAGGTCGGCCTGGTCGGCGCCCATCGTCAGGTGCAACGGGCCCTTCCAGGTGCCGGTGAGGGTCTTGACCAGGCGCGCCGCGGGCGCGTCGTCGGCGCGGGCGGGCGCGAGGGTGGCGGCGGTGGCGAGCGCGAACAGGGTCGAGACCAGCGAGATCATGCGCATCGAGAGGCTCCTTCGGCGGCGGTGTCGGGCCGCGGTTGAAATCCTTACGACGTACGATTAAGATCGGATCGATGCCACCTGCGCGACGTCGGCCGCGGGGCCCGGGCCGGCCGCGCGCCGACCGCGCCTCGGGGCTCGATCCCGAGGCGATCGCCCGGGCGGCGCTGGCGCTCATCGATCGCGAGGGCCTCGACGACTTCAGCCTGCGCAAGCTCGCGGCCGCGCTGGGCTGCCAGCCGATGAGCCTCTACCACCACGTGCCCTCGAAGGGCGCGCTGCTCGATCTCGTGGCGGCGCACCTGATCGCGCAGGTCCGCGTGCCGGCGACCGGCGCGTGGCGGCCGCGGCTGGCCGCGGTGGCGCGCGCGTACCTCGGCGTCGCTGCCGATCACCCGCGGGCGGCGGTGCTGATGGTCACGCGCCGGTTCAACCTGCCGTCGCAGCTCGCGTTCCTCGAGCAGGTGCTGGGCCTGCTGCGCGACAGCGGCCTCGACGCCGCCCACGCCGCGATGGCGTTTCGCCAGCTCGGCTTCTTCCTGAACGGCGCGGCGATGGCGCTGGTCAGCCTGCGCGGCGAACAGCCCGACGCCACGCCGTCGGCGGTCGATCGGATCGCGCCCGAGCTGCCGCCGCGGGTCGCGGCGTCGGCGCGCTACCTGGCGGCGCCGCACTTCGACGCGCACGTCGCGCGCGGGCTCGAGATCGTGCTCGATGGCATCGCGGCGCTGCCGCGCGGGTGAGCGTCAGGGCCGCGCGAGCCGCAGCCACCCGAGCAGGCGCCGCTTGAACCACTCCGACAGCCCGCGCTCGAGGAAGCGGTGGCCGAGGTAGCCCAGCACCACGCCGACCACGATGCTGGCGACGAAGAAGCCGCCGCCGCTCATGACCTCGGGGTGATCGGGGAACAGCCGCGGCACCATCTGCGGGAGGATGTGGAACAGGTACAGCGAGAACGAGATGTCGCCGAGCCAGGTCAGCCAGCGCGGCATGCGGATCGGGTGGGCCTTGTCGTAGAGCGTGAGCGTAAGGACCAGGAGCGCCATCGGCACGCCCCAGCGGGTCGGGCCGTGGCCGGCGCGCACGCCCGACAGCAGCTGCCACATCACGAGGCCGGCGGCGAGCGCGACGGCGCACGCGAGCAGCCCGCGATCGCGCGGCGTGAAGCGCGTGCCGCGCAGCCAGCCGATCGCCGCGCCGAACAGGAAGTCCCAGAGGATCGGGCTGGTCGCGATGCAGCGGTAGTCGCCGAACCCGTAGCTCTCGAGCGCGTCGAAGGTGACGCGGCCCTGGAAGACGAGCGGCAGCGCGACGAGGCAGGTCGCGAACAGCGCGACCAGCACCAGCGCGCGACCGCGCCGCGCGACGAGCGCGATCGCGAACAGCGCGTAGAAGAACACCTCGTAGACCAGCGTCCAGCCGACGTGGAGGAGCGGGTATCCGAAGAACGGCGCGGCGTCGTGCGGACCCTGCGGCACGAACGCCAGCTGGCTGACCGTCTTGCCCCAGGTGGTCGCGAACGCCGGGTTGGTGAGCGAGGAGGTCAACAGCCGCATCGCGACGAAGCCGACGACGTAGACCGGCCAGATGCGCGCGAACCGGCGGACCGCGAACGCGGCGGCGTCGCGCGGCCCGCCCGCGACCTGGCGCGTGGTGTGGACCATGATCAGGCCGCTGATCACGAAGAACAGATCGACGCCCGCGCTGCCCGCGCCGAACAGGCGCGTGCCGAGGTCGAGGTAGCGCCCGCCATCGATGAAGACGCGCGCGTGGTAGAGCACGACCGCGGCCGCGGCGATGCCGCGCAGGCCCTGGATGTACGCGAGCTGATCGGCGCGCGATGGCGGAGCGTCGGTCACGCGCGATGATGCTCGCACGAGTCGCGGGCGCGCGCGCGACCGCGGGGTACTAGAGGAGAACGCCGCCGGTCGGCACGCCGGCGTCCGGCGGCTCGGGCACGATCGGCGAGCCCATCGGCACGCCGGCGTCGGAGCTCTCGACCGGCAGCGGTACGCCCGGCGGGGCCGGGGTGCGGGGCTGGCCGGGCAGGGGCGGCATCGAGGTCGCGGCGCGGGCGCCGTCGGGGCCGGCCTTGAGCTCGGCGGCGAGCGTGCGGGTGTACGTGGCCCAGGCCGCGGCGTCGCTGACGTTGCGCGGCCTCTTCGCGGCGGCCTCGTCGAAGAGCTTCGCGGCCTCGCCGAGCGTGGTGGCGGCGGCGGCGGCCTTGGCGGCGGCGCGCCAGTAGACGACGTCGCCGAGCAGGCGCTCGATGTTCGCGCGCTGATCGCGGCGCTCGGGCGCGCGCGACAAGAGGAGCGCCTGGCGCAGCTGGGCCTCGGCGTCGTCGACCGAGGTGACCTCGCGCGCGGCGAGCTTGGTCGAGGCCTGATCGTAGAGCGCGTCGAGGTACCAGCCCTCGAGGGTCGCCAGATCATCGGTCTCGCGCGACTCGCACTCGGCCTGCGGCGGGATCGCGATCGGCGCCCACTCCGGGCCGTCGAGGGTCGAGGTGCCCCACGGCGGGAAGCTACGGCCGTGCTCGGCGGTGATCTGCTCGGCCGCGCACGTGAACACCAGGCGCTGCGCGTTGGCGCGGCCGATCAGCACGAACGCGGCGATGATCAGGCCGACCACGAGCGACAGCCCGAGGGTGACGAACAGCTTGCGGCGGCGCGCGCGGTCCGCGGGCGTGGGCTCGTCGTCGCGGTCGCGGTCGCGGTCGCGGTCGTCATCGCGATCGTCGCGGCGCGATCGTCGCGGCGCGACGCGATCGGTGGGCTCCGCGGGCCGGGGCGCGCGCCGGGCCACGCCCACCGCCTCGCGCAGATCGTCGTCGCTGGTCGCGATCGGCGCGACCGCGATCGCGGGTTCGTCGACGATCGGCGCGGGCGCGGGTAGCGCGGGATCGAGCGCGGGCGCGACCTCGACCTGGTAGCCGCCGCTGGCGCCGCTCGCGCCGCCGTCGGGGATCGCGCCGTCGCCGTCGCCGCCATCGTCCCGGGGCTCGCTCATGGCGCGACCTCGACGCGGTTGCGGCCGCGGGCCTTCGCGGCGTAGAGCGCGTTGTCGGCGCGGCGGATCAGCTCCGCCGGCAGCTCGCTGCCGTCGCGGAGCTGCGCGATGCCGATCGACACCCGCATCTCGATCGACGCCGGCCCGTCGGCGCCGCTGGTGCCGGCCAGATCGACCGGCGTCTCGGCCACCCGCGCGCGCATGCGCTCGCCGACCTCCCAGCCGCGCTCGGCGTCGGCGCGGGGCAGGACCGCGAGGAACTCCTCGCCGCCGTAGCGGATCAGCACGTCGCCACCGCGGATCGCGCCGCGCAGCCGGCGCGCGATCTCGGCGAGCACCTCGTCGCCGGCGTCGTGGCCGAAGCGATCGTTGACGGTCTTGAAGTGATCGCAGTCGATCATCGCGACCGCGAGCGGCTGCGCGCGATCGATCGCCGCCGCGATCTCCGCCGGCAGCCGCGCCGACAGGAACTCGCGGTTGTAGGCGCCGGTCAGCGGATCGGTGGTCGCGACCCGGTGCAGCCGCACGTTCTCGATGTCGAGCGCGATCGTCGCGGCGACGAACCGCAGCAGCTCGGTGTCCGACGGCCCGAACGCGCCGGTCCGGCCCGAGGTCGCGGTGATCACGCCGACCTTCTCGCCGCGCGCGATCAGCGGCACGCACAGGAGCGAGGCGATCGGCGTCTTGGTCTCGGTCAGCGTGACGAACCGCGGGTCGCGGCTGACGTCGTCGATGAGCGCGACCTCGCCGCTCGCGACCACCCAGCCGGCCACGCCCTCGCCGACGGCGAACGACAGCTTGTGCATGCGCTCGGCGCGCAGGCCGTGCGCCGCCTTCGCCAGGAGCCGGGTGCGCTCGGCGTCGAGCAGCATCACCGAGCAGGCGTCGGCGTCGAGCAGCGTGCAGACCAGCTCGGAGATGCGCGCGAGCAGCTGCCCGGGATCGAGCTCGGAGCCGATGAGCTTGCCGATCTCGAACAGGGCCGCAGGCAGGCGCGCGAGCTGGTCGGGCGTCATACAGGGCTAGGCGTTCGTCACGTAGCCGATGAACGGCAGGTTGCGGTACTGCTGCGCGACATCCAGCCCGTAGCCGACGACGAACTTGTTGGGGATCGTGAAGCCCAGGTAGTCGATCGGCACCTGGCGCTCGGCGCGCTCGGGCTTGTGCAGGAGCGAGCACAGCTTGACCGAGGCCGGGCTGCGGGTCCGCATGTTCTCGATCAGGTAGTGCACCGTGTGGCCGGTGTCGACGATGTCCTCGACGATGATCACGTGCTTGCCGGCGATCGGCCGGGTCAGGTCCTGGGTGATCTGGACGACGCCCGACGACTGGGTCGCGTCGCCGTAGGACGAGATGCCGATGAAGTCGAGGTAGACCGGCAGGCCGATGTGGCGCACCAGGTCGGCGAGGAAGATCACCGAGCCCTTGAGCACGCCGAGCACCACGACCTGCGCACCGTCGGTGAGCGCGCCGTAGTCGGCGGTGATCTGCGCCCCGATCTCGGCGACCCGGCGGGCGATCGCCTCCTCGCCGATCAGCTCGGCGAATGGATCGGTGCTCCGGTTCCAGGCGGGGGTCGCGGGACGGCCACTCATCGCCTGCGACTGTACCGGCCCGCGCCTCACCCTGGCAACGCACCGCGCCACCGCCGACCTACCCACATCCGGCCCGTCGAACCTCCCTCGCGCGCCCCGACGGGGGCGGCCCGGCACGGTACACTCGAGGCGAATGGTCGCGACCCCGCTCGACGTGGAAAGCCAGCTCGGTGCGCTGCTCGGTGACTCGTCGACGGAGTTCGACGTCTCGCGCCGGACCCGCATCTACTGCAACCGCAACCTGCGCATGGACCAGATCGAGCTGATCGGGTTCGACATGGACTACACGCTCGCGCTGTACCACCAGGACAAGCTCGAGCGCCTGTCGATCGATCTCACCCTCGCCAAGATGGTCACCAACCACGGCTACCCGGCGGAGATCCGCACGCTGTCCTACGATCCGCACTGGGCGATCCGCGGGCTGATGGTCGATCGCGAGCTCGGCAACGTCTTCAAGATGGATCGCCACAGCTACGTCGGGCGCTGCTACCACGGCTTCCGCAAGCTCTCGAGCGACGAGCGCAAGGCGATCTACCGCAACGAGAAGATCAACCTCTCGTCGGACCGCTACGACTGGATCGACACGCTGTTCGGCCTGCCCGAGGCGGTCATGTACGTGACCCTGGTCGACTGGTTCGATCGGACCCGCGGCCCGGGCGCGATCGCCTACGACAAGCTGTTCGCCGACATCCGCATGTCGATCGACGAGGCCCACCGCGACGACACGCTGAAGAGCGTGATCAAGGCCGACCTCGCCGGCTACATCGTCAAGGACCCGGAGCTGGCCGAGACGCTGCACAAGCTGCGCTCGTCGGGCAAGAAGCTGTTCCTGCTCACCAACTCGCTCTGGGACTACACCGACGCGGTCATGCGCTTCCTGCTCGACGGGCAGCGCCAGGCCTACGCGTCGTGGCGCAACTACTTCGACGTGGTCGTCGTCGGCGGCGCGAAGCCGGCGTTCTTCAACGAGCGCCGGCCGTTCGTGCAGCTCGATCCGACCACCGGCGCCACCCTCGACGCCGAGGTCAAGCAGCTGCTCCGCGACCGGGTCTACATGGCCGGCAACGTCGCGCAGTTCGAGGAGATGACGCACATCCGCGGCGAGCACGTGCTCTACATCGGCGACCACATCTACGGCGACATCCTGCGCCTGCGGAAGCAGCACATGTGGCGCACCGCGATGGTGCTGCAGGAGCTCGATCGCGAGATCGCGGTGCTGCAGCGGCTCGAGAACAACATCCGCGATCTCGATCTGCTCGATCGTCGGCGCCGCAACCTCGAGTCGGAGATCGACTACCAGGGGCTGCGGTTGAAGAAGATCCAGCGGCTGCTGGAGGACGCGGCCACCGCGGCGCCGCTGCGGCCGCGCCTCGACGACGAGAAGAAGCTGACCAAGCTGGCGCTCGACTCGCTGCGCGATCGCCACCAGCTCATGACCGAGGAGGTCACCAGCCTCGAGTCGACGCTCGACCGGGCCTACAACCCGCACTGGGGCTCGTGCCTGCGCGAGGACAACGAGAACTCGCGGTTCGGCGAGCAGGTCAACGACTACGCCGACCTCTACACCTCGCGGGTCGCGAACTTCCTGTCGTACTCGCCGCTGCGCTACTTCCGCGCGCCGCGCCGGCCGATGCCGCACGAGGTGTGATCAGGACCGGCGCTCGGCGCGCCACGCGCTCGGCGTGCAGCCGACCTCGCGCCGGAACAGGTCGCTGAAGGTGGACGACGAACCGCAGCCGACCGCGATCGCGATCGCGGTGAGCGTCTGCTCGCTGGTGGCCATGAGGTGCTGGGCGCGCGCGATCTGGGCGCGCACCCGCTCGCGATCGAAGGTGGTTCCGGCCTCGCCCAGCCGGCGCTGCAGCGAGCGCGGCGACAGCGCGAGCGCGCGGGCCGCGGTCGCGAGCGTCGCGAGGTCGAGCTCGGCGTCGCGCAGCCAGCGGCGCAGCGCGCCGACGGTGTCGTCGCCGCTGACGTCGGCGACCAGCGCCGCGAGCGCGGGCGCCAGCGGCGCGAGGTCGAGCCAGGCCAGCGCGTCGTCGCGGGTCGTGAACACCTGGGTCGGGTAGGGCGGCGGATAAAGCACGGGAAAGCCGGCGATCGCCGCGCCGGACTGCGTGCGCGGCGCGATCATCGCCATGCGCACGACGTCGCGCGTGAGGCGCACGTGATCGCGCGCCTGGTAGTCGAGCACCGCATGGAACGCGCGGGGCTCGACGTGGGTCACCGCGCCCGCGTCGAACAGGCACGCGTGGCGGAGGAGCGGCGCGTGGTCCTGCCAGCCGGCGATCATCGCGGCGATGTCGGCGTCGTCGGGGACGCCCCACAGCAGGCTCACGCCGAGATCGTCGCCGAGGGTCGCGTAGGCGATGGCGCGGGTGAGCGCGTGGATCGTGTACGCGCTGTCGCGCGGCGGGACGCGATCGAGCGACGGCGCGTGATCGCGGTCCTCGCGATCGTCCCGGTCCTCGACGCCCATGGCTCATCATAGGCCGGGGCGCCCCGCGCATCCACCGTGGACCTCCGGTGGTCGCGGCATGCGCGATGCGTGTCCGGGCTCACTTCAACGCCTCCCGGCCGACGGCGAGGCGAGAACGCTTCGGCGCGTCCCAGACGATCGCGTCGATGAGCGCGTCGGGCGGCACCGCGCCGATGGTGGCGACCGCGTGGTCGGTGGCGATGATGTAGCTGAACGCGGGATCGCGCGGGCTCCGACACTGGTTGGCGTCGTAATCCAACGCGAGGGTCGGGACGCACGTCGCGTCAGGGATGCGACGGGCGACCTCGGCGGCCGTGGTTCCGACGTCGATCCCCGACGGGGCCGGGAAGCCGGGGGCCAGCGACTGGATCTCGATGACCCGCGTGCCTTTCAGCGTGACGACCAGCAGCGTCTCGCGCGGAGTGCCGGGCGACCCCGGCAGGCTCACCGTGAGCTGCGGCGGGATCGAGTCCGTGGGGTCGTCCGGGACCGGGCCACCGGCCTCGTACTCGATCTCCGCGCCGGGGACCACGGCCCGAAGGTCGAGCTTCGCGGCCCGCAGATCGATCGATCCGAGCGCGTCGGGATGACCGGCTGTGGCCGGCGCAGGCGCGGGTGCGGCCGGGCGACGCGCGAGCGTGAGCTCGGCGCCGTCGGGCGCGTCCCAGATGACCGCCGCGACGGTGGCATCCGCCGGTGCGTCGGCGATGGCGTCGCCCCAGTTGCCGGTCTCGAACTGGAACGTGAACGCGGGCGCGTGCTCGCTCGAGCACAGCATGCCGCGCGCGCTGCCGCCCCACTCGCACGTCGCGTCGGGCAGCGCGCGCGCGATCGTCGCCGCGGTCGCGCCGACCTCGACGCCGATCGGCGACGGGATCCCGGGCGCGAACACCTCGAGGCGGGTGATGCGCTCGCCGTGGAGGCTCGCGATCGCGACGATGTCGTCGTTGGTCCCGCGCGCGAGGCCTGGCCGGCGGACGATGATCGACGGCGGCGACGCCGGCATCGTGCCCTCGGCCGGCTCCGCCGCCGCGAACGCCACCTGGTCGCCCGGGAACAGCGCGGCGAAGTCGAGCGCCGCGTGCGCGAGCGGGATCGGGCCGAG
>JAIOQA010000125.1 GCA_021413675.1 Deltaproteobacteria bacterium | reverse complement strand
GGCGACGGGCGCGGTCGGGCGCATGCGCGAGGCCTCGGCTCGCACCGCACTCGAGGCCGTGCTCGCGAGCGACACCAGCGCCGTCGTGCGCCGCAACGCCGCCTGGGCGCTCGGCCGCATCGGCGACCCGGCGTCGCGCACCGCGCTGACCGCGGCGGTCAACGATCCGTCGCCGCTGGTCGGCTCGACCGCGAAGGCGGCGCTGGCCGCGCTGCGGTGAAGGTGTCTCTCGCATGATCCACGCGGCGAGCCGTCGGCAACGACGCGCTCGCCGCGCGCGTTTTCGGCCCGGTGTCGGCGCGCGTACGGTCGCCGGTCGCGGCGATCGCGCTGGACGAATTCTCGCCGCGTCACTGCGCGACCGTCGCGAGACGCGCGCTATGCCACAGCCTGCGGCGCTTGCCCTGGAGTAGAGTAATGACCATGCGCCACTCGTCGCGCCTTCTGGCGCTCGTCGGTGTGGGCCTCGGCGTGGCCGCGTGCAGCGGTGACGCGCCTCCGGGCCGGACCTTCTACGATCGGGAGATCTCGCCGATCTTGATCCAGAGCTGCTCGAAGGGCGCGGGGCCATGCCACGCCGCCGACGCGTCGCAGTTCAAGTTCGCCGCGGGCAACTTCGACGTCACGTCGTTCGAGAACGTCCAGAAGCGCCGCGATCTGCTGCAGCCGTTCGGGCCGTACTCGATCCCGCCCTTGCTCATCAAGGCGGTCGGCCCGGGCGCGGTGCAGTTCGCCTATGGCGGCGCCGACAAGGTCCGCGACCTCGAGATCCAGCACGCCGGCGGCAGCGGCATCCAGCTGAGCTCGAACAGCTACTTCACGCTCTTGCGCTGGCTCGAGAACGGCGCCACCGAGAACGGGCTGTCGCCGCCGACGCCGCCGCAGACCTCGACCTCGCCGTGCTCGACCTCGGTGCCGTCGGGGTTCGATCCGGCGCCGTACCTCGCGAACGCCACGTTCAGCGAGTTCAAGTCCGCGGTGCAGCCGGTGCTCGCCGGCTGCAACTACGGCAACTGCCACGGCGCGCCGCAGTCGGACTTCTACATGACCTGCGGTGACGACGACACGCAGCTCGCCTACAACTTCAGCCAGGCGTGGTCGTTCGTCGGCTCGCCGGTCGATCAGAGCCAGTTCCTGCGCGTGCCGCTCGCCCACGCGAAGGGCGGTGGCCCGCACACCGGCGGCGATCAGTTCGCCTCGAAGGACGACGCCAAGTACCTCGCGATGTCGACCTGGGCCGAGCACGTCGGCCCGCTGACCTTCGGCGACAACGACGCCGGCCGGAAGTTCTTCGCCGACAACGTCCAGCCGGTGCTGATCGCGCGCGGCTGCGCGTTCCCGGCCTGCCACAGCCCGGCCGCGGGCAACGACTTCAAGCTGCGCACCGGCGGCAACGGCTTCTTCTCGGCGATCGCGCTCGAGCGCAACTACGAGCTGTTGCGCGACGAGTTCATGGCCGTCGAGTACCCCGACGCGCGGCGCGGGCGCGCGGTCGCCAAGACGCTCATCCCGAGCGACGGCGGCATCGCGCACCGCGGCGGCGGCGTGCTCGAGACCCAGGGCAAGGGCCCGGCCGATCCGGCGACCTGCCCGGGGACCTACGATCCGGCGACCGCCACCGCGTTCTGCACGATCCAGAAGTGGCTCGACGTGGAGCGCGGCGCGCTCGGCGCGCAGGTGTCGCCGATGGGCGTGGGCGCGACCGTGCCGATCGTCTACGTCTCGCGCCAGGCCAGCCACGTCGCGACCCCGCTCGAGTTCGACACCTACCAGCCCAACTCCGATCTGCTGGTCGCCGACGCCACGCTCGGCGCCGGCCAGGCGATCACCGGCGTCGGCGCGCCGCGCTCGCTGCTCGACAGCTGCCCGGGCGCGACCAGCCGCGCGACCGTCGATGTCCGGTCTCCGGACGTCCGCTTCGACGGCACGACCGTCACGTTCGCGATGCGCACGTCGGCGGGGGATCCGCTCGGCGTCTACGTCGTCGACATCAACGGCACCGGCTGCACCCGGCTGACGCCCGCGCAGCCCGACCAGAACGGGGAGAAGCTCCACGACTTCGACCCGGCGTGGTCGCCGGACGGCGAGTGGATCGTGTTCGCGTCGACCCGCGGCGGCGCCGCCGGGCCGAGCGTGTCGCGCAAGAAGTTCCTGCCGCAGTCCGACATCTGGCGGATCAAGAAGGACGGCTCGGGCGCCGAGCAGATCACGTTCCTGTCGAACTCCGAGATCTCGCCGCAGATGATGCGCGAGGGCCGGATCACGATGACCACCGAGAAGGTCTCGCAGGGCTTCTATCAACTCAGCGGCCGGCGCATCAACTGGGACCGCACCGACTACCACCCGCTGCTCGCGCAGCGCGCGGTGTCGCCCTACGCGGACGCCGCCGACCCGACCCAGACCAAGCCGTCGATCGGCTACGCCCAGGCGACCGACATCCGCGAGAACGCCGACGGTGACTTCCTCATCATCCTGTCGGACGAGGGCGCGAAGGGCGGGGCCGGCACGCTGGCGCTGTTCAACCGCAGCATCGGGCCGTTCGAGCAGGGGCGCACCGACGACGGCTACCTGCCGTCGGTGAAGATCATCGACGGCGCCGCGACCGGGCGGGTCGGGATGCCGACCACGGGCGCGTATCGCAACCCGTTCGGGTTGCCCGACGGCCGCATCATGGTGTCGTACGCCGCGTTCACCGGCGATCTCGGCACCGCGACCTCGCTCGACTGGGACCTCGTCGCGATCGATCCGCGGACCGGCGATCGCCAGACGCTCATCGGCGGCGCCGGCGCGCAGGTCGACGCGGTGTTCGCGTTCAAGGCGCCGGCGCGCAAGCCGTACCTCAACCGCCGCCAGCTCGTGTTCGGCGGCTCGGTCAACCCCGCGCTCGGCGACCACGCGATCGTCCACATGCCCGACGCGCCGCTGATCTTCACGCTGCTCACCGGCAACCTGCGCCGCGGCCGGCCGGTCGAGGCGTTCCGCGGTGCGCGGCGGCTGGCGGTCTACGCCGAGGCCCACGCGCCCGCCGGCACCACCAGCGGCAACACGATGAGCGGCATCTACGAGTCGCGACAGCTGCTCGGCACCGCCAGCCTCGCCGATGACGGCTCGGTCAAGATCAAGGTGCCCGGCGGCGCCGGCGTGGTGCTGGAGCTCCAGGATGGCTCGGGCAAGCCGATCATCACGATGGGCGAGGAGCACCAGGTCGCGCCCAGCGAGCAGATCACGATGGGCATCCGCGAGGAGCTCTTCGACGCGGTCTGCGCGGGCTGCCACGGCTCGGTGTCGTCGAGCGAGCTCGACGTGAGGGTGTCGCCGGATGCCCTGACCGGGGCGTCGCAGTCGACCTCGGCGGGCAAGGAGCCGGTGTCGATCGGGCCCTGACCGCCGGGCGCGACCGTGTCGCGCCTGAACCCCGGCGCGCAGGGAGGTGGAATCTCCGTGAATGCGCGGCGGCGAGCCATCGTCCATGCTTGAGGCACCGGATCGCGCGGAGTACACTCCCGCACCCAGGCACCCAAGCGCCGCTCGGAGGCTCAGCATGTCGCGCATTCGTTCCCGCAACTGGATCTCGACCAAGGCGCCGTGGGCGCTGGCCCTCATCGGTAGCCTCGCGCTGGCTGGCGCCGCGCAGGCGAAGGGCAAGGCCAAGCCGAAGCCCAAGCCGCCCGCCACCAAGCCGGTCCCGGTGAAGGTCCCGCCGGTCAGCGCCGAGGGCAAGAAGGCGATGGTCGAGCTGCTCGGCGCCTTCAAGTTCGGCATGACCAAGGACGAGGTCGTCGGCGTGCTCGGCAAGCAGATCGACGAGCGCTACGCCGAGAAGATCACGGCGACCAACGACGTCAACACCCAGGACAAGCTCCGCAAGGAGAAGAAGGACGAGCTCGCGGCGATCACCAAGAGCTACGTCGAGTTCAAGGGCCAGAAGACCGGCTGGGACGTCTCGATCATCGACGACCAGTTCGCGCGCAACACCGACGAGTCGATGCTGGTGTACTGGGAGAACGCGGCCGGCAAGAACCAGCGCCGGTTCTTCCTGTTCTTCGAGGGCAAGCTCTGGCGGATGTTCATCGCGCTCGACTCGAAGAAGATCTCCGACGAGCAGCGGAACTTCGCGACGTTCCGCACGATCATGGAGAGCCGCTTCGGCGCGGGCGCGATCGATCCGACCGGCGAGGAGTGGAAGACCCCGGAGCTCGCGGTGAAGGCGATCGACCGGCTGCGCTTCTACGATGCGTTCTGTCTGGTGGTGACGGATCCGCGCGCGGAGAAGCAGGTCGTCGACAACCGGGTCGCAAAGGCGCCGGCGGCGAAGGGCCAGGATGGCCTGATGAAGTCGGTGCTCGAGAAGGGCGATGACAAGATCGGCCTCGATGAGAATGCCGGCGCGGTGGATGCGATCATCGGCAAGGGCAAGCAGAAGCCGTAGCAGGCTCGAGCTCGGGCTCGGGCCCGGGTGAGCGCGCGGGTAGGGGAGCGGAGCCGTCGACGAGGGCTGGCCGAGGCCGGCCCGGTTGACGCGCGGGTCTCCGAAAAAAACGAAACCGCGCGGGAGGCCGCGCGGTGGACCGCGGCGGGGCCGCGGCGCTTCGGGGTTCTTCGGCTAGAGGAAGAACGTGAAGTGCGAGCTCTCGTTGGCCTTGGGGGCCAGCTGCGACTCGACCTGGTTGGCTTCCTCGACGAGGGAGGTCAACAGCGCCTTGATCGCGGCGAGGCGACGGCGGTAGAGGATCTCCGACGCGGTCGGCTCGGCGCCCTTGAGGAGCGCATCGCCGACGCCGGTGTGGGCGAGGATGACCAGCTGCTTCAGGCCGAACGGCTGGCCGGCCGCGGGCTGCGCCAGCTCGGCCTTCGACCACTGCTTGGCGTCGTTGTCGTTGCCGCTCGGGACGGTGCGGTAGCCGAGGGCCGCGATGCCGGTGGCGCACTCGCCGCCCTGGCCCATCGAGCCGTCCTGGCAGAACGGCGGGCCGATCTCGACCACCTGGGCGCCGACGGCGTTGCTCGCGCCCTTGGAGAGGTCGTCGGCGGTCGGGTTCGCGAGCACGATGGCGTACTTCGGGAACGCGCTGCCGCCGATGGTGACCTGGATCTCCGCGCTGGCCTTGATCGCCTTGCCCAGCGACAGGTCATCGGCGCGCGACGCCTTGACGTGATCGTCGAGCATCGTCGCCAGCTGGCCGACGTGCGAGTAGAAGGTCAGGATGCGCGCCGCGAGGGCGGCGTTGAGCGAGTGCTGGCGCGCCTTGAAGATCGCGACCGAGTTGTCGGGCGTCTTCTCGGGCTGCTTGGCGTCGCCTGACTCCGAGCGAAGGGTCTGGCCGGCGAGGGCGGTCTCGATGATCTTGGTCAGCTCGGGATCGCCGAGGACGTCCTTCTTGAGCGCCTCGTCGATCTGGCCCGTGAGCACGACCAGGTCCTTCTTGACCTTCTTGACGTTCTCGAGGATGCCCTTCGCGTCGTCGATGCCCTCGTTGTAGAACTTGGCGTCCTTGGCGATCGAGCCGACGGCGACGCCGAGCACGAGCGGCACCAGCGCGATGCCGACGTACTTCGCGATGGTCCCGACCTTGCTGCCCGTCGAGACGCTCTCGACCGGCTTGCCGTCGTTGACGATCACGATATCCGGACCACGCGTCATCTGCCCCATCTGGGCGACGGCGTTCATGTTGCCGAACGGGTCGTCGGACGCCGACGGGATCACCGGGCCGGACTGCTTCGGTGCCGCTCCCGGAGGCGCGGGTAGATTCACGCCGGGTGGGGGCGCTACGCCGCCGCTCGGCTTCTTCTCCGGCGCGCTCTTCTTCAGGCCGAGACGAGCCTTTAGCTCACTGATGTCTCGGGTTCCGGGCCGCTTCGGGGCTTCGCTCAAGGGTACCTCCGTCGCGAGGGACTCTACGGATGCGCGCTTTCGAGTGTCAAGCATAGCGAAGGCTTTGTAAGGAGTTGCGTGCGAAGTGCGGCGCGCGCCACACCTCGGACGCACGGCGGGAACCCGGTGGAGACAAGGGCGCGGGGGCGCTGTTGCACCAGGCTCACGGCGAGCGTGAAGATCGCTTCACACTCGCCGGGCGGCGAGATCGGCGCGATGCTGCTAACCTCCGGGGACCGCTGGGGGTCGACCTCGCAACCGATCAGGAAGTTCGTGGCCTGTCGAATGCTAGTAAGCCGATCGGGCGCCTCGTGCGTCCTTTGGGAAGTCGAGAAAGGAAGCTCCGCCGTGAATCGAGCCCGCTCCATCCGTACCACCCTCCTCGCTGTCGCCGCCGTGGCCGTCGTCGGGGGGACCGCCTCCGCTGGCGGCTTCCACGTGCGGATCGGTGGCCATGCGCACGTCGGTATCCGCGTCCCCCACGTCCACTGGAACTGGTCGCGCCCGCACTACAACAGCGGCGCCACGATCCGCGTCCACGGCGGCATCTGGCTGGGTGGCGCCGCCTACGGCGGCTACTACTACAACCCCGGCTTCGCCGAGCCGCCGCCGCCCCCACCGCCGCCGTGCGATTGCGGCACCGGCTACGCGCCGGTCTACCCGGGCAGCCAGACCTACGCGGCGCCCGCCGCCGCCCCGCAGGCGCCGCTGCCGCGCCTCGGCATCGGTCTGTTCGCCGGCGGCGTGACCGCCGACAACGGCAGCGAGAGCACCGACGTCGGTCTGCTCGGTCGCTTCCGCCTGACGCCGGGCCTCATCCTCGAGGGTGAGATCGGCAAGAGCGAGACCTCCGACGGGCTGCGCGTCGATCGCCGCGGCGAGGGCGCGCTCATCTGGGAGATCGGTGCGGAGCGGCCGTGGGCGCCGTACCTGCTCGCCGGCTTCGGCGCGACCCGCGCGGACACCGCGGACACCGCCGCGACCCAGGGCTTCGGCGAGCTCGGCGTCGGCCTGCGCTGGGCCGTCACCCCGCGCCTCCACCTCACCGCCGACTTCCGCGCCGGCAGCCGCGACACCGTCTCCGGCGGCAAGGATGTCCAGAGCGGCGGCGTGCTCGCCAAGTCGGTCGCGCCGCCGACCGCCAGCGGCGACAGCGAGGAATACACCCGCGTGCGCTTCAGCGGCCTGGTCTACTTCTAGATCATGGCCAGCCCGCCGCGCGTCACTCGCGCGGCGTGACAGACGGGATCGCGATCGTCAGATCGCGGTCCCGTTTGCGTTCCGGACGTTGGCGCGGTTCTCGGCGCCCGCGGTTTCGGGCTACCATGACGCCCGATGGTCCCCGGCGTGGAGCAGCGCCACCTCGTCGTGCGCGACGGCACCCGCATCGGTTACCAGGTGCGGGGCCGGGGCCCGGCCGTGGTGCTCGCCAACGGCCTCGGCGGCACCTACGAGGCCTTCCGCCACATCTATGCCGGGCTGCCCGCCGACCGCCACACGGTCGTGTGCTGGGATTACCGCGGCCTCTACACGTCGTCGCCGTCGGCGGACCCCGCCGCGAACACGATGGACCATCACATCGACGACCTCGAGGACATCCTCGCCGCCCTCGGCATCGACCGCGCGGTCCACGTCGGCTGGTCGATGGGCGTGCAGGTCAACTTCGAGTGGGCGCGGCGCCACCCGGATCGCCTCGCCGGGCTGATGGCCATCAACGGCACCTACGGTCGGCCGTTCCGTACCGTGCTGTCGTCGCAGTTCGTCGCGCGCGCCATCCCCACCTTGCTGCGCCTCATCAAGGCCCAGGCTGGCCTGGTCGGGCGCGCGACCAAGGTGGTCGCCGGCTCCGACGCGCTGATCGGCGCGATGAAGCGCTTCGGCATGGTCTCCGCCACGATCGATGTCGACGCGTTCCGCGAGGTCGCCGGCGGCTTCGGCACGATCGACTGGCGCATCTACAGCGATCTGCTGCGCCGCCTCGGCGAGCATGACGCCGAGGACATGCTCGAGCAGGTGCGGGCGCCGACCTCGATCGTGACCGGCGATCGCGACATCCTCACGCCGCCGATCACCGCCGAGCGCATGCACCGCGCGATCCCGGGCTCGCGCATGGTCGTCATCAAGGGCGGGACCCACTACACGCCGGTCGAGTACCCGGCGATCCTCCAGGACGAGCTGCAGCGGCTGCTCGCGCGCGTGCCCGGGTGGACCGAGCCCGCGGCCACCGCCGCCTCGCGTGAAGCATGACCGTCGACGCCTCCGAAACCCTGACCTGTCCCGCCTGCGGCGCCGCCGTCCTCGACATCGACGTCAAGTGCGCCGCCTGCGGCAAGAACCTCGCGTCGACCGGCGCCCATCGCCTGGTCGGCACGATCGTGCTCGGCCAGTACGAGCTGGTCGACGTGCTCGGCCAGGGCGGCATGAGCGTGGTCTACAAGGGCAAGCACAAGCTCACCGAGCAGGAGGTCGCGCTCAAGATCCTGCCGCCCGAGCTCGCGGCCCACGCCCAGGTCAAGTCGCGGTTCCTCGAGGAGGCCAAGGCGCTGGCCCAGATGGACCACCCCAACATCGTCCACCTCTACAACTTCGGCCAGGAGAACGGCTGCTTCGTGCTCGCGATGCAGTACGTGCATGGCCGGACCTGGGAGCGGATGATCATCGAGGCCCAGCGCCTCGACTGGACCACGTCGACGCGGATCGCGGTCGATGTCCTGCGCGCGCTCGAGTACGCCCACGGTCGCGGCATCGTCCACCGCGACATGAAGCCGTCGAACGTGCTGGTCCGCGACGACGACAACTCGGCGACGGTCATGGACTTCGGCATCGCCAAGATGACGACCTCGACCCGCCTGACCGCGACCGGCCAGACGATGGGCACGGTCCGCTACATGTCGCCCGAGCAGGTGCGCGGCCAGGAGGTCGACGTCCGCACCGACATCTACTCGCTGGGCGCGACGCTCTACGAGAGCCTGGTCGGCGACACGCCGTTCGACGGCGGCACGCACTTCGAGATCATGACCAAGCACCTCAACGAGCCGCCGACGTTGCCGTCGGCGCGCGGCGTGACGGTGCCGGTCGGGGTCGAGACCGCGCTGATGCGGTCGCTCGCCAAGAAGCCCGGCGATCGGTTCGCGACCGCGCGCGACTTTCGCAAGGCGCTCGAGGCCGCGCTCAAGGACGCCGACGTCGGCCACGCCGAGACCCTGCGCATGTCGCGCGACAGCGTGCCGTCGGCGAAGGTCGGCGCCGCGCCCGCGCGCGCCCCCGCGCCGACTCGACCGCCGCCCGCGTCGGCCGCGGCGCCCGCGACCAGCGCGCCTGACCTCGATCTGTCGTCGAAGCTCGAGCCTGACGCGGCGCCGCCAGCGGGCCGCAAGCCGTGGCTGTGGATCGGGCTCGCGACCGCCGTGGTCGCCGCCGGCACCGCGGTCCTCGTCATCACGATGCGTGGCGAGTCGACCAAGCCCAGGCCGCCAGCGGCGGGCAGCGCGCCGGCGCCCGCAGGGCCGTTCCTGCCCGGCGACCTGACGTGGGCGGCGCAGGCGTCGTTCCCCGGCCAGGCCCTCGATGTCCGGTGCGCGACCGCGTGCGACCCCGCTGCGATCGCCGCGGTCCAGGCCGACGTCGTCAAGCGCTTCGCCGCGTTCGCCGGCGAGCGCCACCCTGGCGCGACGCTCGAGACGCGACCGATCACGCTCTTGCTGGTGCCGCAGCAGGTGCTGTGCGATCCTCGCACGTACGAGACCGGCGAGCCGCCGGCCACGTGCCAGCGGGAGGCGAGCTACTACCGGCCGATCGAGCGCACGCTGCTCGTCGTCGACGATCGCGCGCGTTTGCCGGCGAGCCTCGCGGCCGGGGTGGCGGAGGCGATCTGCGTGCATCAACCGATCTCGGGCGCGTGCGACGCCATCGACGCGTTCGTCGAGTCGGCGGGGAAGAGCGGCGGGCCGCATTGACACTCGCGGGACCCGGTCGGAATAATCGGGTTCGTCAGCGCAGGAGCTGGAGGCACCATGTCCCGGTCGCTCATCGGGGTGATCGTCGCGTTCGTAATCGCGGCGCTGACCACCACGGCATATTTCGTAACGACCTCGCGCTTGAGCGAGGACATCCGCAAGGACACCGATGCGCGGGTCGCCCGCGCGCGCGGCACCTTGCAACGCACCGCGCAGCTCGAGGGCCTCGGCATCCTCAAGAAGGCCGAGGTCATCGCGGCTGACCCGGGCCTCCTGCGCGCGCTCAAGGCCGACAACCCGCAGGATCGCATCCGCGAGTCGAACCTGGCGTTCGGCCGGTTCAAGTCGGACCAGGGCGACACCGTGCCCGACATCCTCGCGGTCATCGACGCGACCGGCGACATCGTCGCGATGGACGGCGTGTCGAACCCGTCGCCCGCCGAGTGGAAGAAGGGCGGCCAGAAGACCGGCGACCTGCTGTTCGCCGGCCTCGACCTCGCGCTGAAGAAGCGGATCATCATCAGCGAGATCTGGAACTTCTCGGGCAAGGGTCTGATGCGGGTCGGCATCGCGCCGATCATCGATCCCGAGGCGACCCTGCCGGCCGCGGGCGACAGCGGCGTCGTGATCATCGGCGCGGTCGTCGCGGCGTACTCGCTGACCGCCGACGAGGCCCGCAAGCAGGAGCAGCTGCTCGGCGCCGACGTGGCCTACTTCGACAACAAGCAGGTGTTCGCCACCAGCTTCAAGCGCGACGGCCGTCCCGAGGAGGACACCGGCATGCAGAAGGCGCTGTCGGGCGCGCTCACCGCGAGCGGCCTCGACAAGCCCGGCACCAGCACGACCATCACGCTCGACGGCCGCGAGTACCAGGCGGCATCGATCCAGCTGGCGCGGTTCTCGACCAAGCCGCTCGACGCGAGCTACCCGCCGGCGACCGCGGGCGCGGTGGTGCTGATGGCGCCGTCGGCGCAGGGCGAGCGCGTCGGCATCGTGAAGCTGTTCATCCTGGTGCTCGGCCTCGGCTCGCTCGCGGTCGCGCTGTTCGGCATGTACATGTCGAACCACCGCATCCTGGTGCAGGTCGATCACGTCGAGCTCGGCGTCGCCGACATCATCAACGGCAACCTCGATCGCACGTTCCGCCCGGTCGGCGACGAGCTCGAGGGCCTGTCGAACGGCCTGAACGTCATGCTCGCCCGGCTGCTCGGCCGGCCCGAGCCCGGCGACGAGGAGTTCGACGAGGACGGCAACCCGATCGTGCTCGGGCGCGTGGAGTTCGAGGAGGCCGAGGAGGGCGAGAAGCCCGCGACCGATCCGGACCTCGCGGCGCTCGCGCAGGAGCCCGAGCCCGACTACTACAAGCGCGTCTTCACCGAGTACCTCGATGGCCGCAAGGAGATCGGGAACCCGGACGAGGTCTCGTTCGAGAACTTCATCGCCAAGCTGCGCGTCAACGAGGGCAAGCTGCGCGCGACCTACAACTGCAAGGCGGTCCGGTTCCGCGTGGTCGTGAAGGACGGCAAGGTCACGCTCAAGCCGGTCCCGATCTTCGCGTAGCGCCCGCATGCGCGTCCGATCCGGACTCGAGCGCCTGATCGCCGATGGCGGCGGCGTGCTGCGCGGCAAGCGGGTCGGGCTCATCGCCAACCCGACCGCGGTCGACGCCGAGCTGCGCCACGCGATCGATCTGCTGCACGCGCTGCCCGGCGTCACGCTGGTGACGCTGTTCGGCCCCGAACACGGCCTGCGCGGCGACGCCCAGGACATGATCGGCGTCGGCGCCGAGCGCGATCGCAAGAGCGGCCTGCCGGTGGTGAGCCTCTACGGCCACGACGCGGCGTCCCTCGCGCCGCGGCCCGCCGACCTCGCGAACCTCGACGTGCTCGTCTACGACGTCCAGGACGTGGGCAGCCGCTACTACACGTTCGTGTGGACGATGGTGCTGGCGATGCGCGCGGCCGCCGCCGCGAAGCTCGCGTTCGTCGTGCTCGATCGACCCAACCCGATCGGCGGCGCCGAGGTGGAGGGCGGGGCGATCGCGCCGGGCTACGATTCGTTCGTCGGGCTGGTGTCGTGCCCCAATCGCCACGGCCTCACCGCCGGCGAGATCGCGCGCTGGCGCGCCGATGTCGAGAAGCTCGACCTCGAGCTGCACGTGGTCGCGATGGACGGCTGGTCCCGGGCCATGCACTTCGAGGACACCGGCCTGCCGTGGGTGATGCCGTCGCCCAACATGCCGACGGTCGACACCGCGCGGGTCTATCCGGGCATGTGCCTGGTCGAGGGCTCCGAGGTCTCCGAGGGCCGCGGCACGACCCGGCCGTTCGAGCTGTCGGGCGCGCCGTACCTCGATCCCGAGGCGCTGGCGGCGATGCTCGCGCCGCTGCCGGGCGCGATCTTCCGGCCATGCACGTTCACGCCGACGTTTCACAAGCACGGCAAGCAGGCGTGCGGCGCGATCCAGATCCACGTCACCGATCGCGTCGCGTTCAGGCCGTACCTGACTGGCGTCGCGTTCCTGCGGGCGTGCCGGCAGCTCGCGCCCGAGGCGTTCGCGTGGCGGACCAAGGCCTACGAGTTCGTCGATCGCATCCCCGCGATCGATCTGCTGACCGGCTCCGACGAGGTCCGCCGCGGCATCGATGGTGGCGCGTCGCTCGCCGAGCTGGCGGCGACCTGGGCGGAGGCCGAGCGCGCGTGGCCGGCGCAGCGCGCGCCCTACCTGCTGTACCCATGAGGCGGTGGCTGCGGTGACCCGGCGCATCGCCCTCTACGGCGGTAGCTTCAACCCGCCGCACCTCGCGCACCAGGTCGCGGCGCTGATGGTGCTCGAGACCCAGGACGTCGACGAGCTGTGGTTCCTGCCGACCTGGAAGCATCCGTTCGGCAAGGACCTCACGTCGTACGACGATCGCGTGCGCATGACCGAGCTCGCCGCCGACGCGCTCGGGCCGCGCGCGTCAGTGTCGCGGTTCGAGGAGGTCATCGCCGCGCGGCCCGGGTTCGTGTCGAGCCGCACCCTCGACACCGTGGTCGCGCTCGAGGCGGCGCACCCGGGCGCGGCGTTTCGCCTGGTGATCGGCGCCGACATCCTCGGCGAGACCGAGAAGTGGTACCGCTGGGACGAGCTCGCGCGGCGCGCGCCGCCGATCGTGATCGGCCGGGTCGGCTATGACGCACCGGCCGGCACCTTGCCATCGCCGCTCGAGGTCGCGCTGTCGTCGACCGAGGTCCGCGCGCACATCGCGCGCGGCGACCTGCCGAACGGCCTTTTGCCGCGCGCGGTGCTGGGCTATATCGCGGAGCGAGGCCTCTACCGATGACCGCTCGATCTCCAAACACGTTCGTGATCGGCGCTGGGCCGGTCGCCACTGCGCTCGCGGGCGCGCTCCGCCTCGCCGGCGTGCCCGTGCTCGGCCTGTGGTCGCGTCGCCCCGGCGCGGCGCGGGCCGCGGCCTCGGTCGCCGGCGTCGCCGCGTTCTCGACGCCGCCCGATCTGCTGCTCGAGGCCGACGTCGTGCTGGTCGCGGTCCGCGACGCGGCGCTGGGCGAGGTCGCGACCACGCTCGTCGGCACCGGCCTGGTGACGGTGCGCCACACGCTGCTCCACTGCTCGGGCGCGTTCGGCGCGGCCGAGGCGTTCGGCCCGGCGGCGGCCAAGGTCGGCGGCATCGGCACGATCCACCCGCTGCGCGCGATCGCCGATGCGAAGGTCGCGATGCGATCCTTGCGCGGCACGATCTTCGGCGTCGAGGGCGACGAGCGCGGCAAGGCGCGAGCCCAGGCGCTGGTCGCCGCGCTCGGCGGCACCGCGCTCGAGCTCGACGGGCGCCACATGGCCTCCTATCACGCGGCCGCGGCGATCGCCTCGAACTACGCGGTCGCGCTCCTCGACATCGCGGCGTCGGTGCTGGCCGAGGCCGGCGTGCCGGCGGCGCAGGCGCTGTCCGCGCTGGTGCCGCTCGCCCAGGGCGCGCTCGCCAACGTCGTCGGCGCCGATGGCGCGGCGGTCGGCACCGCGGCCGCGCTGACCGGGCCGATCCGGCGCGGCGACGACGTCACGGTCGCGCGCCACCTGCAGGCGCTGGCCGGCGATCCCGAGCTGGCCGAGGTCTATCGCGTGCTCGGCCGGCGGACCGCGGCGATCGCCGCGCGCATCGCCGCCGATGCGGGTGGCCCGTCGGCGGATGGCCTCGCGCGGATCCGCGCGCTGCTCGCCGAGCCGGCGCCGGTCGCCGCCGCGGTCGCGCCGAGCGCGACCGACCGCACCGCGCGCACCTGACGCGCGGCTACCAGATCGTCGCGACCCAGGCGACGCCGATCCACATGCCGAGCGCGGTGCCGAGGCCCGACGCCGTCGCCACGATCAGGATCCGCGTCACCGGGTTGCGCCAGAAGCCCTTGATCGACTCGACGTCGGTCGCGAGCCGTTCACAGTCGCGCACCGTCGGTTTGCGCAGCCATGCCTCGACGACCCCGGTGAACATCGCGGTGCCGAGCAGCGGATGCAAGGCGCAGATCGGCGCCATGATCAGCGCGGTGCCGACCGTGAGCAGGCGTCCGCCCGCGAGCAGCGTGAGCAGCGCCGCGAGCCCCGAGGTCGGCGCGATCCACGCCAGCGCCATGTGGCCGAGCTTGGCGGTGTCGAACCGGAACGAGCCCCACACGAAGAGGCCGATGATGAGCGCCGGCACGAGCCACTTGAGCAGCGTCCAGCCGAGCCCCGGGTTGGGCGGCAGATCGAGCGCCTTGCGATCGACCGGCTTGCCGAACCAGGTCTGCATGCCCGGCACGTGGGCCGCGCCCACCACCGCGACCACCTTGCGGGCATCGGCGCCCGCGGCCTCGACGCCCGACATCAGGTACTGATCGCGCTCGTCGATCAGCGGCCGCTTGACCTCGGGCAGCGCGCGCGACAGCTCGGCGAGCATCTCGGACAGCGCCTTGGGCTCCTTCAGCTGCTCGATGGTCTCGGCGGTGACCGCCTCGCCCTTGCCCTTGTCGTCGTCGCTGAAGCCCATGACCAGCGACGACAGCATCATCGAGCGCTTCCACAGGCCGACCGAGGCCCACGTGCGCTTGAGCGTGATGTTGATGTCGCGATCGACCAGCTCGACCCGCGCGTTCTGCGCCTTCGCCGCGTCGATCGCGGCGAGCATCTCGGCGCCCGGCTTCACGCCGAGCGCCGCGCCCATCTTGCGCTGGTACGACGACAGCGCCAGGTGGCCGAGCAGGTAGAGGGTCTTGCCCTCGCGGATGACCTTGAAGATGTCGAGGTCGCGGAACGCGCTGTCGCGGGTCAGCGCGTCGTGGCGGCCCTTGTCGAGCTCGACGCAGACGACGTCGGGCTGGACCAGCTCGATCACCTCGCGGACCTCCTCGGTGCTGCGCGCGGAGACGTGGGCGGTGCCGACGATGTAGTAGGTCGTACCGCCCGCTTCGAGCACGGTCACCGACGAGGGCAGGGCGGTCATGATCGTGGCAGGTCTTAGCACGGCCCGAGCCGTGCTACACGAGGGCATGCCCGCCCTCGATCTGGACGACCAGACTCGCATCGAGCTGGAGGCCGCCGCCTTCCGCCGGCTCGTGCAGCACTTCCGCGATCGCACCGACGTCCAGAACAAGGACGTGATGGACCTCGCCGGGTTCTGCCGCAACTGCCTCGCCAAGTGGTACCGCGCCGCCGCCGCCGAGCGCGGCCTCGAGCTCGCCGACGCCGACGTGCGCGAGATGGTCTACGGCATGCCGTACGAGCAGTGGAAGGCGCAGTTCCAGCGATGACCACCGCCGACGAGACCCCGTTCGCGCGCCTCGGCGGCGAGCCCGGCGTCCGCCGGCTCGTCGATCGCTTCTACGACGCGATGGAGCGGCCCGAGGTCGCGCTCTTGCGCCAGCTGCACCCGCCGTCGCTCGACGGCTCGCGCGACAAGCTGCACTGGTACCTGTGCGGCTGGCTGGGCGGCCCGCCGCTCTACACCAGCAAGTTCGGCCACCCGCGGCTGCGCGCACGCCACTTCCCGTTCGCGATCGACACCGTCGCGCGCGACCAGTGGCTGGCCTGCATGCAGCTCGCGCTCGACGAGCAGGTCGCCGATCTCGAGCTGCGCGCGTGGCTCGGCGAGAAGCTGACCTCGCTCGCCGATCACATGCGCAACCAGCCCGCGTAGCGCGAACGACCCGCCGAAAACGGCGCCGCGCGAGCCCAGCGGTCTGGCGCTCGCGCGGTCGAGGACCGAGTCCTCGGACGATCGCTACGCGATCAGTGGATGTTGATGTTCACGCTGGCCTCGAGCTGCCAGCCGCCATCGATCCAGATGTAGCGGTCCTGCTTCTTCTCCCAGCGGCCCGGGTTCCACCGGTGCTTGGCGCGGGCGCGCTCCCAGTGGCCCGGGATCCACGCGTAGTTGCCCTTGCGCCACTCGTACTGGCCGGGGACCCAGACGTAGCCGCGCTTGGGCGCGGGCTGGTTCTCGGCCGGCGGGGGCGGCGGCGGCTGCGTCGGATAGTCCGGGTTGGTCTGCGGCGGGGGCGGCGGGGGCGGGGGCGGCGGCGGGGGCGGCGGCGGCGCGGCGTCGCGCCACTGGCCGGGGACCCAGACGTAGCGATCGCCCTGCTTCTCCCAGTGGCCGTCCATCCACTGCTTGCGAGCGCGGTCGCGCTCCCAGTGGCCGGGCACCCAGGCGTACGCGCCGTTCTTCCACTCGTACGTGCCGCGCACCCAGATGTAGCCCGGCTTCGCGCCCGGGTTCTCGTTCTGCGGCGCCGGGGGCGCGTCGGTCGGATACTGCGGCGGCTGGTAGTCGTTCCATTCGCCCTGAACCCAGACGTAGTGGTCGCCCTGCTTCTCCCAGTGCCCGTCACGCCAGCGCTTGCGGGCGCGCTCGCGCTCCCAGTGGCCCGCAACCCAGACGTATGCGCCGTTCTGCCAGGCGTACGCGCCAGTCACCCAGACGAAGCCGGGACGGGGCGCTCCAGGGTTTTCCTGCTGAGGAGGCGGCGGCGGCTGGTTGGGGTACGCGGGGAGGTCGATCCACACGCCAGCGACCCAGGTGTAGTGATCGCCCTGGCGCTCCCAGTGGCCGTCAGTCCAGCGCTTGTTGATGCGCGGCTTCTCCCAGTGGCCACCGATCCAGTTGAAGGCGCCATCCCGCCACGACCAGTTGCCAGAGATCCAGACCAGGCCCGGGCGCCCAGGCGGCGGCGTCTCGGCGCGTGGCGGCGGCGGCGCGTCGCTGGGATACGGGGGCTGCTTGGCCCACGCACCCGGCACCCACACGAAGTGATCGCCTTGCTTCTCCCAGTGGCCGTCGATCCACCGCTTCTCGACACGGTGACGTTCCCAGTGACCACCGACCCAGACGTAGGCGCCGTCGCGCCACTCGTAGGCGCCGGTGATCCAGTCGTAGCCCGGCTTCTGGCCCGGGTTCTCGGCCTGCGGCGGCGGCGGCGGCTGGTTGGGGAACTGCGGCGGGGTGTAGTCGCTCCAGTTGCCAGGGACCCAGACGTAGTGGTCGCCCTGCTTCTCCCAGTGGCCGTCGCCCCAGCGCTTGCGGGCGCGCTCGCGCTCCCAGTGGCCGGGGACCCAGGCGTAGGCGCCGTTCTTCCACTCGTAGGCGCCGGCGATCCACACGTAGCCGGCCTTCGCGCCCGGGTTCTCGGCCTGCGGGGCCGGCGGGGGCTGGGTCGGATAGGCGGGCGGGGCCGGAGGAGCCGGAGGAGGCGGCGCAGGCGGCGGCGGCCGGCGGTGATCGCGCGCGGGCTGTGCCCCAGCATCGGTGGGGCCCACGGCGATCGTCGCGGTCAGGGCACCGAGAGCAATGGCGAGGTGGGTGAGGCGTCTCAGCATAGGTTCTCCTTAGGTTCTCGGCTCGGCGACCTCGGCCGCACGACCAGGCCGGCAGCTTATGTCAGTTGCGACCGTCAGAGGGACGGACGGCCCGCCGCGGTATTCAGCGGCCGGCGCGATCCGCCATCCGGATGCCCGAGGATAGTGGAGCGATCTCGACGTGGTGGCGACGTGGACCGACCATTCCTGCGGGACGCGGGTTCACAGTTCGCAACACCCGCGTCGTCGCGATCGGACAGGCACCCTCGACGGGCGAGGGCGGGCGACGCGGTCAGTAGACCGCGAGGCCGAAGCTGATGTCCTTGGTCGACGCGCCGAGCTCGCGCCCGATGCCCATCCGCCCGGTCAGCGCGAGGCGCGTGGTCAGCTCGAGCTGCAGGAGCGCGCCGATCTCGCCGCGGGCGGTCGCGTTGTCGACGCCGGTGAAGCCGTCCTCCTGGCGCCGCACGAAGCCCGCGCCGCCGAACAGGCCGCCGTGGACCGGGCCCAGATCGATCGGCAGCACGTCGAGCTCGACTCCGAAGCGCGCGGCGAACACGGTCTGCGCCAGCGCGTTGGGGCGCCAGGCGAAGCCGAAGTCGACGAGCACGCCGATCTGGTGGCGCGGGAAGTTGCCGATCTGGATGTGCGTGCCGGCGCCGGTCTTGTTGGAGCCGTCGCCGGAGACCACGCTGGTCGCGCCGCCGAGCATCGTGTACGTCCAGCCGGCGCGATCGAGCGGCGCGCGGCCGATCGAGCGCCACGGCCCGTCGGCGGGGCGGACCACCGCGCGGGTCGCCCACGCCGCGGTCTCGGGATCGATCTGCGCGAGCGGCCGCACGACGTAGCCGCCGGGGCCCCACATGTGCACCGGCATCATCGGGTGGAGCTGGACCCAGCCGTCGTAGCGCGAGCCCTCGGTGGCGGCGAGCACGACGAGCGCCGCGGCGGCGATGACCACGTAGGCGATCGCCTCGGCCTTGGCGCTGTCGGCGCTGCCGCCGCCGCCGTGGATGCCGCCGACGCCGCCGCCGCCGCGCGGCGGGGCCGGCGCGGTGTTGGTGGCCACGGTGCCGCCGATCTGCACGTCGGGGACCAGGATGACCGTCGTCTGATCGTTGACCGGCGCCACCGGCGGCGGCGCGTCGGCGTTGCCGAGCTCCTGGATGACGCGCACCTGCTGGCCGCGATCGGCCGGCGGGGTGGCGGCGAGCCGCATCAGCTCCCGCTGCGGGATGCGATAGGTCTGCGACACGCATCCGGCCCCGGTGCCCAGAGCTGTGCCCAGAGCTGCGATCGACGCGATCAGGACACGGGCGGTGCAGCGCATACCCGAAGGATAGGGCCGCGGCGGAGCGCGAGCAAAGGTTGCTCTGCTACCATCGGGTACGCGCATGGCGCAGATCACGGCGATCGCCAGGGGCGCTTTGTGATGCGGGCGCTCACCATGACGGAGTTCGCGGCGGCCGCCGACGACTTCGACGCGGCGGTGGTCGCGACCGACGGCATCGACAAGTTCTGCTCGTCGTCGGCGTGGGTGCTGTCGGCCAGCGAGGCGCTGATGCCGCCGCGGCTGCCCTTCCTGCACCGCGGCGATGGCGGCTGGTGGGCGGCGATGCGCGGGTTGCACGGCACCGGCCTGGCCTACGCCGAGCCGCTCGAGCTGGCCTGGGGCCTGGCCTCGCCCCTGGTCGGCGGCGATCCGGCGCGGGTCGCCGACGAGGCGGTCGAGGTGCTGGCCAGCGCGCGCGGCCTGCACGTGGCGATCATCGCGGGCCTCGCCGCCGACGCGCCGATCCTGCGCGCGTTCCTCGCCGCCGCGCCGCGCGGCTGGGACCGGCGCTGGGGCCAGCCCACGATCCGCCACGTCGCGAGCCTGGCCGGCGGCGTCGATGGGTTCCTCGCCCGCCGCAGCCGCAACTTCCGCAAGGCGCTGCGCGCGGCCCAGCGCGACGCGGCGGCCGCGGGCGTGACGTTCGAGGCGGTGCAGGTCGCGACGCCGGCCGAGGCGCTCGCGCTCTACGCGCGCATCCTCGCGGTCGAGGTCACGTCGTGGAAGGCGGCCGAGGGCGTGGGCATCAACGCGGGCGCGATGCGCGACTTCTACGAGCGCATGATCGTGCGGCTCGCGGCGCACGGCCGGCAGCGGACGATCTTCGCGCGCCAGGGCGATCGCGACGTCGCCTACGTGCTCGGCGCGGTGTTCGCCGACGAGTATCGCGGCCTGCAGTTCAGCTACGACGCGTCGCTCGAGAAGCTGTCGCTCGGCTCCCTGTGCCAGCTCCACCAGATCGAGGCGCTGTGCGCCGAGGGCATCGCTCGCTACGACCTCGGCACCGACATGGACTACAAGCGGCGCTGGGCCGAGGAGCAGTTCGAGACCGGGCTGCTGGTGGTCGCGCCGCGCGTGTGATCGCGGTGCGACGATCGCCGCGCGCGGGCGGCGATTTGGAAGTGGCGCGCGGCCGCGCGTATGATCGGCACGATGGCCAAGACCGAGCTCTTCCGTGCCCTCCGTCGCGCCGCGCGCCGGGCCGCTGCCGCCACCAAGGTCGGCATGTCGATCGACGACGCCGCGGAGGCCGCGCGCCGCCGCGGCCCGAGCCGGCGCGAGGTCCTGCGCGGCACGCTCGGCGCGCTCGCGCTCGCGCCGCTGGTCGGCTGCGGCGACAACGCGCTGCCGCCGGCGGTGCCGGCGCCGGTGATCGCGATCGTCGGCGGCGGCGCGGCCGGGCTCCACTGCGCCTACCAGCTGCGCAAGGCCGGCGTGATCGCGACGGTGTACGAGGCCGCGGGCCGCACCGGCGGCCGCATGTTCACGGCCAGCGACAAGTTCGCCGGCGGCATGGTCGCCGAGCTCGGCGGCGAGCTGGTCGACAGCGATCACGACACGATGATCGCGCTGGCCGCGCAGTTCGGGCTGGTGCTCGACGACCTGCACGCCGAGGAGGCCGACCTCGGCCTCGACGCGGAGCTGTTCCACTTCGACGGCGCGCCGGTGTCCGCCGCGGATCTCGCCACCGCGTTCACGCCGGTCGCGATGAAGATGTCGATGGCGGTCACCGCCTCGGACGCCGACGCGACCGAGTTCGATCGGCTCGACGCGATGTCGATCTCCGACTGGCTCGCCGACGAGGCCGGCCTGGCGCCGACCGCGCTCATCCGCCGCATCCTCGAGCAGGCCTACGTCGGCGAGTACGGCCTCGAGGTCGCGCAGCAGTCGGCGTTCAACCTGCTGTACCTGATCGATCACGACACGCCCGATCCGTTCCGGGTCTTCGGCGACTCCGACGAGCGCTACCACCTGCGCAAGGGTTCGCAGGCGATCCCCGACGCGCTGGCGGGCGAGCTCGACGATGGCCAGATCGTCCTCGACCACAAGCTGGTCGCCGTGGTCGCCGAGAGCGACGGCCGCACGACGCTGACGTTCGACACCGCGGGCGGGAGCGTGGAGGTCACCGCCGATCACGTGGTCTTCGCGCTGCCGTTCACGATGCTCCGCGCCTGCGACCTGAGCGCCGCCGGCCTGCCCGCCGACAAGAAGACGATCATCGACACGCTCGGCTACGGCACCAACGCCAAGCTCATGACCGGCTACGGCTCGCGGCCGTGGCGCACGCAGAACGCCTCGGGCACCAGCATCACCGATCACGGCGAGCTGCAGGCGACCTGGGACACCTCGCGCGGCCAGCCCGGCACGACCGGCATCCTCACCAACTTCGTCGGCGGCGATCGCGGCGTGGCGATGGGCGAGGGCACGGCCGAGGAGCGCGCCGCCGAGATCCTGCCGTGGGTCGACACGCTCTACCCCGGCGCGCAGGCGGCCTACACCGCGGGCAGCGCGCTGCGCATGCACTGGCCGACCCAGCCGTTCGTGCTCGGCAGCTACGCCTGCTACAAGCCGGGCCAGACCAGCTTCTCGGGCAACGAGGGCGCGCGCGTCGGCAACCTGCACTTCTGCGGCGAGCACACGTCGCAGGACTACCAGGGCTACATGGAGGGCAGCTGCGAGACCGGTGCGATGGCGGCGGGCGAGATCCTCGACGACCTCGGCATCCCGCACGGCGCGCTGCTCGCGCGCGTGCTGGCGCCCAAGCTGACGCGCCCGCAGGGCGCGTACCACGCGTCCCACGGCCAGCGCCGGCGCAAGCCGGTGCGGCGCTAGCCGCTCAGGCCGCGGCGGTCGGCGCGGGCGGCTCGGCGCCGCCGTCGCGCTTGCGGTTGGCGATGATCGAGGCGACCACGCCCGTGCCGATGATGCCGGCGATGAGCCCGAGCGACAGCTCGTGCGACATGTGGATGTGCTCGTGCGCGATCATCTTCGCGCCGATCATGATCAGCAGCACCGCGAGCGCCATCTTCAGGTACTCGAACTTGGCCATCGCGCCGGCGAGCACGAAGTAGATCGAGCGCAGGCCGAGGATCGCGAAGATGTTCGAGGTGACCATGATGAAGGTCTCCTGGCTGACCGCGAGCACCGCGGGGATCGAGTCGAGCGCGAAGACGATGTCCGACAGCTCGATGACGATCAGGCAGACCGCGAGCGTGGTCAGCGCGCGCTTGCCCTTCGGGCCGATGATGAACTTGCCGTCGTGCTCGCCGTCGACGATGCGGACGAACTTGCGCAGGATCCGGACCGCGAGGCTGCGATCCATGTGGCTGCCGGGCTCGCCCTCCTCGTCCTCGCCGCGCAGCAGCTTGATGCCGGCCCAGACCAGGTAGCCGCCGAAGATGTAGAAGATCCAGGTGAAGGTCTTCACCAGCCACGCGCCGCCGCCGAGCAGGCCGACGCGGAAGACGATCGCGCCGAGGATGCCCCAGAAGAGCACGCGGTGCTGGTGCTGGGTCGGGACCCGGAACGACCGGAAGAGCAGCGACATCACGAAGATGTTGTCGACGGACAGCGCCTCCTCGAGGAGGTAGGCCGAGATGTAGACCAGGACCGCGCCGCCGCCGCCGACCGGCTTGCCGTACTCGTCGGTCATGGCCGCGCCGAGCCAGTGGTTCTCGTAGATCAGGTAGACCACCCCCGAGAAGGACAGGCCGACCGCGACCCACGCGATCGTCCAGCCCATGGCGCTCTTGAACGTCGGCGTGCCGGCGTTCTTGTGCAGCACACCCAGATCGAGGGCCAGGAGGCCCGCGATGAGCACGAAGAAGCCGATCCAGAACCAGATCATTCGGGGGACACGAAGGATGCCGACAAGGTCCCTACCTGGCAAGTCGCGGCCGCGGCTGGATTACGATGAGGCGTGGCCCCCACCGATCCAGCGCCCGCCGACTTCGGCGGCACGCCGCGCTTCCGGATCGTGCGGCGCCTCGGCGCGGGCGGCATGGGCGTGGTCTACGAGGCCTGGGATCACGAGCGGCGCATGCCGGTCGCGCTCAAGACGCTGCGCTCGATGAGCCCCGAGCGCCTGCTGATGTTCAAGAACGAGTTCCGCGCGCTCGCCGATCTCGCGCACCCGAACCTCGCGGCGCTCTACGAGCTGTTCGAGGACGCGGGCCAGTGGTTCTTCACGATGGAGCTGGTCGACGGCGTGGCGCTGACCGAGTACCTGACCGGGCCCGTCGACCTGCCGATCGACGCGACCCGCACGCGCACGCGGCCGTCGGGCGAGACCGGCGGGGTCACGGCGCCGGCGCGGCGCGCGGCCAGCGCGCCCGTCGAGGCGCCAGCCTGGGGCCCCACCGAGGAGGAGCCGGAGCTCGCGGCGGTCGACGTCGCCCAGCTCGCGCCGCTCCTGGCGCAGATCGCGCGCGGCCTCGGCGAGCTGCATCGCCGCGGCAAGGTCCACCGCGACATCAAGCCGTCGAACGTGCTGGTCACGCCCGCGGGCCGCGTCGTGATCGTGGATTTCGGGCTGGTCGCCGCCGCCGGCGAGGTCGTGCGCGGCAAGGCGTTCATGGGCACGCCGGGCTACATGGCGCCGGAGCAGGGCGGCACCGGATGGGTCGGGCCCGCCGCTGACTGGTACGCGGTCGGCGTGATGCTCTACCAGCTGCTCGCCGGGCGCCTGCCGTTCCTCGGCCCGCCCGAGGACGTGATCCGCGCCAAGCAGCGGATCGCGCCGA
This sequence comes from Deltaproteobacteria bacterium, assembly GCA_021413675.1. Lineage (GTDB taxonomy): Bacteria > Myxococcota_A > Polyangia > Haliangiales > Haliangiaceae > JAIOQA01. The sequence continues at coordinate 516 of JAIOQA010000125.1, read as the reverse complement.
TCCCGCCGCGGGTCATCAACCCGGCGGCGCCGGCGGCGCTCGAGGCGCTGTGCCTGGCGCTCCTGCGCGCCGCGCCCGAGCGCCGCGCGGGCGCGGTCGAGGTCATGGCGGCGATCGGCGCGCCCGAGGAGCCGGTGGTCGGCAGCCCGGCGTTCGTCGGGCGCACCCGCGAGCTAGCGGCGCTCGATCAGGCGCTCGCCGACGCCGCGGCCGGCCCGGTGCTGGTCTCGGTCCGCGGCGAGTCGGGCATCGGCAAGAGCGCGCTGGTCGCGGAGTGGGGCGCGCGCCTCGCCGAGCGCGCGGTCGGCAGCGCGCTGGTGCTGGCCGGGCGGTGCTACGAGCGCGAGTCGGTGCCGTACAAGGCGCTCGACGGCGTCGTCGACGCGCTCGCGCGCTACCTCGCCCACGACGGCGACGCGCCGGCGCTCGATCCGCAGCACGAGGCGATCGCGGTGCGCGCGTTCCCGGCGCTGGGCGCGGTGTTCGATGCGCCGGCGCGGCCGCGCGGCGCGACGC
>JAIOQA010000124.1 GCA_021413675.1 Deltaproteobacteria bacterium | reverse complement strand
CTGGTCGACCGCGTAGGTCGTCGTGGCCCGGGCGCCATCAGCGCGGCGGGTGGTGGTCGGACGGCCCCACGCGTCGAAGCCGATGGTCTGGATCCAGAGCGGCTGGGTGTAGCCATCGGTCCAGTTGCTCACGCGATAGGCCGGGCCGCCCGCGTCGGCGTACTCGGTGACGCGCGTCGCGAGGCCGCTGTCGCCGGGCCGCTCCTCGCGCACCACGCGCCCCGCGCCATCGAGGTAGCGCCGCGACCACAGCCGCTCGTACGCGAAGTCCGGCGGCGAGGTGACCCGCCCCGGCATCTGGGTCGTCGTCACCGACTGCTCGCCCGGGACGCCAAGCGCGTTGGTCGTGGTCCAGGTCGTGCCGCGGTCCGGTGCGTAGGACCACGCCGGCTGACCGAAGACATCGTAGTGCTGCTCGGTGAGGAGCACGCCATTCGCCTCGTCGAAGCTCGTCGTGACCGCGCCCGCGACGCGGGTGTCGTCGTGATCCATGCGCACGCTGTCGCCCCGCGGGTTCGTCACGCGGACCGGGTACAGCCCCCACGCCGGGTCGTACTCGATGCGTGACGTCCGGCCCAGGGCATCGCTGGTCGCGATCGGATTGCCAACCCCGTCATACGTCGTCACGGTTCCGACCCACGCCCCCGTGTGATCGTCCCACGCCTCGCGGCGAACCGGCAGGCCGCGCCAGAGGCCCGCGGCGCCGCAGCCGACCGGCGCGTCGTAGCAGGTGCGCGTCTGCGCGAACACCGGTCCGGTCGGCGCCCCCGCGTGCACGGATGTCTGCGCCGTGCGGGTCAGGAACGGCCCGGGGGCATGGATCGTGGTCATGACCGTCGCCTGATCGTCGGCGCCATCGGACACCAGGCCATCGTCGTGGACGACGACGAGGTCGCGCGCAGCGTCGTACTCGAAGCGCTGCTGCAGCGTGCGCTGCCCGCCGGTCGCATCGGTCTCCGTCGTCTGTGTACGCGTCGGCGCGCAGAAGTACGGCGCCTCGCCGGTGGGCGCATAGGTCGTCTCTGTATGGCGGCTGCCGTCCGTCGCGGTCATCGTCATGGCGTGGGTCGCGCGCGCGCCGCACGCGGCGTCCACCTGGTTGAGCGTCTCGGTCCGCGTCGCGGGGCGCACGACGCCATCGGCGCCGCGCGCCTCCTGGCTAGACTCCACCGTCTCTTGCCACCCGAGCACGCGTCGTTCGGCGTCGGACCACATCGGGCAGAACCGATCGTATGTCGTCTCCGAAACACCACCCCCACCCGCATCCGCGATGACGCGGTCGACGACCCAGCTGGGTGACGGAGCGAACCGGCAGCCCAGAAAATGTTGCGTCGCGAAGTCGTATGCCGAACTGGGCTTGTAGCGAACCTGCGTCGTCGTCCCCAGTGGCGAGGTCGTTCGCGTCAGCGTCTCGTCTGGCCGGGCCAGGAGCGTTCGGTACTCGACCGGAACGCCATTGGTGATCTGGATGCTGGAGAGCTCCGGTTGCAGGTCTGCGTCGATGTCGCCGAGCTGGGCTCCCACCGCCGCGAGTGCCGCATCGGGGTCCGCGATCCAGGACTCCCGGAACGTGGCGAGATCGAGCCCGCTCACCCCCCACGTCATCGGGCGGACGGTGATCCGCGTCTGCGAGACCCGCGGCGCCGCGACGCTGTCGCAGAAGTCCCGCGTGGCCTTGAATCGCGCGCCCACCGTCGTGGCAGGCTGCCAGAGATCTCGGCACAGACTGTGGTCGTGGCGCGGATCATCCGGGCTGCAGTACGGGACGGGCGACTTGACCTGCCTGCACTCGCGCTCGAACGCCGCAGGATAGGCGACCGCCTCGGCGTCCAGCCCCTCGACCCGCACGAGGTCCGGCGAGTGATCGCCATTGACGTCTGCGAGCTTCCATTCGCCCATGCGGAACCCGTCGAGGTTCGCGACATCGCGATGAATGGACATTCGCATCGTGCCGTCGCCGGCGGACAGGAGCGCCACGACCGCGACGCTAGGCAGCGTCACGTCCTGAACGAGGCTGTCCCGCGACAGGTCGAATCCCCGCGCCAGGCCGAAGCGAGCGTCCAGGCCCGCGGGCGCACCCAGGTCAGGAATCTCGGGCCCGAAGGCCAGCAGATCTCTGGCGCCGTCGCCGTTGAGGTCCGTCACGCGCCAGGCCGAGGGCGGCATCGTCGACCCCTCGACGATGCTCGAGACCGACGCGAAGGAGTCATCGCGTCGCGACAGGAGCGCCTCGACCTTGGTCTGGGGGCCATGACTGGAGCGAACGACCGGCCAGGCGCCGACAAGGTCGTCGGCGCCATCGCCATCGAGATCCGCGACCCGCCAGCTCGTCGACTGCGGGAAGACATCGCACGTCGAAACCGTGGCGCCAAGGCTCATCGTCATATCGCTGCTTCCGCCAGACGAGGCGCGATACACCCAAGGGCGAACGAGCTGCGGAAATGGACACTCCGGCGAAGGCGTGCCGTTGGCGTGCGACGCAACGAATGCCCATTCGGAGACCCCATCCCCATCGGTGTCCATCAGGTTCCAGCGGGCCTGGTTCGCGGCCTGTGGATCCTCAGCATCCGCCGTGTGGGTGACGATGCGCCACTGCTGGTCGGGGCCAAGGTGCATCTCGACGAACGCCATCTGTCCGCCGGTCATCGCGACCAGGGCGAGGTCGTCGCGCCCGTCGCCATCGACATCGGCGACACGAAACGCCTCGAGGGGAGGCGTTGCGCCGTAGAAGGGGATATGGGCAGGCTCCGCAACTGACAGCCCGCCGTCGGAGTACCGCAGAAAGCCTTCGATGCGGAGCCCGCTCGGCTCGGTCGATAGCCGCACCCATTCCCGACGCGAGTCTCCATCGAGATCCATCTGAAGCCAGCGCCCCAACGAGCCAGGCGCGGCAGGGAGGTGGTAGATCGCGTTCTGCATGGTGTACGCGACGCGTCCGTCCTGCCATGTCAGTGGCGGTGGCCCGACGCGCACGGTGGCGACGACCTCCGCGCGGCCGTCCCCGTCGAAGTCGGCAAGCGAGAAGTCCTCCACGCCGTTGCCGGTGCAGCCCATCGAGGGCTGCAGTTGCAGCGACTGACCGGGGAGAGGCTGGTCCGTCTTTCGATCGAAGGACGACCACACCAGCCAGTGCGTCGTGTGCGCGGCTTCGCTGGCGGTGGCTTCGTAGCAACGATCGATGAAGCCATAGGCTTCGTCATCGCCGTCACCGTCGAGATCGGCGAAGTGGAGCTGGCCGGGTGAGACGCCCCAGAAGTGCTCGTTGCCGTGCAGCGTGGACGCGACTGGCCAACCCCAGTAGGTCGTGTAGAGGATCGTCTCGATGATCGTTCGCCCGCGGGACTGTCGCGTGGCGAGCTGCACCTTGGTGGGCGAGAGGGTCGGCCAGATGGACCCATGGCCGTCATTCACGGTGGGGGCGGCGTTGTCATATCGCCCGCCGATCTTCCTGAAGTCGATGAGGTTTTGGTCGACTGCCGTCTCGAGAAACGCCGAGTACAGAAAGCGCTCGTCGGCGTTCACGTACGGCGAGTATCCGGTTCGGTATTCGCGATGAACGACCGCGGAAACGAGGCTCGATCCGTTCGCGGTGATGTCGAGGACGTCGTCGGCATCGGACTCGAAGCCCCACTGACTCACATCGCCAACCTCGCGCAGCTTGCGGGTCCCGCCACCCAGAAAGTGGCCGAGCCCATCGCCCAGCGCGATGTGGGCGCGGTCTTCATGTAGCCCGGATAGCGCCAGATCGGAGAAGCCATCGCCATTGAAGTCGCCCGCCGTGACGAGCTCGGCGGAGTTCCCGTTCTGCGCATCGTCGACGCCCAGGCCGAAGCCATCGAAGTCGTAGGTGATCGCGAATCTCGCGCCGTCATAGCGCGCGAGCGCCGTGGCGACGTTGTCGAGCCCATCGTCGCGATGCGCCGCAAGCCCGACGACGGCCAGGTCGGGCGTGCCATCGCCATCGAAGTCCCCCGTGGCAACGCGGTACCCTGCTGCGGGCGGTCGGAGCAGGTAGGCGGGGATCGTCTGCCCTTCTTGCGCGACATCAGAGCCGTCCAGCTGCGTGATCCTGGGCTGAAGGCTCAGACCGTCAGGCCCCTCGATGATCAAGACGCGGTCGGCGCGAAGGTCGCCATTGAGGTCGGCGGTCACGTATCGCGCGTGCTGCCCGGGGAGGAGCGTGATCGGGCTCGATGCCGTGATCGTCGGCCCGGTCGGGACATCGACCAGCACAGGCAGTGGCCGTGTCGGGAGCACGCGCTCGGGCGTGCCCGCGAGGAACGTGTCGTTGTCGTAGGTGAACGTCGTGGGCGGCAGCGCGGAGCCCGAGAACGCGGGACCGGAGGTCGACATCACGGCGTCGGAGCCGAATTCTTGTACCGATGTGAGCAGGGACGCCCCGGTGGTATGGCTCGTGCGGTACGAAAGCAGATAGGCGCGCTGGCGCACGCCGTCCACTTGCACGTCTACCCAATCGAGCTGGCGCCGTTGCTGCACCAGCGTGCCATCCCCGACCGCGCGCGGCCTCGGCGCCGGCTGGGCCGAATATCCCAGTAGCACCCGGGTGGGGCCATACGCGATCTGCGCAAGCGCGCCCTCGTCGTCAGGGCCCGTCACGTAATAGTCGTAGCTCACGGCGTTGCCGCTCGGGTCTTCGACCCGGGTCTGCTGCCACCGGTACGCATGCCCGCGCTGGGTCGTGTGCGCGACGCCGAAGATGGTGTGGATGCCCGACGGCGACCAGACGTGCCACGCCGTGGTCGCGTCATCGCCGTCACCGGCGAGCCCGATCCGGATCCCCGCGCCGCTGCGGGTCGTGAACATCGTCATGCCTGCGACCGCCGCCTCGCTCGCGCACTCGCGCACCGCGCTGCGTGCATCGGCGCAGCGCAGGAGCTCCTCGCCATCGAGATAGTAACGGTCGCGATCGTCGAAGTGCGGCGTGCCGCCGCCCGGGCTGTGGCGTTCGATCGACGACGCGCCCACGAGTCGCCAGCCGCTGCCCGCGAGCTCGACGCCACCGCGCGACGAGTAGGCGACCGCGAGGCGGGGGCCGATCCCGTGGAACGCCGGCAGCGCGAACGGCACGCTCGTGCGGAACCCACCGCTGACCTCGTCGGCGCCGGCGACCTGACTCGTCGTTCGCATGCCCTCCGCAGGGGCTGCGGCCTCGTCGCCGTGCGACGCGCGCGCAGTGGCCGTCACCAACGTGGCCACCGCGAGGAGCGTCGTCGACCAGGTTTGTCGTTGCATCGAATCCTCCGTCGTTCGGTTATGGCCCGGGCGCACCTGGGGCCGTGCGAGACGCCCGCAGGCGCCGCTCCCCTCGCTCCGCGATCGCCGTATCCACCATGAGCTCCGCCGCCACCGGCTCACCGGTGAGCGTCCGGAGGAACGCCACCAGGTCGGCCTTCTCGTCCTCGGTCAGGCCGAGCGGCGACATCTCGACCGACTTCACGCCCGAGAACCCGGCCGCGTCGCCGCCGCGATCGTAGAACTCGACCACGTCATCGAGGGTCGCGAGGCTGCCGTTGTGCATGTACGGCGCGGTCTGGGCGATGTGCCGCAGCGACGGGGTCCGGAACGCGCCGCGCACGGACTCGGTCGGCGCCAGGCCATCGAGCATCGCCATGCCGAACGTCGGGTCGTCGCTGTACGCGCCGGCGCTGTTGAGCGGGCTGGCGACGAGCTTGGCGATATCGTCGAACCGGCCCTCGTCCGCGCGCGGGATCCCGGTCTGCGCGACACCGGTGTTGTAGAACAGGCCATCGGAGAGCGTCGGCCCGGAGTGACAGTCCACGCACGCGGCCTTGCCGAGGAACAGCGCCAGGCCGCGCTTGGCCGCCGGCGAGATCGCGTCGAGGTCCCCGGCGATGTAGGCATCAATCGGCGCGTTGCGGCTGACAAGCCTGCGCTCGTAGGCCTCGATCGCCTTGCCGGTGTTGGTGAAGATCCGGTTGACCGCGTCGCGATCCGCGGGCGTCATGGCCTCCCACGGCCCGTCCGCGGCCATGGCGTTGGCCTTGGGCTTGCCCGACGCCGGGAAGCGCGCTGCGTCCGCTGCGGCCGGATCGAGCGCCGGATCGAGCGATACCGGGAAGACCGCGTCGTAGTCGGCGCGGTACTTGCGGAACACGACGTGGGCGACATCGAGCCGCGAGCTCGCGAACGACGGCGCCCCCTCGAGCGCGGTCGAGCCCTGATACCACAGCGTGTCCTCACGGCCGGTCCACCCGTGCCAGCGGTAGTACGCGGCGTTGACCAGCGATGGCGAGTTGCGCGGGGTCCACGCGACGCCCAGTGAGGTCGCGTTGGGGCGCGATCGGGTGTCGATGAAGTAGGCCTTGGGGTCGTGGCAGCTCGCGCACGCGACCTTGCCCTTGTCACCGACATTGCCGAGGCCGCTATCGCCGAACTTGAGCGCGTTCGCCATCGCCTTCTCGAAGAACAGGCGCTGTCCGAGCGCAGCCGCCGCCGGATCGTCGGCGTACAGGTTGGAAGGATCGGCCGGCAGCTCGAGCGGCACCGGGCCGAGTTGCTGGATCTGCGCCCACTCGTCGGCCGAGAAGCCATCGACCGCGCCATCGCAGCCGACCGCGAGCGACAGGAGCGGGACGACGACCGCGCACAGGCGTGATGAGAAGTTCCACATGATCAGTCCTTGTAGCTGCCGTACGGCAGCCCGTCCTTGTCGGGGTGAGCACTGGCGCGACCGCGCTTGATGTCGACCTCCGCGGTGACGACCGCGTTGTCGGCGACCTCGATGTCGACCGTGACGGGCTTGGCGTTGGGCGCCCACGTCACCAGGCGGTGCTTGCCCGCCGGCACGTTGGCCAGGCGATAGAACCCGTCCTGGCCGACATGGGTGTACAGACTCCCGGGGACGACCAGGATATAGCCCTGCATCTGCGAGTGCATGTTGCAGTACACGTTCACCACGCCAGGCTTGGTCATCGTGACGCTCTTGCTCTCGCCCTGGCGATAGCTGCCCAGATCGAACGAGCTATCCGGGGTCACGGAGAACACGTTGTGAAAGACCGCGTCGAGGTTGGGGAACTCGACGCGCGTGCCCTTCTGCACCACCAGGACCTGCGGCACGAACTGCTTGCCTTGCTGCTTCATCGACGCGGCGCCATGCGCGGTCGCGACCACGTCCTCGATGTAGACGAACGCGTCGCCGCCGCCGCCCTTCACCTTGCCCACCACGGTGCCGACGCCCTTGCGACGGGGCGTGGGCTTGCGGACTCGCGGCGGCGCGGCGGCGACCGTCTGCTTGATCACCGGGGGTTCGGGGGCCTCGGGGGCCGCGGGCTCGGGCACCGCAGGCGGCGACGGCGGGACGTCCGTCGGTGTCGGCATCAGCCCCGCCATCGCCTGCAGATACTGCTGCTGCAGCTTCACCAGGTTGTCGAGCAGCCGCTGCTGGTCGGCGAGCTTCTGCTCGAGCCGCGCGATGTCGGCCTGGGTCGCCGGCCTCCGACGCGCGGGCTGCGGCAGGGTCTCTCGCGCGGTCGTCGCGATCAGCAGCAGCGCGGCGGTCGCGCGCAGCGCCAGGTGGAATCGTCGTGGACGGTTCATGAGTGCTCCCTTGGGGTCAGAAGGCGAGGACCGCCGACGTCGTGACGACGTCGTCGGGAATGGCGGGCACGCCGCCGTACTCGCCGTTGTGCGAGTACTCGGCCTTGACGATGGCGTTCGGACTCAACAGCAACCGGAACCCGCCGGTCGCGCGCCAGTTCTTGGTGATGTAGAGCCGCTCGGAGCCTTCGTGAACCTCGGCGTCGCGGAACTCGGCACGCCCGAGCAACCCGATCACCGGTGTCACGATCACGTCGGCCTCGAGATAGCCGCCCTGTCGCAGATCGAGGCCGTAGGTCATGCTGCGCGCGTCGCCGGGCGCGCCGCCGGTCAGCCACTGCGCCCGCACGTCCACGCGTTCGAGCTCGAGCTCGGCGTCGGCGCCGACGAACCACATGGCGCCAGCGCCGTCGCGGGCGCCGTCCTGTACGCCCCACTGGCCCGACGGGCCCAGCTCGAGGTGCCCGTCGCCGATCGGCAGCCGCAGCGCGGCCCGACCGGACAGCGTCTTGAAGGCGTTGGTGTCGACCTCGTCGAAGAAGTGAAACTGCTCGACGCCGAAGGAGCCGTTGGTGACCGAGGCCGCCAGGATCACATGACCGCCGGCGAGCTTGCTCCGCGCCTTGACGCCGATCGCCGTGCCCGTCGTGTAGCGCGCGATCAGCGTCGGGGTGATGCCGAACCGCGCGGGCGCCTTGCGCGCCCGGTACTCGATGCCGAGCACGGAGTCGACCTTGCCGACGAACACCGAGGTCTGACCGTCGCGCGTCTGCCACTCGAGCTGCGCGAGATCGAGATCGACCGAGTCGCCAAGCCCGAAGTCGTGACCGGAGCGCGGCGTGAAGTTGACGCTCGAGGTGAACGACGCACGCTCGCCGAGCCCGGCGTTGATCGTCAGGTTGAGCTCGTTGACCAGGAACGACGGGTTCCCGTCGGCGTTGATCGCGTCGACGCGATCGACCCCGGGCAGCTCGCCGAGGTCGGCGACGTCGCCTCGGCTGTTGACCATCGGCGCCAGCAGGTCGCCGTAGAACACCCACGCGTACTGGGTCCGCGTCGGGAACATCCGATGACCGATGTCGCGGCGCAGCCCCGAGCCGTCGCCGCCGGTCGCGAAGAAGCCGAGGTCGCCATAGCCGGTGATCTTCACCGGGAAGCGCGCGCGCTTGCTGACCTCGGCGGTGTGCAGCCGCTGCTCGAGGTCGTCGATGCGGCCGAGCAGCTCGGCGGAGTCGGGGCCAGGGTCCGCGGCGGTCGGGGCATCGACCACTGGTGAGGGCGGCGGTTCATCGACCGACTCGGCGGCCGCAGGGCGCGCGGCGAGCGCGGCGAGGCCGAGGCCGAGGCCGAGCCAGAGAGGCATACAGCGATGCATGAGAGTCCTCCTACGACGCGCGAGAGGTGAAGCGACTCGCCGTCAGGACGACCGCGACGAGCACGAGGAGCGAGGGCAGCCACAGCAGCCACCGGAGCGGCGCGAACGCCTCGGGCGTCACCGCGACCGCCTGGATCACGGCGAGGCGCGGTCGCGCCTGGCCGATCGGTTCGAGATCGGTGAACACCGCCCGGAACGACTCGCCAGCGACCTCGAAGAGCCGCTCGTCGACACCGGCGGGCGGCAGCGCGCTGGCCAGCGCCTTCATCCGGTCATCGGAGACCTGCGTGAGGTCGGCGCCGACCACGAGCGCGAACGCCAGGCCGGTCGCATTCGCGACCTCGACGAGCAGGGTCCGGTCGAGGGTCTGGCCGACCACCAGGTACGCGACGACCGCGTTGTCGAAGCGGATCGCCATGATGCTCAGATCGATGACCTTGCCGCCGATCACCCACGAACCGCCGACGGGCTCCGCGGTCGTGCGCGCGCTCTTGAACACGCTCGACACGGACAGATCGAGCCCGTCGAGCTCGGCGGCGCCGGCCTCCGCGAGCACCCTGCCCTCGGGCGAGAGGACGACCAGCAACCCAGTCGAGCGCAGCCGGGCGAGGTCGCCCAGCATGTCGGCGATCGTCGCGCGATCGATGCCCTCGGTCGCCAGCGTCGCCTTCAGCCGCGGATCCTCGACGAGGAGCCGACACTGGGCTTCCATGCCCTCGACCGTCTGCTGGCGCGCGAGCGCGAACACGTCGCGGCCGTGCGCGAGGTGACCGCGGCCCTCGGCGCTGAGCGCGCCGTCGAGCTGGCGCTGCGTCACGTACGAGCCGAGCGCGGCCACCGCGACCAGCACGAGCGCGAGCGCGACGAGGTGGACGCCGTGCCGGCGCGGAGCCGGGAGATCGAGCACCGGGGGCGACATCTCGCTCATCGCGGCACCAGGTCCCGGCCGCGGAGCTCCCAGGCCTGGAGTCCCGCGACGATGTCGATGGTCTGCCGGGCGATGGTCTCGCCCGCGACCACGACCCGGAGCTCGTGCCGGCCGGCGGGCACCGTGATGACCTCACCCGCCGGATGGGCGACCTGCTCCACCAGGATCGACGCGCCCGGGGGCAGTCCACCGAGCGCAAGCCGGCCCTCTTCCGCGGTGAGCTCGAACGTGTGCCTGACGCGCGCACCGGACTTGAGATCGAGCACGCGCGCCGAGGGCTGGTGACCGGGCAACTCGACGCGGACCTCGAGGTCGCCGGGGCCAACGCCGGTGAGCGTCGCGGGCGTGACCAGCCCGGTCGGCTCGCCGCCGATGAAGATCGCCGCACCCGGCGGCGTGCTCGCGATCTCGAGCGTCGCCGGCGCGATCACCGGCGCGGTCGCCGCGTGCGGCGTATCGGGCGCGCGCGTCAGCAGATACCCGAGCCCGGCGGCGGTGAGCACCAGCACCAGCGCCATCG
>JAIOQA010000123.1 GCA_021413675.1 Deltaproteobacteria bacterium | reverse complement strand
CGACGCCGCGGTGCGCGACGCCGCCGTCGCCGCGGACGCTGCGCCGGACGCGGCCGGCGAGGTCGCGCGCGCGCCGGAGGTCGAGGCCGATGGCGACGAGACGGACCTCGGGCCGATCGCGCTGCCGGCCTTGCGCTGGGGCGACGACGACGCGCTGGACGACGCGCACGGCCCTGCGGCGCCGCGGTTGCCCGCGGTCGCGGCCGACGGTAGCGCCGTCCTCTACGCCGAGATCCGTCCCGACATGAACCGCGGGAACCCGAACCTCGCGCTGATCATCCGCGATCGCGCGGACCGCGTGATCGATCGGCACGTCGTGCTGCCGCTCAGCGACGATCCCCGCCCGCCGTCGCGCGGCGCGATCGCGGCCGCCAACCGCTGGCTCGCCGCGACCCATCGGCGCTACCGGTGGCGCGCGATGGAGGACTTCGGCGCGGTCGACCTCGAGGGCGAGAACCGGATGGCGCGCGGGCCGGTGCGCGATGGCATCGAGGTGATCTGGTCGGACGCGTGGTTGGTGGTGAGCGATGGCGATCGCATCCTGTCGGCGCGCCCGCACGTCGACTGGGTCGCGACGCCCTACGCGCTGTGCCCCAACTGCATGGAGGTGTGCGTGCAACCGTCGCGGATCGCGCGCGTCACGAGCGACCTCGGCCACCACCTCGTGTTCGTCGACCTGACCTACGCGTCGACCGATGCGTGCAACCGCGTGCCCGAGAACCAGCACGTCGTCACCTGGTGAGCGAGCTTCGCGCCGCGCGAGGCGAACCGAGCGGGTGAAGCGCGCGAGGCGGGACGCGGTCAGCGGCGCGGCGCTTGGTGTACGTTCCGCGCGATGGCCGACCACCCGACGTACCGGCGGTTTCGCGCGCTGTGCCTCGCGCTGCCCGAGACCCAGGTGACGATGACGTGGGGCGCGCCGCACCTGCGGGTCGGCGACAAGATCTTCACCGGCTGGAGCCGCTGGCCCGATGACGACGGCTGGAGCTTCAACGTGAAGCTCGACAAGGATCAGCAGGCCGCGCTGGTGGCCAGCGATCCGCGGTTCGCGGTGGCGCCGTACGTGGGCAAGCACGGCTGGGTCGCGGTCGCGATCAAGGATGGCAGCGAGGACTGGACCGAGATCGCGGCGCTCGTCGAGGAGGGGTATCGCAACATCGCGGGCCCGAGACGCGCGGCGCTGATCGGCGCGGGACCGGCGACGGCGGTGAACGCGCCGGCGAAGGAGGTCGCGGCGAAGAGACCGGCGGCGAACAGGGTCGCGGCGAAGAAGCCGGCGGCGAAGAAGCCGGCGGCGAAGAAGCCGGCGGCGAAGAAGCCGGCGAAGCAACTGGCGCCCAGGAAGTCGGTGACGAAACCCGCGCCGCGCGCCGCGGCGCCGCGCGCGCGTCGATGAGGTGAACGGTGTACCGCTTCTTCTACTGGCTCCTGCTCCAGCGCCTCCCGACGGAATGGACCCACCGGGTCAGCTTCGGCGCGCTGCGCGTGATGATGGCGATCCCCGGCATGCGCGCGCTGTGGGCCTGGTGGTGCGCGCCGAAGGATCCCGCGCTGCGCGTGACCGCGCTCGGCCGCGAGTTCCCCGGGCCGCTCGGCCTCGCCGCGGGCTTCGACAAGGACGGCAAGGGCCCGCGCGCGCTCCTGGCGCTCGGCTTCGGCTTCGTCGAGCTGGGCACGATCACCGCGCAGGGCCAGCCCGGCAATCCCAAGCCGCGCATGTTCCGGCTGCCGCGCGATCGCGCGCTCATCAACCGCCTCGGCTTCAACAACGGCGGCGCCGCGGTCGCGGCCGCGCGCCTCGCGCGGCGACCGGCGGGCATCATCGGCCTCAACATCGGCAAGACCAAGATCGTCGCCGAGGACGACGCGATCGCCGATTACGTGTCCTCGACCGAGCGCCTCGCGCCGCTCGCCGACTACTTCGTCGTCAACGTCAGCTCGCCCAACACGCCGGGCCTCCGCAACCTGCAAGCGACCGAGAAGCTCGGGCCGCTGCTCGCGGCGGTGCGCGCCGCGTGCGATCGCGTCACCGCGAAGCGCCTGCCGCTGCTGGTCAAGATCGCGCCCGACCTCGCCGATGAGGACATCGACGCGGTCGCCGATCTCGCGCTGGCCCAGGGCCTCGACGGCATCATCGCCACCAACACGACGATCGGCCGCGCGGGCCTGCAGACGCCCGCCGACGCGGTCGCCGCGCTCGGCGCCGGTGGCCTGTCCGGGCAGCCGCTGACCGCGCGATCGCTCGAGGTGCTGCGCCGGCTGCGCGCCCGGGTCGGCGATCGGCTGGTGCTGATCTCCGTCGGCGGGATCGGTAGCGTGGATGACGCGTGGGCCCGGATCACCGCCGGCGCGACCTTGATCCAGGCGTACACCGGTTTCATCTATGGTGGCCCGATGTGGCCGCGGGCGATCCACCGCGGCCTCGCCCGCAAGGTCCGCGCGGCCGGCCTCGCCAGCCTCCGCGACGCGATCGGCAGGGACGCGCCCGCGGCGGCGGAACAGTCCGTTCCGATCGCCTGAAAGGCGCGACGGCGCCGCGACCGGGCGTAGGATGCCGCGCATGAAATTCTCCCTCGCTCTCGCCTCGCTCCTCGCTCTCGCCGCGTGCGGCTCCAAGACCCCGCAGGTCGCCGACCCCGGCTCGGGCTCGGCGGTCGCGTCGACGAAGAAGTTCGACGACATGGATCACGCCGAGAAGATGGACTTCATGAAGACCCGCGTCATGCCCGAGATGGGCGCGCTGTTCACGAAGTTCGATCCGGTCAAGTACGCCAAGCCCGACTGCGTGCTGTGCCACGGCAAGGGCGTCGAGGACGGCTCGTTCGAGATGCCGAACGAGGACCTCTTCAAGCTCGACTTCTCGGCGATGGACAAGCTCACGCCCGAGCAGCAGAAGATGGCGGAGTTCATGGGCAAGGAGCTCAAGCCGCAGATGGCCGCGCTCCTCGGCCAGGAGGAGTACAGCGAGGCGAACCCGAAGGGCTTCGGCTGTCTCGAGTGCCACAAGATGGCCGGCGCGGAGTAGCTAGATTGCCGCGCGGCGCTAGAACCTGAGCGCCAGGTTCCCCATCGCGCCGTCGACGCCTCGCCGGCCGTAGCTGGGCGCGATGCCGAACGTGACGTCCCCGGCGCGCGCGGCCGCGCGCCAGCGGGCGTAGCGCACGTGCGAGGACAGCTCGAAGAACGCGGCGCTCGTCACCGGCAGAAGCAGGGTGGACACCGCGAGCTCGATGTTGACGCGCTGGAGCGTGTCGGCCGGCGTCTCGTCGACGGGGCCGGGCGCGCTGAAGGGCGCGAGGGCGGCGCTCGCGCCGAGGTAGGTCCAGCCGAGGCTGCCCTGACCGCCCATCCACCGGCCGACGCCCCAGACCGCGAGCGGCGTGATCGCGAAGTTCATCCCGGCGCCGGCGAGCCCGGCGCCGAGGCAATCCTCGCCGTCGCACAGCGACTTGTACGTCGCGTATGCGGCGAGCGAACCCACCGCGGCGCCCGCGAGGATCTCGACGACCATGCGCTTGCCGGAGAACCGCGCGCGCTCCATGCGGGCGGCGTCCTCGGTGCTCGCCGGCGGTGGCACCGCGGGTGCGGGGGCGTCGAGTAACTCGGACCCCTGCCGGGGCGCGACCTCCTGGCCAGAGGACGGCGCGTCCGCGACACCCGCGGGACCGCCGGTTGGCGGCGCGGCCATGGCGGTGGCGCTGACGAGGAGGGCGGCGGCGATCGCCGGGATGCGGGCAAGGCGAGAACGGACGAGAGCTGGCATGAAGGACCTCGGTGTTGGCGGCTTCGAGTCCTCCCTGAGGCGACGCGACGCGCGGCTTCACGACATCGCGGTCGCGGATTCGCGACATCGCGAGGCGGGTCGATCGCCGGACATTGCCAGGTCAACGCGGCGGCCGGCGTGGCACGACTCCCTCGGGCGCCTGGATCACATGCGCAGGGGATGGAGGGGACGATGGGTGGCGCACACAACGCGCGCGGCGCGATCGAGGCGATCGCGGACCGCGCGGCTCCATGGCTTCGGCGGCGGACGCCGGGGCCCGTCGCGAAACAGCCGATGACCGGGGCGGTGCGAGGCTAGCGCGGGGCGATCATCGGGCGCCGCCCGCTGGCGCGGCCGCGGGCCAGCGCGAAGCCGACGATCTCGTCGAGCGTGCCGCCGAAGGTGCGGCCGCTCGCGACCGCGCACTGCATGAAGGCGCCGCCGTCGGCGAGATCCGGGTTCGGGTTGACGTCGAGGATGAACGGCTCGCCGGTCGCCGGATCGATGCGCATGTCGATGCGCGCGTAGTCGCGCAGCCCGACCGCGTGCCACGCGCGGATCGCGACGGCGTGGATGCGCGCGACCAGCGCCGGCGCGATGTCGATCGCCGGGCACCGGCTGTCCATCGCGTAGAAGTCGCGGCTGTGCTGATCCCACTTGGCGTCGTAGGTGATGATCTTGGGCAGCGCGATGCCGTCGGGGCCGATCTCGTCCGAGAACTCCATCTCGAGCAGCGGCAGCGCCTCGGGCGCGCCGGGGCCGCCGCCGATCATCGCGCAGTGCAGCTCGCGGCCGTCGATGTACTCCTCGATCAGCACGGGCATCTTGTGCTCCTCGAGCACGTGCACCACGCGGGCCTCGAGCGCGGCCTGATCGCGGACCACCGAGGCCAGCTCGATGCCGACCGACGCATCGGTGAGCGCGGGCTTCACGATCACCGGGAAGCGCAGGCCGTGCTCGCGCGGCGCGTGCTCGTCGCCGGGGCGCCCGCTGACCACGCGGTAGCGCGCGGTCGGCAGGCCGGTCGCGGCGATCACCGCCTTGGTGCGGTGCTTGCGCTGGCACAGCGCGAGCGCGGCCGGGCGCGCGCCGGTGTAGGGCACGCCGTAGAGCTCGTAGAGCCCGGCGACGTGGTACTCGTGCGCCGGATCGTCGCCGAAGTTCTCGACGAGGTTCATGATCGCGTCGGGCGCGAACCGGGTGATCGCGCCGGTCAGCACGCCGAGGTCGTCGCGCGGGTTGACGATCTCGACGGTGTGGCCACGGGCGGTGAGCTCGCGCGCGATGTCGGCGAGCTCCTCGGCGATCGTGGAGACATCGGAGGCCGTGCGGGTCGGATCCCACGACAGCGGTTGCGGACCGCGCGCGCGATCCTGCTCGTAGGGATCGTCTTCGACGATGTTGTTGAGGATGAGGACCCGACCGGGCATGCGCACGTGCCGTGTAGCATCACGCGCGCGCCGCGTCACGTCGGTGTGGCACCGCGTGCACGCCGGCGCACCAGCAGGCCGAACCCGATACACCACGCGAACAGCGGGACGAGCGACGCGGCGCCGGGCAGCCCGAGCTTCTCGCCGAGGTTCCACGCGTGGCGCGTGCCGACCTTGGGGTGGTTGGCCATGTCGATCGACTGCGTCGAGGTCGAGACCTCGCCGCGCAGCAGGTGCGGCACGTGGTAGCCGAACAGCGGCGCGCGGATCGCGCCGTCGACCTCGGGCTGCACGACCGTGCCGGCGAACATCACGAACGCGCTCCACGCGATCGCGGCGAGGGTCGCGGCGCGCAGCGCGCGCGCGAGGGTCGTGTCGCCCAGCGGCGCGGCGAGCACGCCGGCGCACAGCACCACCGCGAACGGCAGGCACGGCACGAGGTAGCGCGCGCCCATCGCCCAGCCGCCGTCCCAGTCGACGAGCGAGGCGTTGAGCCAGATGAAGAGCAGCACGACCGCCGCCGACACCGCGACCTCGGCGCGCGCGCCCTGGCGGACCCACGCGCGCGCGCCCGGGAACGCGAGCACCAGCCACGGCATGCCGAACAGGAGCCCGCGGAACGGCGAGATCAGGATGTGCCAGAGCGCGACCGGCTGCGGCGTGCCGAGGCCCATGAACCAGCCCATGTGCCGGTGCGGCATCGTCGAGAACTCGTAGGGCAGGGTGGTCGGCGAGCCGAACGCCGCGGCGTGGTACCAGGCGAGGATCGCGCCGGGCACGAGCCCGCCGGCGACGATCCACAGCAAGTGGCGGCGCGGCAGCAGCACCGCCGCGTACACGCCGATCGCGACCGCGGCCAGCGCCGCGGGATACTCGACGACGATCGCGGCGCCGCCGGTCGCGCCGATCGCGGCGAGGCGCCAGGGCGTGGCGGGCGTGATGCCCTTGCGGATCTGGACCGCGATCGCGAACGCGATGACGAGCAGCGCCGCGACCAGCTGGTGGCCGTAGTAGAGCGTGGCGTAGGGGAACGCGAGCGTGGCCAGGCCCCAGACCGCGGCGCCGCCGAGCGCGGGCCCGGCGCGCAGACCGAGCGCACGCAAGAGGAACGCCAGGAAGATCACGCCGAGCGCCGATGGCAGCGCGATGACGATCACGGTCACGAACCACGACGCCCACGCCAGGTAGCCCGGGCTCGGGCGCGGATCGCCGGCGAGCGCGTAGACGACCTGGTACGGGATGACGCCCGCGAGCGAGACGCCCGGCGCCTTGTCGCAGAAGTAGTGGCCATCGCGCCTGGCGCGATCGCCGGTGTTGTTGACGAAGCGATCGATGGCGAGCGATCGATCCTCGATGATCGCGCGGGTCAGATCGAAGCGGCTGTTCTGGTTCCAGCCGCCGGCCTGGTAGAAGTAGGCGTAGGCGCCGAAGCACAGCGCGAACAGCGCGGCGTGGGGCGTGCGCAGCGCGCGGACGAGGCGGTTCATGGCGTGGGCTCGGCGATCGCGCGGCGCACCGGACAGCGGACGATCGGCTGGGGCAGGTACTTCGGGCGGCTGGGCTCGCCGCACTGCAGGAAGATCGAGCCGCGCTTGTTGCCGGTCAGCCGCAGGTGCGCGCAGCCGTGGCAGATGCTCGTCGGGAACGGCCGCTGCGCGGGGTCGTCGTCGTCGGGCACCGCCGGCACGTTACCAGAGTGCGGCGTCACCGGCGCCACTCGACGTAGAGCGAGGCGACGCGGGTCGCGAAGGTCCCGCCCGCGCCGGCCGCGTTGGGGAAGCCGATCACGCCGCCGACCGCGAGGTCGTGCGGCGCGTTCCAGCGCGCGCCGAGCGCGAGCGGCACCTCGATCGTGCCGAGGAAGTCGTCGAACAGGCCGCGCATGCCGCTGCGGACCTCGAGCGACAGGCATGGCGTGGCCGCGCCAGCGATCAGGATCGGCAGGTTGGCGGTCGCGCGGTTGTCGAGCGCGGCGTTGGTCAGGCCGAGCGAGGCGTCGGGCGCGACGACGATCGTCATGCGCCCGCCGCGCCACCGCGCGATCGCGCCGACCTCGAGCGCGACGACGTTCGGGCGGAAGTGGCGCAGATCGATCGCCGCGTGGCCGGCGAGCTCGACGCCGTGATCGCGGAGCGTGAACCGGGCCTCGACCGCCGCGCCGCCGTAGCGATCGAGGCAGCCGGCACCGGTGCCGCGCAGACACAGGCCGCGCCCCGCGCCGATGCGGTTGCGCGCGCTGGTGGCGTGGGTGACGCCGATCGCGAGCCGGCCGGTGGCGCCGACCCACACGTCGGGCGCGAGCGAGATCGGCTCGAGCGCCGCGCCGGTGGCGAGGTTGGCCTCGAGCGACAGCCGCAGCACGACGTGGCCGCGCGGCACGACCAGCGGCGGCGCCGGCAGCGGCGGATCGACGAGCTCGGGCGCGACGGGCGCGACGGGCGCGACGGGCGCGGGCGTCGCGGGCGGCGCGGCATCGTC
>JAIOQA010000087.1 GCA_021413675.1 Deltaproteobacteria bacterium | reverse complement strand
GCGCTCGCCGCCTTCGACGCCGGCGACGCGCCGGCCAGCCGCGCGCTGCGCGACACGCTCGCCACCGACGCGAGCACCGCCGGCCGCGTCATGGTCGCGGCGGCCCGCGTCCACCTCGTGCTCGGCGACGCCGCCGGCGCCAAGGCGCTGCTCGATCGCGCCGAGGCCACGCCCTCGGCGCCGCGCTGGCTGGTCGCGCGCGAGCGCGGCCGCACCGCCTTGCGCGGCCGCGACGCGGCCGCCGCGATCGAGGCGCTCGAGCGCGCGGTCTCGCTCGCCCCCGACGACGGCGAGAGCCGCCTCTTGCTCATCGACGCCAACCTGCTCGGCAAGAACGAGCTCGGCGCGCGCCGCACGCTCGACGACGTGCTCAAGAAGTTCCACGGTCGGCCCGAGGCCAACCTCGCCGCCGGGCGGGTCGCCTACTACCTCAGCCACGATCGCGAGGCCCAGCTCGCGTTCGGCGCGGCCCACGATCAGCTGGTCAAGGAGCGCGCGCCCGCCCGCGCCCAGGCCGACGCGGCGTTCTGGCTGGGCCGGGTCCGGTTCGACGACAACCCCGATCTCGCGCGCAAGCTCCTGACCGAGGCCACCACCCTCGACCCGCAGCTCGGCGACGCCTACGTCTTCCTCGGCCTCATCGCCACCGACAAGAACGATCCGAAGGCCGCGACCCAGGCGTTCACCCGCGCCGCCGAGCTCGATCCCGACAACCTCGACACCTGGTTCAGCCTCGGCCAGGCCGCCGCCGCCGCGGGCCTGCCCAAGGACGCCCGCCACGCGTACGAGGAGTATCTCAAGCGCGCCCCCAAGGGCGAGTACGCCGCCGACGCGCGCGCCGCGCTCGCGCACCTGCGCTGACCACGGCGGTTGTCGACCGCGCCCGGCATCGGCATGCTGCCGGGATGCGCACCTCGCTCGGTCTGGTCCTCGGACTCGCCGCCTGCGGCGCGAGTTCGCCTGCGCAGCTCGACGCCGTCCCGAATGGCGTCGCCGACGCCGCGCCCGCAGACATCCTGGTGCCGGCGCACGGCGCGCTGCTCGGCCACTTCTACGGCGCGGGCACGCTCGCCGAGACCGACGCGCGCATCGGTCGTCGCCCCGCGATCCACCTGACCTACGTCGGCTGGAGCGACGACTGGCCGACCGATGCCGCGATCACCGGCGACAAGGCCGACGGCCGCATCCCGCTCGTGAACTGGGAGCCCGACGACGGCGCCGGCGCGATCGACTTCGATGCGATCATCGCCGGCAGCTTCGATTCGATGATCCGCGCGCGCGCCGCCGGCGCGAAGACGCTCGGCCGGTTCTTCCTCGACTTCGCCGCCGAGATGAACGGCGACGAGGGCTGGGGCGGCCACGATCCGGCCCGCTACATCGCGGCCTGGCGGCACGTCCACGACCTGTTCGTCGCCGAGGGCGCGACCAACGCGATCTGGGTGTGGGCGCCCAACGTCACCGACGTTGACGGCACCAACGCGACCACGATGGACTACTACCCGGGCGACGCGTACGTCGACTGGACCGGCGTCGACGGCTACAACTGGGGCACGTCGGTGTCCGGCGAGGCGTGGCAGACCTTCCCGCAGGTCTTCGCCGGCATCTACCCGCTGCTCGCCGCGCGCGGCAAGCCGATCGTCATCGGTGAGATGGCCAGCGACGAGGTCGGCGGCTCGAAGGCGGCGTGGATCGAAGGCATCGCGCCGACGCTCGCGAGCGACTTCCCGCTCATCAAGGCGTTCGTCTGGTTCGACATCCAGAAGGAGCGAAGCTGGCCGATCGACTCGTCGCCGGCGGCGCTCGCCGCGTACCGGACGATGGCCGCGGATCCGTACCTCAACCCGTAGCCGGGCGACGTCGGGATCGTCGACGAGACCGCACGAGTTCTGAACGACGTGGGTGCTCGCGAGCGCGACACTGTCGCGCCCGGCCGGGAGCTTGCTCGACGCGGGGCCCGGCACGGGCCCTGGGATCGACTGATTCGCGGCAGCCCGAAGGGCGTAGCCGCGAATCAGAACAGCTTGTCTTTGAAGACGAACAGACCGACGCCGATGCCCGCGACCAGGACGAGGATGAGCACGATGACCATGGTCATCGCGTTCGACCCGTTCTGATGCAGGCCGGTCTTGTCGGGCTCGAGCATCTGCGACAGCGAGTCGACCTCGGGCGGCGGCGGGGTCGGCTTGGGCTGCGGCCGCACCGGCGGCTGCTTCGGCGTCGCCTTGGGCGGCGCCTTCGACGTCTGCGCCGACGAGCCCTGCGGCTGCGGCGGGCTGCGGACCTCGCTGTCGAGATCGTTGGCCCACGACGACGTGTCGATGAACTCCTTCGGATCGAGGCCGACCGAGCCCGCCGACTGCTTCTTGCCGTCGTCGTCGACCTGCTCTTCCCCGACGAGCGACGCCAGCTTGGCGACCTCGTCCTGGATGAGCGCGTCGATCAGCGTCTCCTTCGGCTCGGAGCTGCGCTTGCGCATCAGCTCCATCTGCGCGTCGCGGACCAGCGCCGTGATGTCGCGCGCCGTCACCTTCATGCGGCGCGAGAACAGGAACTGCGCGAGCGCATCGGCGAGATCCGCGGCGCTCTGGTAGCGCTCGTCGGGCTCGCGCGCGAGCGCCTTGCGGACCACGCCCTCGAGCTCGGGCTCGATCTCGGGATTCAGCGCGGCGATCGACGGCACGCGCGCCTGGCGCACCAGCTCGACGGTCGCGTAGTCGGTGTCGCCGTAGAACAGGCGGCGGCCGGTGAACAGCTCCCAGAGGATGATGCCGACCGCGAAGACGTCGGCGCGCGCGTCGACCTCGAGCCCGCTCGCGGCCTCGGGCGACAGGTAGCTGAACTTGCCCTTCACCACGCCCGGATCGGTCGACTCGATCTGGCTGTTGGCCTTGGCGAGGCCGAAATCGACGAGCTTCACCTCGCCGTTCTTGGACAGCAGGATGTTCGGCGGCGAGATGTCGCGGTGGACGATCCCGAGCGGCTCGTTGGTCTCGGGGTTGTCGAGGTTGTGGGCGTAGTTGAGGCCCTTGCAGCACTCCATCATCAGGTAGATGGAGTGGGCGACCTCGAGCCGCTTGCCGCGCTGCTTCTGGCGCTCGATCAGCGCCTTCAGGTTGCAGCCGTCGACGTACTCCATCACCAGGAAGTACGCGTTGTCGGGCGTCTTCGAGATGTCGAAGACCTGGACGATGTTCGCGTGCTGGAGGTACAGCGAGAGCCGCGCCTCGTCGAGGAACATCGAGACGAACTTGGGGTTCTTGGTCAGGTTCGGAAGGACGCGCTTGATCGCGACGTTCTTCTTGAACCCCTCCATCGACTCGGCGACACCGCGGAAGACCTCCGCCATGCCGCCCTGGTCGAGGCGTTCCGTGATGGTGTAACGATCGCGCACCGGTCGGGCCGACTATAGCAGAGGGTTTCTACGGACCGCAAAAAACCGGGGCTCTGTCTGGAGATCCGGCTGCGATCTGGAGCCCTACTCGATGGGCTCGTCGGCTTCGACCTGCTCGCGGGCCGACTTGCATTCAAAGCACAGCGTCGCGACGGGGCGGGCCATGAGGCGCTTGAAGCCGATCGGCTCGGCGCACTCCTCGCACTCGTCGATGTTGCCGTCCTCGAGGCGCTTGAGCGCCTCGCGGATCTTGACGATGACGAAGGTCTCGCGGTCGTGGAGCCGGAGCTGCGTGGAGTACAGCTCCTCCTCGGTCGACTCGTCCATCGAGTCGCGGCCGATCCGGTCGCGATCGCGGTCCATCGTGAAGTCGAGGGCGTGGTGCGCGTTGGCGGCCAGGCGGGTCAGCTCGGCCTCCAGGCGGCCCCGGAGCTCGACGGTCTGGTCGGGTGTGAGCATCGGACACAGCTTACGGAAGCCTTACGAACCCCGTCAACGTGCCAGGACCACTGGCCTTGCGGGAGCGGCGGATCCCGTTCGATTTCCGAATGATTCAACCGCGGTCGATTGTCGTCGAATGGATCGATACCTCCGGTTGTTCGTCTGACACTGGACATCGACGCCACTCTTCGAGGAGCCCGACCGTGACGACTCTCGCCCGCTGGAAGTTCCTGTCTGCCGCGCTCGCCGTTGCCGTCGGGTTCACGACCGTCAAGTCCTGGCGGTCGGGCGAGGCCGCGCCGGCGCCGGCCGCCGCGGTCAGGAGCCGCAGCGCCGAGGACGCGCTGATGCGCCGCACGATCCACATCAGCGCCGGCGCCGCCGGGCTGTCGGAGCACGCGCTGGTCGAGCAGATCCAGAAGGCGCGCTCGCCCCAGCAGATCACGCTCCTCGCCGAGAAGCTCGGCCTGGTCGGCACCGACGACTCGGTCAACGCGCTGGCGCCGATGGTCGACGATCGCCGCCCGGGCGTGGGCGAGGCGATCATCGGCTGCATCGGCAAGATCGGCAGCGAGCGCTCGGTCGACCTGCTGACCGAGCTGCTCAAGGACGACCGGCCGCACATCCGCATGGCGGCGGTCGGCGCGCTCGGCTCGACCGGCGCGGATCGCGCGCGCGAGGCGCTGGCGACGATCGCCCACGACCGCGGCGACCCGGCCCAGTCGACGGCGATCTACGCGCTCGCCACCCTCGGCGGCGACGACGTCGCCGCCCTGCTCTACGATCTCTCGGCCGGCGGCGACTCCGACCCGCAGGTCATCGAGCGCCTGCACACGCTGGCGCAGGACGGCGATCCCCAGACCCAGGCCAGCGCGGTCGCCGCGCTCGGGCGCTCGGGCGATCCCGCGGCGTCGAAGATCCTCATCGACCTGGCCAAGAACGGCGCGCAGCAGGTGAAGTGGGCCGCGGTCCAGGCGCTCGGCCAGCTCGGCGGCCCCGACGCGATCAAGGCGCTCGGCGAGCTGGTGAAGTCGGGCGATCGCACCACCGTCGGCGCGGCGGCCCAGGCGCTCGCCACGCTCGGCGGCCCCGAGGCGCGCGAGCTGCTCATCGAGGTCGCGATGGCCGACACCGGCGACACCTCGATGGTGCTCGGGGCGCTGACCCAGCTCCACGGCGAGGACGTCGAGCAGGCGCTGATGGAGGTGATCAAGCACGGCTCGGTGCGCGATCGCCAGGCGGTGCTGCCGCAGCTCGTGAAGAGCGGCAACCCCGCGGCCGTGAAGCTCGCGATCGAGCTCGCGACCAGCGGCTCGCGCAACGAGAAGAACTTCGCGATGCAGATGCTCGCCGACTCGGGCGCGCCCGAGGCCACCAACGCGCTGCTCGACATCGCGCAGAAGGCCCACGGCCAGACCCGCACGCAGGCGATGGAGATGCTGTCGCAGGTGCGGCCGGGCGATCCGGCGCTGACCGCGCTGCTCATGGACTCGCTGTTCTCGGGCCGCAAGGACGAGGCGCAGAGCGCGGCGTGGACGCTCGGCCGGATCGGCACCGACGACGCGCGCCAGGCGCTGCTCGGCGCGGTCTCGGGCGACGACGAGAACCTCGCCGCCGCCGCGGTCGGCGCGCTCGGCCAGATGGGCTCGTCGGCGGAGGTCCGCGCGGCGCTGGCCAGGGCCGCCGAGAGCGGCAAGCCGAGCGTCAAGCTGCAGGCGATGCAGCTGCTCATCAACTCGGGCTCGCCCGAGGGCATGGCCCTCGCCGACAAGGCGCTGCGCGGCAGCGATCCCGACCTCGCGCGCAACGCGGCCTGGGCGCTGGTCAACATCGGCAGCGCCGACGCGCGCCGCCTCCTGGCCTCGGCGACCACCTCGCAGGATCCGCAGGTCCGCGCCGCCGCTGTCCAGGCGATGGTCCAGGCCGGCGACGAGCGCTCGACCGACACGATCATCGGGCTGACGCGCGACAGCGATCCGCAGGTCCGCGCCGCCGCGCTGGGCGCCCTCGGCCAGGTCGGCTCGAAGCAGGCCGCCGACGCGCTGATGTCGGCCGCGAACACCGGCACCAACGAGGAGAAGATCGCCGCGGTCAACGCGCTCGGCCAGATCGACGATCCGCGCTCGAGCCAGACGCTGGCGAACCTCATCAAGGACAAGGACCCGCAGGTCGCGCAGACCGCGATCTACGCCTCGTACAACGGCGGCGCCGAGATCGATCGCGCGCTCATCGATCTGCTCAACGACCAGAACGGCGACGCCAGCCTGCGCCAGGCCGCGGCCTCGCAGCTGCGCTCGCGCGGCGTCGACCTCGACGACAACCTGTCGAAGAAGGTCGACGAGCTGGTCGGCCCGCAGACCGCGTACTACGGCGGCGCCGGCTACGGCGGCTACAACGGCCCGTACGGCGGCGGCGAGTAACACGCAGCGCGCGCGAACTGGGAACCCGATTCGCGCCAGCGCGGCGCGAGCGCAGCGCCGGTCACAGCGCGGATCGCGCTCGTCGCATCAGGGGTCACATCGCATCGTGGCGGCGGTCTCCCCGCAGATGACCCAATCCACGGTTCGAACTCCGCGCGTCCGCACGCGCACCACCGCCCTCCTCGGCGCTTCCTGCCTCGTCGGGCTCTCGCTCGGGGCGCCCAATGCGTGCCTCGGGGTCCATCCACCGGATGTCGCCCCGGGCACCACCGGCGCCGGAACCTACGCGGACCCGGTCATCGTCCAGCGCGACAACCTCGCGTTCGGCGGCCAGCTCGAGTTCAAGGACGCCACGGTGAAGGGGCAGCCCTTGACCCCGTTCCTGGACAACGGCGCCTGGACGAGCTTTGGCGGTCACTTCACGATCGACGAGCTGCGCGAGCACGGCTGGCACTTCGTCTTCCAGAACTCCCAGATCCTCCCCACCGACTTCTTCCATGGTCCCGGCATCGCCGATGTCGGGGGACGCGCGGGCGTGCTGGTTCACGGCAACACCTACGCGCTGAGCCTCACTGGGCAGGACGCGGGCGGCGACCAATTCGGATTGAAGAACGCCACCTACGTCAAGCTCGCCGATGACGTGCTCGTGGTGCCGGTCGTGGTCGGCCTCTGGTACCAGCCCTCGAACCCGACCCCGGTGGTGTCGGTGGTCGACCAGGTCTACGGGGCGCGCAACATGTTCGACTTCAACCAGCTGTCGATCGACTCGCAGGCATCGCCGACCCCGTACTGGCGCACCGACGGCACCAAGATGACGCCGCTGGCGCTGGGGAGCGCGAACCAGCTCTTGGCCGCGGATATCGACACGCAGGTGAATTCACGGTCGGTCGACGCTGATGAGTTGCCGCCCGACGAGGTGTGGACCCAGTGCGGCATCCAGTTCCAGGAGGTCGGCTACTTCGTCGGCACGCTCGACAAGAACTGGGTCAACAAGTGTTCGGCGAACGTCTTCGGGGACCCGATCGCGGCGCTGAGCAAAGAGCTCGCCGGAACCCCGGCGCTGCGCGACTACATCATCAAAGACCTGCAGCCGCTCTATGTCTCGTACGGTGATGCGCAGTCGTGCAAGGGCTTCGCTGCCACCCCCATTGGCAGCAACCAGGTCGAGATCGCGGTTGTTCGGCCCTTGACCCAGACTGCGCACGAGCTCGGCCGCGCCCTCGGCCTCGACCAGGAGACCGATCCGCAGACGGGCTTGCCGGTCGATGGCAACTTGATGGGCCCTGGCCCCAGCTTCGTGACCTGGAAGAACCGCAAGCTCACCGACGCCCAGTGCAAGGCCGCCCGTATCCGCGCCCTCGCCTATTCGCAGCGCTTCGACGACTTCAACTGGAAGACCGGCCGGACGTACTCGGAGAAGGTCCCGCCCGCGCCGGGCGAGGCGCCGATCGGCGGCGGCAGCAGCGACCAGGTCTGCTGCCTCGGCGAGGCGGACGCGTACGTCACGGCGCCGGGCACCTGCGCGAAGGAGCTGGCGGTCGGCGAGTGCGCCTCCGTCTGCTGCTCGATCGGCACGACCGCGACCCTGTACCAGTGCGAGCAGTCCGGCGGTCACGCGGTCATCTGCAACGCGCCCAAGCGGTGAGCGCCGATGACGCCAGCGCGTCGCGCGCGATCGGCTTCGTCGTGGCGGGCCTCGGCCTGTCCGCCATCGACGCGCACGCGAGCCTTGTCCACGCCGGCCACTTCGACGAGCTGAACCCGGTGCTCGCGCCGCTGCTGGCGACGCCGTGGGCCTTCGCGATGGTCAAGCTCGCGCTGACCGCGTTCGGCCTGGTGTGGCTCGCGCGGCTGCCGGGCCGCGGCGCGGCGATCGCGCGGGCGGGCGCGATCGCGGCGCTGGTCGCGATCGACGCCTACTGGCTCGCGGCCGGGTAACCGAAACGAGCAACGGGCGGGATCTCCCCGCCCGTTCCGTCGCGTGAAGGCTACGCGATCAGCTCGCGGCCTTCGACTCGAGCACGAGCTCGGGTCGACCGCGGCATCGTACATCACGTCGAGCATCACCTCTTCGAGGATCGCGCGCAGGCCGCGGGCGCCCGAGGCGCGGCGCGAGGCCTCCTCGGCGATGGCGCGCAGCGCGTCCTGCCGGAAGGTCAGCTTCACGCCTTCCATGTCGAACAGGCGCTGGTACTGACGCGACAGCGCGTTCTTCGGGCGCCACAGCACCTCGGTCAGCGCGTCGACATCGAGCGCGTCGCACGAGACGATCACCGGCAGGCGCCCCATGAACTCGGGGATCATGCCGAACTTGATCAGGTCCTCGGTCCGCGCCTGGCGGCGCAGCGCATCCTTGTCGTCGAGCGCGGTGCCGACCATCGCGCCGAAGCCAAGGCCCTTCTGCCCGACGCGGCGGCGGACCGTGTCCTCGATGCCGTTGAAGGCGCCGCAGCAGATGAAGAGGATGTCGGTCGTGTCGATCTGGATGAGCTCTTGCTGCGGCCGGTTGCGCGCGCCATCCGGCGTGATCGTCGCGGTCTTGCCCTCGAGGATCTTGAGCAGCGCCTGCTGCACGCCCTCGCCGGACACGTCGCGGGTCGTGCTGGGCGCCCCGCCCTTGCGCGCGATCTTGTCGATCTCGTCGATGCAGATGATGCCGCGCGCGGTCTTCTCGACATCGCCGCCAGCGGCGCGGAACAGCGCCTTCACGACGCTCTCGACGTCCTCGCCGACGTAGCCCGCCTCGGTCAGCGTCGTGGCGTCCGCGATCGCGAACGGCACGTCGAGCTTCTTGGCGAGGGTCTGCGCGAGCAGGGTTTTGCCCGAGCCCGTGGGCCCGAGCAGCATGATGTTGCCCTTCTGGATCTCGGTCTCGCTCGACTTGCCGCGCAATCCGATGCGCTTGTAGTGGTTGTAGACCGCGACCGCGAGAGCGCGCTTGGCATCAGCCTGACCGACGACGTATCGATCGAGTTCCTCGACGATGGCCTTCGGCGGCGGATACTTGGGGCGCTCCGCAGCTTCTTCCTTTGCGAGGATGTCGTTGCACAGCGTCACGCACTCGTCGCAGATGAACACGCGAGGGCCGCTGATCAGCTTGCGAACCTCGCGTCGCTGCTTTCCGCAGAACGAGCAATGGAACTCTTCCATCTGAGACCCGATTCTTACATACGCCAGCCTCCTGGCAACAGCCGTGACCCTGCGATCCCGCTTCGTGAGCACGGGTCATGCGAGGACGGCTTGACGCGCCGGGTCATCCCTGGACAGATGGTGGAGTGAAGGTAGTCGTCATTTGCGCCGAGCCGGACACCACCCGGAGCGATCCGGAGTCGGTGGCATCGGTGCTGGACAACCTCGGATGCGCGGTCGTTTGCGGCCGCATGGATCTCGGTGGGCTCGACGAGGAAGCGCTCCTGCGCGCGCCTCCGAACCTGGTCGTGATCGAGGCCGGCGACGATCTCGTCCGCGCCCAGCGCGCCGTCAAGAAGATGCGCGGCGGGGGGGTACTCGCCGACACCCCCGCCCTGGTCGCCCTCACCGTCGCCCGCCTGCCCGCCCTCGACTTCTCCGTCGGCTTCGACGATTTCGTGCTGATGCCGCTGGTGCCCGCCGAGCTCTACGCGCGGCTGCGCCAGGTCGACTGGAAGACGGCGACGTTCGGCTCCGACGAGGTCCTCAAGATCGACGAGCTGGTGATCGACGTCGCGGGCTACGAGGTCCGGCTCGCCGGACGCACCGTCGATCTGACCCACCAGGAGTTCGAGCTGCTGCGCTTCCTCGCGCAGCACCGCGGCCGCGTGTTCACGCGCGACCAGCTGCTCGAGCGCGTCTGGGGTTACGAGTACGCCGGTGGCACCCGCACCGTCGACATCCACGTGCGGCGCGTGCGCGCCAAGCTCGGCGCGTCGGCGGGCGCGCTGGTCGAGACCGTGCGCAACGTCGGCTACAAGCTGCGCGCGGCTCGCGGCGATAGCGAGTAGTGGATCCCGAGTATGCTGCCGGCGTGTTCGAGGTTCTCGATCTCACCGCCGACGGCAAGCTCGTCCCTTCGACCGGCGATGCCGCGGTCGCGCTCCCGCCCGAGGGCACGGTGCGCTGGATCGATCTGGTCGCGCCCGATCCCGGCGCGCTCGCGCTGTTGAAGGAGCGGTTCGGGTTCCATTCGCTGGCGCTGTCCGACTGCGCCGACTATGGCCTCGAGTCCAAGGTCGACGACTACGACGATCATCTGTTCGTCGTGATCCACGGCTTCTCGGCGGTGAAGGACCAGCCGTACGAGATCCAGATCCACGAGGTCCACGCGTTCCTCGGCGAGCGCTACCTGGTCACGGTCCACGACAACAAGCTGCCGGCGCTCGACGACATCTGGGCCAAGGCCGCGGCCAGCCCGGCGGTGCTCGAGCGCGGCCCGAGCTGGGCGCTGTACCAGCAGATCGACGCGATGGTCGACGCGACCGAGCCGCTGGTCGATCGCCTGGCCGAGGTCCTCGACGAGCTCGAGACCCGGATCATCGAGCACGAGCACGTCGTCCTCGATCTCTCGCCGGTCTTCAAGGGCCGGCGCTCGGCGGCGGCGATGTCCCGCGTGCTGGAGCCGTTGCGCGACACGGTGCGCACCCTGCACCGCCACCCCGACAGCCGCATCACGCCGCGCACCGCTCAGTACCTGCGCGACGTCGCCGATCACGTCGCGCGGCTGGCCAAGCGCGTCGCCGACGTCTCGGACCAGTGCCACAACATCATCGCCGCCTACCAGGCGCTCCAGACCTCGCGCACCAACGAGGTGATGAAGCGGCTGACGATCTTCTCGGCGGTGTTCCTGCCGCTCGGCTTCATCGTCGGGTTCTTCGGGCAGAACTTCACGGGGCTGCCGATGGGTGACGATCGCTGGATGTGGGCGATGCTCGCCTCGATGGTGGTCGTGCCAGCCGGCCTGCTGTGGTGGATCAAGGCGCGCTGGCTGTGATCCCGCCCGCACAGCGCCCGCGAATCGTGTGAGAATCGGAGCCGGGTGAGCGAGCACACGACCACCGTCGTCGCGAGCGCCGCGACCCACGTCGGCAACGTCCGCGAGCACAACGAGGACGCGCACGTCGTCGACATCGACCTCGGGCTGTTCGCGGTCTGCGACGGCATGGGCGGCCACGCCGCCGGCGAGGTCGCGAGCGGGCTGGCATCGCGGGTCGTGCGCGAGCGCTGGGGCGGGCGCGAGGTCCAGGCCGCGGCCCGACGCTTTGCCCAGGGCGCGACCCCGGACGCCAAGAAGGCGCTGATCGACACGATCCGGCGCGGCGTGTACGCGGCGCACAGCCAGATCATCGCCGAGGCCCACGCCGATCCCAAGAAGCGCGGGATGGGCACGACCTTCGTCGGCTGCCTCATCGCCGGCGGCGCCGCGGTCTTCGCGCACGCCGGTGACTCGCGCGCGTACCTGGTGCGCGACGGCATCGCGATCCAGCTGACCGAGGACCACACGCTGCTCGCGCGCCTGGCCGCGGCCGGCATCGACGTCGGCGCCGGTGGCGGCGAGGAGTCGCGCTGGAAGGGCGTGCTCACCAACGCGCTCGGGATCGGCGACCGCACGACCGTGCCGACCTTCGTGCTGCCGCTCGATCCCGGCGATCGCTTCCTGCTCTGCTCCGACGGCATCAGCGAGTACGTGACCGAGCCCGAGGTCGGCGCGGTGCTGAGCTCGCAGCCCAGCCCGGGCCGCGCCGCGCAGAAGCTGGTCGAGCTCGCGCTCGAGCGCGGCGGCGCCGACAACGCCACCGCGATCGTCATCAAGGTGCTCGAGGTCGGCACGATCCGCGTCCCGCCCGAGCGCCGCGAGCGCGACAACGCGTGCCTCGCGAAGAGCCGGTTCCTCGGCGGGCTGTCCGCCGCCCAGCGGCTGCGCGCGCTGCGGATCGCGACCGAGCGCGAGCTCGGGCCCGAGGAGCGCGTGCCGGCGGCGACCCTCGGCGACCGCGTCGCCTGGCTCATCCTCGACGGCCAGGTCGAGCGCGACGGCCAGGTCCAGGGCCCCGGCGACCTCGTCTACCCCGAGTCGCTCCTGCCCGAGCGCCCGTCGATCGACAAGGATCACCTCGCGCAGCCGCGCGGCACGATCCGCGCGCTGGCGTTCCGCCGCGACGACTTCGCCGAGCTCACGATCGACGACGGCGACCTCGCCGAGCCGCTGTTCGGCGCGCTCGCGAACCTGCTCGGCTCGACGTGAGCCGCGAACCCGACCCGCGGGATCAGGGAATCTCGCGTCGCGCGTGGAGGCGGACCCGGGCCTTGCGGTAGCGTAGACACCATGGCCGCAGACCTCGAGCTCCTGTCGGAGATCCCGCTGTTCCAGTCCCTGGACGCCGACGAGGCCAAGCTGCTGGCCGAGGTCGTGGACCGGCGATCGCTGACCAAGGGCGAGATGCTGTTCCGCACCGGCGACCCGGGCCACGCGATGTACATCGTCTCGAAGGGCGAGGTCGAGATCTTCATCAAGGACCACGCCGGTCAGAAGATCACGCTGACCGAGGCCCGCCCCGGCGACGTCTTCGGCGAGCTGGCGATGCTCGACGCCGGCCCGCGCTCGGCCTCGGCGATCGCGGCCGAGGACTCGGAGCTGATCGAGCTCGATCGCGAGGACCTGCTGTTGCTCGTGACCAAGCGGCCCGAGGCGGCGCTGCACATGCTCGGCGCGATGGGCGCGATGACCCGCAAGGCCGACATGCTGCTGCGCACGCGGGTCGCCCGCAACGCCAACGAGGAGATCGAGGCCGATCGCGGCGGCATCGTGCTCCGCGTCGCCGACGCCGTCGCCAACTTCTCGGGCTCGATCTCGTTCCTGGTGCTGCACGTCGGCATGTTCGCGCTGTGGATCGGGCTCAACCTGTCCTTGCCCAAGCCGTTCGACGAGTACCCGTTCGGCCTGCTGACGATGGCGGTCTCGCTCGAGGCCATCATCCTGTCGACGCTGCTGCTGTTCAGCTCCAACCGCCAGTCGGCGCGCGATCGCGTGCGCACCGACATCGAGTACGAGATCAACGTGAAGGCCGAGCTCGAGGTCGCGCATCTGCACGAGAAGATCGACGAGATGCGCGAGGACATGCTCGGCCGCCTGCAGCGGATCGAGGGCGCGGTCGGCGTGAAGTCGACCCCGGCGCCGGTGCCGCCGCAGACGACGACCTGAGGCACACCGCGCCCGAGCCGCGCGACGACGAACTGAACCTGGGCCGTGCGATGACGCACGGCCTTGGGTGAATGGCGGGGCTTGCCCCCGCCAGAGGGGACGGGCACGTCCCCATGGATCGTCCGAGATGCGCGAGGACATGCTCGGCCGCCTGCAGCGGATCGAAGGCGCGGTCGGCGTGAAGTCGACGCCGGCGCCGGTGCCGGCGCAGACGACGACCTGAGCGTCGCCCCGCTACGGCCGCGCGATCGCGAGCGCGAGCTTGCGCAGCCGTCGCCAGACCACGAGCGGCACCTGGTGGCCACCGGCGAACGGCAGCCAGGTGACGTCGGCGCCCGCGGCGATCGCCGCGTCGCGCAGCGCCTCCCCGGCGAAGAACGCGAGATCGTCGTCGGCGTCGCCGTGGCTGATGAGCGTGGGCACGCCCGCCAGCGGCCGCTGCGGCAGGAGCGCGGCGTGGGCGGCCGCGCCGATCCGGCACGACGACAGGAGCGCGAGCGCCGCGATCGGCCGCGCGCGGTGCACGAGCGCGTCGAACGCGAGCATGCCGCCCGCCGAGAACCCGACGACGATCGTCGGCACGCCCGTCGCGAGCACGGCGTCGAGCAGACCGTCGAAGCGCGCGCGCGCGGCCTCGAGCCCGACCGGGTGGGTGTCGGCGAGATCGCGCGCGCCCTGGGCCAGGCACGCGAGGCGCTCGGCGGCATCGGTCGGCCACCACGCGCGGCCCTGGGGCACGCCCGGCACCAGCTCGCTGTCGATCGGGCCCAGCGGCAGGTAGGTCGGCCCGGGCAGCGCCATCGAGTGCGCGAACGGCGCGAGATCCGCCGGCGTCATCGCGGTGCCGTGCACCAGGATCATCGCGACCCGCGCGCCGGCCGGCTCGCCGACGATCGTGGTCGTGTACCCACCGAACTCGGCCACGGTCTCGGGGATCACGGCCGCGCCTCGACGTTGTTCCTGTCGGCGACGAAGTAGCGCTTGAGCTTGAGCAGCGGCTTCTCGAACAGGTGGTACGAGAGCACCGCGAGCACCAGCGTCGCCGCGGTCGCCAGCACGAAGTACAGCGTCCCGACCTTGGCCCCGACCTCCTCGGGGTTGATGTACCGGTGGAGGATCGGCTCGGCGACGAACTTGTGCAGCGGCGTGTGGAAGACGTAGAGGCCGTAGCTGTACGTGCCGAAGATCCGCAGCGGCCGGAAGCGCAGGAACGCCCGCAGCGCGCCGCGCGTGCGGCACTCCGCGAGCACCGCCGCGAACACCAGCACGGTGAACGCCGCCGCGAGGATCGTGTAGCCGATGGTCTGCGACATGACGGTCGTGCGCGGATCGCCGCGCGTGATCACGAACCCGCCGACGGCGATGATGATCGCCGCCCAGCCCAGCGGCCAGCGCCAGCGCTTGACCAGCTCGGCGGCGCGCGGCATGCGCAGGAGCGTCGCGAGCAGCGCGCCCGCCGCCAGCGCGTCCATCCGGCAGATCGTCCACATGTAGACCGGCTCGGGCCCGACGCCGCCGAGCCGCAATCCGACGCGGATCGCGAGCGCCGCCACGAACAGCCCGGTGCACAGCATCGCGAGGTGGCGGCGGTTGAGGGCGCGCACCACGAACGGCCACACCAGGTAGAACTGCTCCTCGACCGCGAGCGACCAGAAGTGCGGGAACGCCTCGCACCCCCGCCCCGTCGGCTCGGCCCAGTTCGACAGGTACGTCCACAGCCAGACCTGGTGGGTGCCGTCGGGGTGATGGACCGTGAAGATCGGCAGCACCAGGAACGCGACCGTGAGGGTCGCGTAGTACAGCGGGAAGATGCGCAGCACGCGCCGCCCGAAGAACGAGCGGTAGTAGTTGTCGGAGTCCTGGGTGTCGAGGAGGATGCCGGTGATCAGGAACCCCGACAGCACGAAGAACAGCTGGACCCCGACCCAGCCGAGGTCGTCGACGAGATCGATGACGTGCCCGGGCCGCGACTGCGGGCCCGCGATCACGTTGAGGTTGTGCGCGAGCACCAGCAGGATCGCGATGCCGCGCACGCCGTCGAGCGTGAGCATCTGGCCCGACAGCGCCCGCCGGACGTTGTCGGGCGGCGGGACCGTGGCGGCCTTGCTGCGGCTCATGACACGGGCGCGTCGAGGATCGCTCCGAGGCGATCGATCAGCGCGGCGTGCGACCACACCGGCGTGAACGTGTGATCGGGGCCGTCGATCGTCGCGACGCCGATCTGGCCCTTCGCGATCAGCTTGGCGGCGGCGGTGCCGCCCTCGACCCGCAAGAGCTCCTGGCCCGGGTCGCGCTCGGCGAAGACGAAGTGGATGCCCACGCCGGCGCGCGCGATCTGCTCGAGCTCGGCGCCGACGTCGTCGGGGAACGGCCGCCGCGCGAGGCGCGCGAGGTCGCGCACCTTGTGGCGCGCGAGGCTGTAGCCGCGGCGGGCCATGACCTGCGCCACCGCCTGCACGTTGACCTCACCGCGCAGGAGCTTCTTCCACTTGGCGACCGAGAACGCCGCCTCCTGGTAGCGCTTGGCCTCGCCCGCGACCTTGAAGGCCGGGTAGTCGAGCGGCATCGGATCGTGCCAGGTGAAGGTCAGCGGGTTGATCGGCACGATGCTGCGCAGGCGCAGCCCGCGGCTCGCGGCCTTGATCGAGTTGTAGGCGCCGCTGCACAGGCCCACCGAGTGGACCTCGACCACGCCGGGCAGCTTCGCGACTGCCGCGACCGCGCCGGCGACATCGTCGACGGCATCCTTGGTGTAGACGATGTTCTCGGGCCGCCCCGGGCGCGGCTTGCTGTCGCCGATGCCCGCGATGTCGACGCGCAGCACCGCGTGGCCGAGCGCGGCCCAGCGGCGCGCGAGCTCGACGTAGAGCCGGTTGGGCCCGACGTGGTGGACCGCGCCGGCGTTGAGCAGGATGATCGCCTTGCGCCGCAGCGGCGCGGGACCGGCGGGCTCGGTGAGGATGCCGAACTGCCCGTGATCGGGATCGAGGTAGAGCGGCGACTCGACGACCTTGCCGAGGAACGCCTGGTGCCGGCCGGCTACATTGGTGTGGTGAGCGGCGGGCTCGGACGCGGCGCGCGCCTCGAGCCAGACCGTGACTGTATCGATCATGCGCTCGGGCACCGTGGTCTTGTGCGGGTCGAGCATCATCTCGACGTAGCCGGGCAGCCGGTCGTGCTGCACGGTCGCGCCCTGCTCGCGCAGCCGCGCGACCCACTTGTCGTTCGCCGGCATGTCGTCGCGATCGATCACGAGCATCTGCGCGGCCGGGCGCTCGCTCTTGAGCAGATCGAGCGCCTGCATCGCGGCCTGGGTCTCGGCGGTGATCGGGAAGCCGAGCGACTCCTGGACCACGTCGGCCGGCAGCCCCTGCCCGGCGGGCGGCTCGCCGAAGCCCGCCGCCATCTGCAGCGCGCGCAGCTCGCGGAGATACGGCTTGCCGGCGATGACCGGCGCGATCGCGATCACGCCGACGACGTCCTTGCGGGTCGCGGCGGCGGTCGCGGCCAGCGTCGCGCCGAGGCGCACGCCGGCGATCACGACCTTCGCGACGCCGGTCGCCTTGCGCAGCTCGTCGACGGCGGCGTGGATGCTCGCCACCCAGGCCGCGACTCGCGCGGGCTCGAGGGCGTCGCCGCAGGAGTCGCCGGTGCCGTCGTAGTCGAAGCGGATCGCCGGCACGCCGATGTCGGCGGCCTGCTTGGCGAGGTGGCGCAGGCTGCGGTGCGCGCACACCGCCTCGTAGCCGAACGGGTTGCACACGACCAGGCCGAGGTGCGGCGGCGCGGGCGCCCGGTGGATCCATCCGAAGAGCGGACGATCGGTGGGGCCGAAGTAGCGAGGGTCGCGGGCGGGGATCACGAGGACGTCTCCGATGAAGGTGCGAGCACGGACAGCTTGGTGGTGACGTGGGTGTTGTGCGGCTGGACGGTGCCGCGCAGCGCGGCCGCGGCGCCCGGCCGTCGGCGCAGGTGCACGATCCGGGTCGCGCCGGGCGCGACGTGCACGAAGTCGTCGTCGGGATCGTGGCCCTCGACCGCGATCTGCACCGCGTAGGCGAAGCGGGTCGCGCTGATCGCGAGCATCGCGCCATCGGGGACCGGGGTCGCGACCGCGGTGACGCCGAGGTCGTGCTCGCGCTGCGCGGGCAACCCGGTTGGATGGTGGAAGGCCTCGGCGATCACCAGGCCGTCGACGCGCAGGCTGGTGACGACCAGCTCGGCGGTCGGCGGCCCGAAGCGATACGCCCACGACAGGTCCATGAAGCCGTCGAGGAGCGCGACCGCCGGGAGCTCGATCGCGCCGTGCGCCGGCACGGTGATCGACCGGGTCGCGCGCGCGACCGAGGCGCCGTGGCGCCACGCGCCCAGCTCGAGCTCGGCGGCGAGCGGCGTGCCGCGATCGTTGACGACGTGGATCGCGAGGCCGCTGGTGCCCTCGTCGGAGATCGCCACCGCGACCGGCTGGAGCGCGCGGCGCAGGAAGAACCACGCCGCCTTGGGCGCCCCGCCCGCCTCGATCAGGCCCCAGCCCGCGCCCGGCCACAGATCGCGCAGGAACCACACCAGGCCGCCGCGGCAGCGCGAGCGCGCGCGCCGCCACTCGGCGAAGGTCTGCGCCATGACCTCGCCGGTCGCGAGGCGTCCGAGCGCGAGGTAGCGCTCGTGATCGGCGTAGCGCAGCGCCACCGGGTCGACGCCGAACAGGCGACCGACGTAGTGATCGCGGACGTCGTCGAAATCCCAGCCGGCGCCGAGGTCGCGCGGCGTGCGCGCCTTCCACAGCGGGCTGTGGACCTTGGCCGACGGGCCACCGGGCAGGCCCGCCTCGCCGGGCACGTTGGCGAACGCCAGGCACTCCGACGCGAAGCGCACGTCGGAGCGGCGCGCGTCGTCGAGCGGGCGCAGGTACGCGCCGACGCCGTAGTACGAGCTGGTGCCGGCGTTCGGCTGGTGCGGGAACGCGCCGCCGTGCGCCGACGATGGCCAGTACGGGACGCCGGGCGCGTGGGTCGCGACCCAGCGCGGGATGTGCGCGTGGAAGAGCGGCGGCGCCCAGAAGTTGGTCGGCGCGCCCCACATCGCGGCCTGCTGCTCGCCCTCGCTGTTGCCGCAGACCACCGCGAGGCACGGCCGGGCCGCGACCCGCGCGAGCGCCTGCGCGACCTCGGCCTCGACGAGCGCGAGGAACGCCGGATCCTCCGGGTAGTCCATGTTCGCGAACATCAGCTCGTGCCAGAGCAAGATGCCGCGGCGATCGCACGCGTCGAGGAACGCGTCGTCCTCGTAGACCATCGTGCCGCCGACCCGCAGCATGTTCATGCCCGCGGTAGAGACCTGGTCGAATGCGCGGGCCAGCGCCTCGGGCGTGTGCGCGAGCGTCACCGGATCGATCGGCGTCCAGCACGCGCCGCGCGCGAAGATCCGCGCGCCGTTGACGATGATCGCGAAGTCGTCGTCGGTGCGATCGACCGCGATCGTGCGGAAGCCGACCGGACCGAGGTCGATCGTCGCGTCGTCGACGACGATCGAGGCCTCGTAGCAGGCGGGCTCGCCGTGGGTGTGCGGCCACCAGCGCTGGACCTCGGGGATCCCGAGCGCACCGAAGAGGCGGCCGTCGGCGAGCGCGAGCGGCGCGCGCCAGGTGTCGTCGCCGCGGCGCAGGATCAGCGCTGCGGTGCCGGCATCGCGATCGACGCCGTCGATCGCCGCGTCGACCGCGAGCCGCCCGTCGTCGCCGATCACCGTCGCGTGCAGTCGCAGGTCGTGGACCTCGACGCCAGCGCGGCGCTCGATCCACACGCCGCGCCACGGGCCGACCGCGGCCGCCGGCGGCGACCAGCCGGGCGTGCGGCCGAGCAGCGTGGTGCGGATCGCGCGCAGCTGCTGGTGTTCGATCATCGGCGCACGCCAGCGCGGGCGCGGGCGCTTGGCCGCGAGCGTCGGATCGATCGACCGGCAGCGGATCGCGATCTCGCGCGCACCCGCCGGCAGCGCGACCTCGTGCGCCAGGAACATGTCGGTCGACGCCAGCACGTGCGCGCCGTCGATCCAGACGTCGGCCAGGGTGGCGAGGCCACCGAGGCACAGCACGTCGCGCCCCGGACCGTCGGGCAGCGCGATGGATGCGCGCCACCACCAGTCCTCGGCGTCGAACCGGCGCGCCGGACCGTCGAGGCTCCACGCGCCCGCGGCGCGCAGCGCGCTCGCGGCGGTGCCCGGCACCTGGGCCGGCAGCCAGCCATCGGCGGGCAGCGCCGACGGCTCG
Organism: Deltaproteobacteria bacterium; assembly: GCA_021413675.1. Taxonomy (GTDB): domain Bacteria; phylum Myxococcota_A; class Polyangia; order Haliangiales; family Haliangiaceae; genus JAIOQA01. The sequence continues at coordinate 18,988 of JAIOQA010000087.1, read as the reverse complement.
GTGATCGAACCGGGCGCCGCGGCGCGGAGCTGCCAGCCCTCGATCGCGAACCGGGCGTGGCCCGAGACCGCGCGGATCCGGCCGCGAGTCATGATCAGGCGGACGCGGTCAGTTCGGTCAGCGCGGTGCGCATCGCCGCGATGCTCTCGAACACGCTGCGCTTGAGCATGTGATCGGGGAACTCGACCTCGAACTCGCCCTCGAGCGCGAGCATGACGTTGACGCTGGCGTGCGAGGTGAGGCCGGCCTGGTAGAGGTCGGCGTCGTCCGCGATCGTCATCGCGTCCTTGCTGAGGCGGCCGTGGTCCTTGAGGATGTTGCGGATCTTGTCGGTCATGGCGTTGGGCTCGGGGCTGGTCGGAGGTGCATCACTACCACAGCGGTGGCGTAGTCGCCTTCGTGGCTCAGGCTCACCGCGAGATCCGAATCGGGCGCCGCGGCAGCGGCGGCACCGTGGAGGCGCAAGGACGGCGCGCCCGACGGCGCGCGGCGCACCTCGATGTCGCGCCAGCCGATGCCCTCGGTCGACAGCGCCTTCTTCGCCGCCTCTTTCGCAGCGAGGCGCGCGGCCAGGCGCGACACGGTCTCCGACGGCGCGGCGGTCGCGTAGGCGACCTCGTCGGGCGTGAAGACGCGGGTCAGGAAGCGGTCCCCGAAGGTCGCGAGCGACTCGGCGACGCGCGACAGCTGCACGAGATCGATGCCGACGCGCAACCCGCTCATGAATTGATCCGCGCCTTGATCGCCGGCCACTCGCCCGGCACGATCGAGAACATCGCGGTGTCGCGGATGACGCCGTCGGCCGCCGGCAGGTGCGCGCGCAGGATGCCCTCGAAGTGGCCGCCGAGCCGGGTGATCGCGTCGCGCGAGCGCTGGTTGCGCGCGTCGGTCTTGAGCACCAGCCGGTGGACCCGCCACACCTCGAACGCGTGGGTCATCATCAGGCGGCAGCACGCGGTGTTGATCGCGGTGCGCTGCGCCGATGGCGCGAGCCAGGCGTGGCCGATCTCGGCGACATCCGGGGGCGTGGTCGCCGGGTCGCGCGGCTCGCCGGCGGGCGTCGGGCCCGGCGGCCAGCTCCACCACTCGAGGCTCATGAAGCGCAGCGAGCCGACGATCTGCCCGCTGGCGATCGATCGCACCGCGTACGGCACGGCCCGCCGCCCCGCGCGATCGGCGATCGCGCGCTCGACGTAGGCCACCGTCTCCGCGCGATCGCGCGGCACCGGCGCCAGGCCGAAGGTGGATCGATCGACCGCCGCCGCGCACAGCGCGTCGACGTGCTCGAGCGCGATCGGCTCGAGCGCGACGGTCGCGTCGCGAAATCCCGGCGCCAGGTCCATCGATCCGTGCTCCGTCGTCATCGTCATCAGGCGCGCGTCACTCGCCGAACTGCGCGATCGCGACGTCGACGCCGCGCTGCCAGGCCGCCGCCATCTCGGCGAACACCGGCGCCGCGTCGAGCGCGCGCTTGGCGTTGACCGCGCGCGCCGCCTTGAGGATGAAGGTCTTCGCCGTCGACGACACGGTCTCGAACGCGGCGATGCCATCGGCGAGGTCCGTCACGCCGGCGCCGTCGAGCCACCGCAGGTTCTGGGCGCACAGCTCGAACGCCGAACCGAGCTGGCGCAAGGTGCCGAACGCGAACGCGTGGTAGTAGTCGAGCCCGCGCGCCTGCATCGTCGGCAGGTCGGCCTGGAACCGCGCGCCGAACCGCTCGATCGGGTTGGTCGCCGGGCGGCGACCGAGGTGGCGTTTCCACAGCGCGCGCGACTTGCCGACCAGCTCGGCCTCGGGCCGCACGACCAGGCGATCGATCCGCACCGACTCCGCGAACAGCGGCATGAAGGTCGGATCGCGCTCCACCCCGATCCGGAAGGTGCGGACGAAGTCCTCGCCCTCCATCCAGTGGTAGGCGGCGTTGTGGAAGTAGCCCAGGCGCCGCGCCTCGACATCGAGATCGTTGAGCACGATCGTCGTCTTGACGTGGTTGCGCTGGTAGTCCGTGCCCGCGGTGTCGGGCAAGAAGAACGCGTCCGCCTCGGTCGAGATCATCCGGCCAGCGCCGAGCAGCTCCTGGGCGTGCTCGACCAGCGGCTTCCAGACGTTCATCTCCTGGACGTCGACGCCGTACAGGTCGCGCAGCTCGTCATGCGGCGGCTTGTAGAACGTGAACTGGCCGCCATCGAAGTCGATCGCGACCGCGAACGGCAGGACCGCGCGCGGCTCGCCGCCGAGCGCGTGGATCAGCTCCAGCCAGATGTCGACGTAGCAGTTCTTCTCGACCCAGAGCCGATCCTCGGCGTGGAGGCCGTGGCGCTGGTAGCTCGCGGGGTCGATGTCGAGGACCTTGACCCGGGTCACGATCGATCCTCCCCCGCGAGGACGCGGGGCCGGATCTCCTCCGGATCCAGAGCCGGCTCGCATGCTCGCCTCATGACCAGAGCCTGTCGTGGACCTTGGTCGGCCAGTTGTCGGGATTGAACCCGTGCTCCTGGAACAGCGCCATCACACAGCGCTCCATGCCGAAGCCGAGGCACGCGGTGTGCGCGGTCTCGCCGCCGATCGTGATGTCGAACGCGGCGCCGAACTTGTCCTGGTGATAGTTGAACGAGCAGCAGGCCGTCGGGTCGCTCTCCGAGATCACCGGGATGAGCACCTCGAACTTGAGCTTCTGCGCCTTCTGGCCCTCGGCCATCATCTTGCCGCCGCGCCCGAAGAACGGGTCGGCCGCGACGTCGCTCTTCGCGGGCAGGCCGAGATCCGACAGGAGCGCCATGCCGCGCTCGAGCCACTGATCGCGCCACTCCACGACCATGTCGGGCGTACCGGCGCGCACGAACTCGCGCACGCGGAACGACTGCATGCGGGTCGGCTCGAGCGACGGCTCGTGCCGGAACACCCAGCCGGTGAACGACACCAGCTTGCCGTTGTCGGGCAGCGCGCCCCGCAGCGTCGGGTACAGCGGGTAGCAGGCCGCCGGGTTCATCGTGACGTCGGTCAGGCCCATGAGGTGGGCCCACGGCTCGCCGCTCTTCATCAGGGCCTGCAGCTCCTTGGCCTGCTTGTCGCCCTTGCCGAAGAAGCTGTGGATCGTGCCCGCGAGGTGCGGGAACGAGTCCATGTAGTCGACGTCCTCGAGGATCTTGCGCGGGATCACCGGCGGGAACATGCAGGTGGTCGCGCCGTCGTTCGACGCGATCTTGGTGATCGCGTCGTTGAGGCGATCGAGGACATCCTCGAACACCGGGCCGCGCCCGAAGACGCCCAGCACGCCGCTCGGGATGATGTGACCGGCGGCCACCAGGCCGTCGTGGAACGCCTTGGCTTCGTACGCAGTCGTCGACATCGCTACTCGTCCTTGTAGACCAGGAGCATCGACGCGGTCTTCGCGAGGATGCGCTCGTTGGAGATCATGAGGGCCGCCGACAGCGAGTCGCGGTAGTTGCGGCCGACCGAGAACTTGCCGTCGTTCTTGTAGCCGCCGATGCCGACGATCTGCAGCGCATCGTGGACGATGCGCGGCGCCATCTCCGACGACCCCACCTTGATGTTGTTCATCTTGAGCGCCCAGCCCATCGTGAGCAGCTCGTCCATGCCGCCGGGCATCGCCATGATCGCATCGAACTCCGAGGCCTGACCTGCGGTGTTCGAGCGCATCTCCTGGACCTTGACCATGGCCTCGGCGAGGCGGTGCGCCGAGGTCGGCACCACGCCGGGCTTCTTGCGGGCCTCGGCGCGGACGTAGGCCGAGGCCTTGCTGATCGCGTCGAGCGCGATGCCGAGCCACACGCCCGACCACATGATGTGCGAGTACGAGACCATCGTCTGGGCCGAGGCGTCGGCGAACGAGCCCGGCAGGATCTGCTCGATCGGGCCCGACGCGACCATCTTGAAGCCCGGGCTGCACGTGCCGCGCATGCCGAGCGTGTCCCAGGTCGTGGTCTGGGTCAGCGTGCGGTCCGGCTTCCGGACGAGCACGAGGATCTGATCGGACTGCGGCGCGTCGGCGTTGCGGCGACAGGTCACCAGCAGATCGTCGGCGTGCTCGCCGTACGAGACCGTGGTCGCGTCCTTCTCGAGCTTGTAGCGCGCGCCATCGCGCTCGACCGCGCAGATGCTCGAGCGGGTGTCGCCCCAGACGCCGACCTCCGACGTGATCGAGGCGATCAGCAGCTGCTTCTCGACGCACTCGGTGAGGTACTTCGCGAAGTACGGATCGCCCGCGCCGTGGCGCGCGATGCACGCCACCTGGATGTGGTGCATCGCGAGGATCATGCCGCTCGCGCCGCAGCCCTGCGCGAGCGCGGCGCATTGCTCGGTCAGCTCCTGCATGTTGGCGCCGTGGCCACCGAACTCCTTCGGCACGGCGGCCGACAGGACCCGGGCCTGACGCAGGGCTTCGAAGGTCTCGTGCGGGAAGCGAGACTTGGCGTCGACGTCGGCCGCATGCTTCGCAGCGACCTCCTGCGCGACGGCGCGGGTCTTCGCCACGAGCTCGCTGGTTCTTCCATAGACGGGGCTGATCACGGCTCGAGAGCATAACCCGCCAGCACACACGATCACAGCGCAGTGGTGCGTCGCGCAGGTGGCGACTGCAGCTGCCAGTGCGTGAGGGGCCAGGCGACGCGAGGCGCCGGCGCTCCCGCGATTCCGCGGGCGCCGCGCGGTGTTGCACGCAGCCGTCTGACCTCCGGCGCGATCCGCGCGTGGTCGGGAGGTCGGAGCGCGATCTCGCGCCGCGACCTAGCGCGTGGTCATGAAGGGGTGCGGACCGGACAGGTCGACAGGCCGAGCACGCGGTACAGCGGACAGAACCCGATCAGGCCGGTCACGAGCGGGACGATGCCGATCAGGCCCCACGGGGTCGCCGGGCCGACGAACACGAGCGCGAGCAGGACGACGCCGAGGAGGATGCGGACGGCGCGATCGACGGTGCCTTCGTTGGTCATCATGCGCGTGGGAGCCGCGGGCGCGCCGCCGGGATTCCGCGGCCGGCGGGATAGATCGTTCCGCCGGGCGTGCGCGACGAACCGCCGCGGCGCGCGAACCCTTTCGGCGCGGCCCGGCTCTCGGCGGCTGGAGGCTTTCATGACCACCGAGCTCACCGCGAATACCTTCGCGAACGTCATCGGCAGCGGCATCGTGCTCATCGACTTCTGGGCGGCGTGGTGCGGCCCGTGCCGCATGTTCGGCCCGATCTACGAGCAGGCCTCGGCCCAGCACCCCGACATCGTGTTCGGCAAGGTCGACACCGAGGCCGAGCCGGTGCTGGCGCAGGCGTTCGAGATCCGCTCGATCCCCACGATCATGGCGTTCCGCGACGGGGTGCTGGTGTTCGAGCAGCCGGGCGCCCTGCCCGCGGCGTCGCTCGACAAGCTCATCGCCGCGATCCGCGCGCTCGACATGGATGATGTGCGGAAGCGGATCGAGGCCGACCGGGCCACGGGCTGATTTGTGGCGTATCTTGACCGCGTGACGCCCACCGACGACGAGCTCCTGGCTGCGGCCCGCGCGGGCGGCGATGCCGCGCCCGAGGCGATCGAGGCCCTCCTCGGCCGCTACGAGACCCAGATCTACCGGTTCGCGCTGCGGCTGTGCGGGCACGAGGCCGACGCCCGCGACGTGCTGCAGGAGACGATGATCGCCGCGCTGCGCGGCATCCCCGGGTTCCGCGGCGAGGCCCGGCTCTCGACCTGGCTCTACATGATCGCGCGGAGCTTCTGCATCAAGCAGCGCCGCCCGGGCAGCTCGGTGTCGATCGGCGGGCCGCTCACCGACGCCGAGCCGGCCGCGCCGGATCAGGATCCCGACGCGCGGGTCCACGCCCGCGAGATCGGCCAGGCGCTGGCCGCGGCGATGAGCGCCCTGCCCGAGGCCCATCGCGAGGCGGTGGTGCTGCGCGACGTCGAGGGGCTGTCCGCCGAGGAGGCGGCCGAGGTCGCGGGCGTCGAGATCGGCGCGCTCAAGAGCCGCCTGCACCGCGGCCGCAAGGAGCTGCGCGACCACCTCGCGATCCTGCTCGGCGACAGCGACCAGCAGGCCGCGCCCTGCCCCGAGCTGGCCCAGGACCTCGCCGCCTATGCCGCGAGCGACATCGACCAGGCGACCTGCGCCCAGGTCGAGGCTCACCTCGCGAAGTGCGAGCGCTGCGCCGGCGCCTGCGATCAGCTCAAGCGCACGGTGGCGCTGTGCCGCCGCATCCCCGGCGATGGCGTGCCGGACCAGGTGAAGGCCGCGGTCCGGCACGCGCTGGTCGGCGCGATCGGGCCGGCGCCGGCGCGAGCCTGACGAGTTCTGAACCCGCTGAATCCTTTCGCCAGGCCCCGGCTCTCACGGGCATGCTCCCCGGACTGCGACGAACGCTGACCCTCGACTACGACACCGCGCTGGCGCGCCTGCCCGACGCGCTGCGCACCGAAGGGTTCGGCGTGTTGACCGAGATCGACATGGCCGCCACGCTCCGCGCCAAGCTCGGCGTGGAGTTCCGGCGCTACAAGATCCTCGGCGCGTGCAACCCGCCGCTCGCCTACCGCGCGCTGTCGCAGGAGGTCGAGCTCGGCATCATGCTGCCGTGCAACGTCGTCATCTACGAGCGCGACGGCGGCGGCGCGAACCTGATCGCGATCGATCCGCTCGCGACCCTGGCCGCGCACGATCCGGCGCTCGCGCCGATCGCCGCCGAGGTCCGCGCCCGCCTCGAGCGCGCGATCGCCGCCCTGCCCGACGCGTGATCCCCTTCCCCGTCCGTTCGACCCCGTAGGAGTTCATCCATGTGCGCTCGCGTGACCTGCCGTTCCTGTGGCAAACCGACCTTCTCCGGCTGCGGCCGGCACATCGAGCAGGTGCTCGGCGACGTCAAGCCGAAGGACCGCTGCCACTGCCGCGAGGACAAGGCTGCGGCCAAGGCCACGGCCTCCTCGGCGTCGGGCGACGACGCGAAGAAGCCGTGGTGGAAGCCCTGGTGAGCGGCGGGCGCCCGCCGCGCCCCACTTCGATCAGATCGTGCAGTCCCAGGTGCTGTTCGAGGTGTTGGTGCACCCCATCGCCCACGTCTTCTTGGGCTTCATCGCGCCGCTGATATCGACGAGCTGCGCCGGATCGAGCGCGCGCACGGTCTCGGTGATCAGGCTCAGGGTCGCGGGCTTGCGGTTCTTCTTCATACGGTTCCGTCTCCAGGCATGAGGATGCGGCCGCGCCTCAGGCGCGCGGTCGCCATCGATCGACGAGCAGCCGCCAGCGCGAGACCATCCCGCGCGACACCGCTCGATCTGCCCTCACCATGCGACGGGCGCGCCGCGGTGCCTACTCGCATGCCGCGCGCGTGATCGCACGCGTACTTGCGCCGCATGCGCGCCGCGCGGGCTTGCCGCGGCTCACGTTTCCGAGGGCAGCGCCCAGCCGCGCAAGAGCGCCTCGGTCGCCGCGTCGACCGGGAAGTAGCTCTCGATGCGCAGCTCCTCGGCGGTGACGTCGAGGGGCGTGCCCAGCATCGTGATGGTCGTGAACAGCCGCAGCTCGAGCTCGCCGCGCCGCAGGTGGACGATCGCGCACGGCTGCACCGGCGCGGTCCAGCGCGGACGCCGCCACGCGTGCGGCACGTCGGGCAGCGCGAGCGCCTGCTCGGCGAGCGCGGCCAGCGCGCGATCGCCGGGCGCGGCCGCGAGATCGCGGTGCAGCCGCTCGATCAGATCGCCGGCGAGCTCGTCCCAGTTCACGACGAACGGCTTCCAGCCGTCCGGGTGGAGCAGCGCCAGCAGCACGTTCTGCGCGAGCGCGGGCGGCAACGCCGGCGGCGCGAACCGGGTGAACAGCGCGAGGCCGCCGCGGTTCATGCGCACGACGTTGGTCAGGCGATCGAAGACCACGGCCGGGAACGGCTCGTGGTGATCGAGGATGAGATCGAGCGCGCGCCGCACCATCGCGAGGTCGGCGTCGCCCAGCCCGGCGGCGCCGTAGCCCGGCGCGTGGCCGGCGGCGAGCAGCAGCTCGTTGCGGGTCCGCAGCGGCACGTCGAGCGCGCCGGCCAGCGCCAGCACGACGTCGCGGCCGGGCGCCGCGCGGCCGGTCTCGATGAAGCTCAGGTGGCGCGTCGACACCCCGGCCCGCGCCGCGACCCACTCCTGGCTCTTGCCGCGGGCGTCGCGCCAGGTGCGCAGGAGCGCGCCGATGGGGGCCGGACCGGAAGACGGGGGCGACGGGCGCGCGGTGGGCATCGCGGTCATCGTAGCGGAGGCGCGCGGCGCGCCCATTACCTGGACGTAATGGCGGCCGTGCGCGGCGAGCGTCATGGTGAGCGCATGAAGCCCCTCACGATCTTCCTGAGCATCCTCCTGATCTCGTTCGTCGCCCTGTCGACGTGGCTCGTCGGCACCAACTACACCGGCGTGTTCGCCGTGGCCGGCGACCGCGGCTGGGGCACGCAGATCTTCATCGACCTGGTCATCGCGTGCAGCATCGGCGTGGGCTGGATGCTGCGCGACGCGAAGGCCCGGGGCATCGCGGCGATCCCGTACGTGATCGCGACGGCGGCGTTCGGCTCGATGGGCCTGCTCGCGTACCTCATCCACCGGGGCCTCGCGGCGCCGCGCACCGCGGCGCGGCCGATCGGCGCGCCGTCGGTGGCGTGAGAGGTACGCGTCAGCGCAGCAACCGCGCCTTCGGCAGCGAGGTCAGCCGCGCGCGCGGCGAGACCTCGAGCCGCGCCGCCGGGAAGCGCCGGCGCACCGCCTCGCAGAACGCCAGGCTGCGCGCGGTCGGGCCGACCAGCCGATACGGATAGCGGCCGTCGGACACGTAGGTCACCGGCGTCCGCGCGAAGGTCACGCGCTCGAGCGCGAAGCTGCCATCGAAGATCGACAGCGGCCCCGCCGGCAGCGCGCGCACCGGCCGCACGAGGCGGAGGATCGCCACCGGGATGGCGACCAGCGCGGCGACGGCGGCGAGCGGCCCGAGCAGGTGGTGCAGCGCCAGCGGGATCGTCACGATCGCGACGAGGAACGCCGCGAGCGCGACCGGCACGTGCACGCGGCGCAGCTCGCGCGACTCGCGGATGACCGCCTCGAACACGAGCGCGTCTGCCGCCGCGTCTGGCGTTGCGCCGTCCACGCGTCGAGTCTCACGCGCGGCGACGGCGCCGGCAAGCGCGTCATGAGCGACACCCGCGCCCGGTTTCGGTACTGTCGTGCGGTCCGGCGCGCGTGGATCGCAGTGGCGTTGGTCGGGTGCGGGGCGCGCGGGTCGACCGCGCCGATCGCGAACGCCGGGGGCGCCCCGCCCGCACCGGTGTGCCTCGCCGATTCTCTCGGCGCGCTGACGGACATCATGCGCGAGCCCGCGTGCATCCACGCGCCCGCGGGGTGCGCCTACGAGTGCCGCGTCGGCAACCCCTACGCGTGCTGGACCCGCGCACGGGCCATCGAGCAGGATCCCGCGACCGCGGCCGAGGCCTTCGAGCTCGATCGCCGCGGCTGCACGCTGGGGCTGGCGAACGCGTGTACGAACTTCGCGGCGGCGACCTGGGTCGCGCATCCCGACGCCGCCGGGTACGAGTGCGCCCGGCGGATCTTCGTTCGATCGTGCGAGGTCGGCGATCACTTCGCGTGCGGCATGGCCGGCCGGCTGCGCGTCGAGCGCAACGCCGGCGACGACCTCGCGCGCGGCCGCGCGGAGCTCGAACAGGCCTGCGAGCAGCTCGGCGGGTTCGCGTGCCGGGTGCTGGCGCTCGAGCTCGAGCGCGGCCTGCTCGACGGAGGGACCCCGGCCCAGCTGCAGGACCTCCTCGCCGGGGCCTGCGCCCACGGCGACCTGGGCGCGTGCGGCGCGCACGCCACCGTGATCGAGACGTTCACCGGGGAGTGACCTTCAGCGCGGCAGCGCGGTCGCGCGCGGCACGTCCGGCGGCGCCGGCGGCAGGATCGACACCAGCTGCGGCACGTCGGGGAACCGCCGGCGCAGCGCCTGGCGAAATCCATCGCCGCGCGCGGTCTCGCCGAGTAGCAGGACGCGGCGCTCGCCAAGCGTGGTGTAGACCAGCCAGGGGCCAGAGAACGTCACGTGGGTGAGCCGATGCGTGCCGTCGAACAGCGACAGCGCGCCGGGCGGCAGCGGGCCGAACGCGCGCGCGAGGCGGACCAGCGCGAGCGCACCGACCGCGGCCATCGCGCCGACCAGCCAGCCACGCCAGGCCGCGACCGGCGTGAGCGCCGCGAACCCGACCGCGAGCACCACCAGCGCGCCCGAGCGCCCGAGGCGCGCGCGGCGCGCGGCCCGGGTCTCGCGGATCACCGCCGCGAAGATCCGCTCGTCGTCGGCGCGCTGCGCGTCGCTCACGCGCGCTCCCGGACCTCGGTCAGCGCCAGCCGCGCCTGCTCCGGGGTCTGGCCGGTCCAGGCGTGGAACGCGCGGAAGAACGAGTTGGGGTCCTCGTAGCCGAGGAGGAACGAGATCTCGGCGGCGGTCATCGACGAGCGCAAGTAGTGGCGCGCGAGCTCGGCGCGGATCGCATCGAGGACCTGCTGGAAGCTGGCCCTCTCCTGCTGCAGGCGGCGCTGCAGCGTGCGCTTGCTGGTCCCGAGGCGCGCGGAGACCGCCTCGACCGAGGCCTCGCCGGTCGGCAACAGCTCGACCAGCGCGCCGCGCACCCGCGCGACGATCGTGGCGTGCTCGTCGAGATCCGCGAGGCGGCGGCGCAGCACCGGCTCGAAGAACTGCCACATCGGCTCGTCGGCGGTGAGGAACGGCCGGGCGGCGTCGGCGGCGGCGAAGCTGATCGACGCGATCGGCGCATGCGTGACCGGGACGCCGAGGTAGGTCTGGAACTCGCTCGCGGTCGGCGGCGCGGGCGCGGTCACGGCGCGCGGTCGGATCGGATGGCGGGTCGCGGTGCGCGCGAGCTGCACGAAGAAGCACAGCTCGGTCGCGATCATGATCGGCGGCGGATCGGCGCCGGGATCGAGGAACCGGAAGCCGAGCACGGTCTCGCGCGCGCCGACGTCGACGGTGAGCGCGAGCGGCCCGACCAGGCGCTTGTAGGTCGCGATCCGCGCCAGCGCGGCGTTGAGATCGGTGCTGCACAGCGCCGCGAACACCGGCGGGTCGAAGGCCTCGGCCGAGGCGGCCTGCGCGATCCGGATCGGCAAGGTCGGGTCGTTGCGCTCGGCGTCGATCGCGCGCCACAGCCGGAAGTACTCGTCGGGCACGAGCGTCGGGTGGGTTCGCGCGAACAGATCGCCGGCGAGCTCGGCCCGGCGCAGGATGTTGGCGGTGCTGATGCCGAGATCCGTCAACAGGATCCGCCAGCCCGGGTTGATCGCGAAGCTGCCCGCCACGGCCCTATCCTAAGCCGCCGCGGCCGTGGTCGGTGGCTTCGCGGCACGCGCCGCCGACTTCGCGCGGGTCCGCATCTCCCGGGCGACCATCCGCTCCCACGCCCAGTCCGGCAGCAGCCAGCGCATGAACATGAGCATGCGCGACTCGAACGGCGCGGCGTAGCGACGCTTCGGGCGCCGGGCGGCGAGCGCCTTGCCGACCGCGTCCGCGACCACCTCGGGCGACGCGGCCTTGCCGTAGTCGCCGAGGATCGCCGCCATCGGCGCGATCTGATCGCCGTACGCCGAGGTCGCGGCGCTGGCCGCGAGGGTGCGCGCCGCGACGCCGGCCCACTCGCTCGCGATCGCGCCGGGCTGGATCACCACGACGTCGACGCCGAACGGCCGGGTCTCGACGCGCAGCGCATCGGACAGCACCTCGACCGCGTGCTTGGTCGCGTGGTACCAGCCGCCGATCGGCATCCAGATCCGCCCGCCCATCGAGCTGATGTTGATGATCGTGCCGCGCCGCGCGGCCCGCATGCCCGGCAGCACCAGCTGCGCCATGCGCACGAGCCCGAAGACGTTGACGTCGAACTGCCGGCGCGCCTCGGCGATCGCGACGTCCTCGAGCGCGCCGTACGAGCCGTAGCCGGCGCTGTTGACCAGCGCGTCGATGCGGCCCTCGCGGCCGAGGACCGCCGCGACCGCGGCCTGCATGCTGGCGTCGTCGGTGACGTCGAGCTTCACGATCCGCGCGCCCGCGGCCTCGAGGTCGCGCATCTGCTCGACGCGGCGGGCGCCGCCGTACACGATCCAGCCGTCGCGCAGGAGCCGCTGCGCGATGGTCTTGCCGATGCCTGCCGACGCGCCGGTGACCAGCGCGACCCGTCGTTCGTTCGTCGTCATGAGAGTGCCTCCTCGATGACGCCACGGTAGGGCGCCCCGAGTGGGCCAGCACTCGCCGATCACGCCACGCGACCAACCAGTCGCGCCACCGAGGCCCGCCCCACCCCCGCTCGATGATCTATCGTCGCCGCGTGCGACGCATGACTCAACGCCTGCTCCTCGGCGCGCTGACCAGCGCGCTGGCGTGCGCCTCGCCGGACCGCTGTGAGCGGGCGCTCGATCGGCTCGACCGGATCACGCCGATGCCGCGGAGATACCGCGCCGCGTCTCTCGAAAACTGCCGAGGACCCGCGGCGCGCCTCGATCCGGTCGTCGGCTGCGCGCTCGACCACGACACCGAGGACGCCGTGCGCGCCTGCATCGACGCCTTCACGCGTGCGGTCCTGTCGCCGCGCCCCTCGGCACCCGTTCGGCAGGGCCTCAACCCGTTGCTCGCCCCGGCGAGTTGAGGGTGTCGAGGCGCGCGAAGGTCGAGGCGCCTCGGCGAAGGGCTACTGCCTGTAACTCGAGACGAGGCAACGAAGAGATTCGCGATGGATCGGCGGCGTCAACCGTTCAGAACCTCTGCGGCGAGGTACTAGCCCATCCCGTACTTCTTGAGCTTGTCGTAGAGCGTCCGCAGCCCGATGCCGAGGTGCTCCGCGGCGCGGCGGCGGTGCCCGCCGTGCAGCGCGAGCGCGCGCTCGATCGCGATCCGCTCCTGCTCGGCCAGGGTCGGCAGCTCGGCGGGCGCGGCCGCCGGCGGCGGGGCGGCGCCGGGCACGGTGACGTCGAGCCAGAGATCGCCGACGCCGACCTCGTCGCGATCGCACAGGATCGCGGCGCGCTCGAGGACGTTGGCGAGCTCGCGCACGTTGCCCGGCCAGTCGGCGGCGACCAGCGCGGCCCGGGCCTCGTCGCCGAGCCGCAGGCCCGGACGCTTGAGCTCGCGACAGGCGCGCGCGAGCAAGGTGTCGGCGAGCGGCGCGATGTCGGCGCGGCGCGCGCGCAGCGGCGGCAGCGCGATCGGGAACACCGCGAGCCGGTGGTAGAGGTCCTCGCGGAACGTGCCGGCGCGCATCATCGCGTGCAGGTCGCGGTTGGTCGCCGCGATCCAGCGCACGTCGACCGCGATCGAGCGGCTCGAGCCGACCCGCTCGAGGTGGCGCTCCTGCAGCGCGCGCAGGAGCTTGGCCTGGAGCTCGGGCCGCAGCTCGCCGACCTCGTCGAGGAAGAACGTGCCGCCGTCGGCGAGCTCGATGCGACCGCGGCGGCGCTCGGTGGCGCCGGTGAACGCGCCCTTCTCGTGGCCGAACAGCTCGCTCTCGAGCAGGGTCTCGGCCAGCGCCGCGCAGTTGACCGCGACGAACGGCCCGCTGGCGCGCGCGCTGCCCTGGTGGATCGCGCGGGCCGCGACCTCCTTGCCGGTGCCGCTCTCGCCGCTGAGCAGGACCGTCGCCTGGGTCGGCGCGACCCGGCCGATCGCCGCGACCACCGGCGCCATCGTCGGATCGCCCCAGGTCAGGCGCGGCGCGTCGACGTCGAGCGCCGCGCGATCGCGCGCCGAGACCAGCGCGCGCCGCTCGACCGCGCGCGCGACCAGCAGCCGCAGCTCGGTCAGGCTCGACACCGGCTTCTGCAGGTAGTCGAAGACGCCGAGCTTCATCGCGTCGACCGCGGTCGCGACGGTGCCGTGCGCGGTCAGCACGATGACCTCGGTGTCGGGCTGCTCGGCGCGCAGCCGGCGCACGACCGTCATGCCGTCGGTGCCGGGCATGCGCAGATCGGTGAGCACGACGTGGAACGCGCGCTCGGCGGTCAGCCGCAGCGCCTCGTCGCCCGAGGCCGCGGTCGTGACCTCGTGGCCATCGGTCTCGAGCGCCTCGGCGAGGAACGCGCGGATGCCCTCTTCGTCGTCGACCACGAGGATGCGGGCCATGGGTTCACGCCTCCGGGATCGCGACGGTGAACTCGGCGCCGCCGCCGGGGTGGTTGGCGGCGGTCAGGGTGCCGCCGTGGAGCTCGACCAGCCGGCGCGCGACCGCGAGCCCGAGGCCGATGCCGCGGACGCGCGTGGTGTGGAACGGCTCGAAGATCGCGTCGGGCGCGCCCGCGGGCAGGCCCGGGCCACGATCGCGCACGCGATAGACGAGGCGGCGCTGCTCGACGCCGACGCTCGCGGTCACCAGGCTCGCGGGCCCGGCCTGGACCGCGTTCTCGAGCAGGTTGGTGAGCACCTGCTCGATGCGCTCGGGATCGATCGACCAGCGGGCCGGCGCGGCGGTGTCCATGATCTCGATCGCCTGGCCGCCGTCGCCGAGGCCGCGCGCGGCGGTGCGCAGCACGTCGCCCGGCGAGGCCTCGCGCCGCGCGATCTTGCCGGTGCGCACGAACTCGAGCAGATCGTTGGTCAGCCGCTCGAGGCGCAGCGCCTCGTCGACGACCCGCACCGCCTTGGTGCGATCGCGCTCGCGGCCGTCGAGCGCCTCGACCAGGAGCTCGGCGTTGCCCTTGAGCGACGCGAGCGGGTTGCGCAGCTCGTGCGCGAGCACCGCTGACATCTCGCCGAGCGCGGCGAGGCGGCGCTCGTGCGCGAGTCTGCCGATCAGCCGATCGCGGTGCTTGACCCAGCGCCACAGGAGGCCCGCGGCGATCAACAGGCCCGCCGCCGACGCGAAGCCGACCCACAGCGCGCGCCCGGCCTCGTCGCGCAGCGCGGCGCTCAACGTCGGCGTCAGCTCGATCACGAACGGCGGCGGCCCGAGCCGGCCCCGCCACGGCCGACGACGACCGCGCGGCTCGTCGGCCGGCTCGCCGCCGAACACCGGCGTCGCGTCGCCGTCGCGGGTCGCGGGTGCGGCCGGCGGCTCGGCCCCCGCGCCCGGATCGAAGCCGCCCCCGGGCCCACCGGTCTGCGGATCGAGCGGCGCGAAGCCACCGCCTGCGAGCCACGGCGGCGGGCCGGGGGCGCGCGCGGTGCGCGCCGAGACCCGCACCCGATCGCCGACGGTGCGCAGCCGCCAGCCCGGCGGCGGCGGGCCGCCCGGCGCCGGATCGCCCGCGGGCTCGGGCCGCACGTCCTCGCCGACCGTCTCGGGCTCGACCGAGTCTCCGGCCGACACCCGCACGCGGCCATCGGGCTCGACGATCGCGACGTAGCGCAGGCCGGCGTCGTGCTCGGCCGCGACGATCGCCGCGAGCGCCTCGGCGTCCGGCGGCCCGGAGCGCGCGAGCAGCGCGGCGACCACCGCGTGGGTCACCCCATCGGCCTCGCCACGGGTGAGGACCTCGTCGACGGCGCGCGCGCGCCGGTAGCTGATGCCGCTGGTCACGACCAGCGCGATCGCCGCGCCGACCAGCAGCATCACGACGCCGCCAACCGCCCAGCGGCCGCCGGTGGCGTCATCGGAAGGGCGGGCGATGCGGCTCACGTCACCGGTCAACAGCACGTACCGTACCATCGCGGTCACGCGCGGAAGCCGTGACATCCACGTCGCATTTCGGGCGCAACGTGCGAGCGGGTGCGGAACACGCACGCGCCGGTGATGCGGAATCCGCACGCCCGCATCCGCAGCGGCGTCCATCGCGAAGCGCGCTGGCCAGCTTGCGCACATCGTGGTCGCGGCACGTCCCTTGCTCATCGGTCGGTCCGATGCCGACCCCCGACCTGCCCTATGATCCTGCCGAGCTGCGCACGCTCGCGCTGAGCGACACCGGGTTCATCTTCGACCCGCGCACCGGTCATTCGTACTCGGCCAACGCCACCGGGCTCGCGACCCTCGCGGCGATGAAGGACGGCCTCGATCCGGCCGCGATCGCGACCAAGCTGCGCGCCGAGTTCAAGGGCGGCGCGGCGGTCGAGGACGATGTCGCCGGGTTCGTCGACCTCCTGCGCGAGCTCGGGCTGGTCCGCGCGCGGAGCGCGCCGTGAGCGTCCTGCGGGTCGCGGTCAGCGGCATGCACCTGGGCGAGAACTGCCAGCCCGGCCCGGGCGTGGTGCGCAGCCTGCGGGAGGCGCTCGGCGATCGCGTCCACGTCGTCGGGCTCGCCTACGACGTCTTCGACTCGGGGCTGCACGCCGACGGCCTCCTCGACGACGCCTTCATGGTGCCATACCCGAGCGCCGGCCCGGCCGCGTACCTCGAGCGGCTCTCGCAGATCCGCGAGCTGGTCGGCCTCGATGTCCTCATCCCGTGCCTCGACGTCGAGCTGCCGGTGATCCAGCGCATCGCCGGCGCGCTCGCCGAGCGCGGCATCCACACCGTGATGCCCTCGACCGAGGCGCTCGCGCGCCGCACCAAGGATCAGCTGCCGGCGCTCGCTGCGGCGCTCGGCATCGCGACGCCGCGCACGATCACGGTGACCGACGCGGCGGGCCTCGCCGCCGCGGGTGCCGAGCTCGGCTATCCGCTGGTCGTGAAGGGCCCGTTCTACGAGGCCGAGGTCACCCACGGCGCCGCCGAGGCCCAGGCCGCGTTCGGCAAGCTCGCCGCGCGCTGGGGCCTGCCGCTGCTCGCCCAGCAGTTCGTGAAGGGCGAGGAGTTCGACGTCATCGCGCTCGGCGACGGCCAGGGCGGCGTCCACGGCGCGGTCGCGATGCGCAAGACCGTCATCACCAAGCTGGGCAAGGCCTGGGGCGCGATGACGATCCACGACGACGAGCTGCTCGCGGTCGCGACCAAGGTGATCAGCGCCCTGCGCTGGCGCGGCGGCTGCGAGGTCGAGATGCTGCGCGCGCCCGACGGCACGCCCTACCTGATCGAGGTCAACCCGCGCTTCCCCGCGTGGGTCTACCTCGCGACCGCCGCCGGCACCAACCTGCCCCAGGGCCTGGTCGAGCTCGCGCTCGGCCGCCCGGTCCCGAAATACCCGCCCTACCGCGCGGGGGTGTTCTACGTGCGCCACGCGGTCGAGGCCTGCGGCGAGCTCGCCGACCTCGAGTCGCTGATGGCCTACGGCCGCACCCGCCGCCCCACCCTCGCCTCTCTCCCGGAGCTCATCGCCAATGGCTGACCGCATCTACGAGCGCCCCGCGATCGTCCGCAACACGTTCGGCGCGATGAACAAGGTCGGCCGCCGCGGCGACCTGTCGAACCACGCCGAGATCGACGGCGTCTCGATCGACGCGCTCTGCAAGGAGTTCGGCTCGCCGCTGTTCGTGTTCAGCGAGCGCCGGCTGCGCGCGCGGGTCCGCGAGGCCCGCGAGGCGTTCGCGCGGCGCTACCCGTCGACGACGATGTGCTGGTCGTACAAGACCAACTACCTCGACGCGATCTGCGCGGTGATGCACCAGGAGGGCTCGATCGCCGAGGTCGTGTCGGGCATGGAGTACGACAAGGCCCGGCGGCTCGGCATGCCCGGCGACAAGATCGTCTTCAACGGCCCGGCCAAGACCGAGACCGAGCTGCGCCGCGCGGTTGCCGAGCGCGCGATCATCCACGCCGATCACCTCGAGGAGATCTACCTGCTCGAGAAGATCGCCGCCGAGACCGGCGCCACGCCGACGGTCGGCGTCCGCGTCAGCCTCGACGCCGGCATCTACCCGCGCTGGGATCGCTTCGGGCTCGGGCTCGAGAACGGCCAGGCGATGCAGGCGGTGAAGCGCATCGCGCGCGGCGGCAAGCTCGCGCTCGGCGGCCTGCACACCCACATCGGCACGTTCGTCCTCGAGCCCGCGGCGTACGGCCGCGCGGCCGCCAAGCTCGCCGACTTCGCGACCGAGATCGAGAAGTCGATGGGCGTGCGCCCCACCCACGTCGATCTCGGCGGCGGGTTCGCCTCGACCAACACGCTCGCGACCCAGTACCACGCCGGCGCGATCGCGCCGGGCATCGGCGACTACGCCGAGGCGATCACCAGCGCGCTCATCGCCGGCGCGTCGGGCACCGGGACGCTGCCGCGGCTGTTCATCGAGACTGGCCGCGCGCTCATCGACGAGGCCGGCACGCTGCTGACGAGCGTGGTGGCGACCAAGCGACTGTCGACCGGCAAGCGCGCGATCGTGATCGACGCCGGCGTGAACCTGCTGTTCACCGCGTGGTGGTACCGGCTCAACATCGCGCCGGCGCGCTCGGCCGAGGCGTTCGTCGAGGACACCGCGGTGTACGGCCCGCTGTGCATGAACATCGACTGCATCCGCGAGTCGGTGCCGCTGCCGGATCTGCGGCCGGGCGAGCGCCTGGCGATCCACCCGGTCGGCGCGTACACGGTCACGCAGTCGATGCAGTTCATCAACCTGCGGCCGGCGGTCGTGATGATCAACGAGCAGGGCACGCCGGAGCTGATCCGGCGGGCCGAGGTGCTCGAGGATCTGACCGGGCCCGAGGTGCTGCCGGAGCGGCTGAAGCTCGGGGCGACGACCAGCGGCGCGACGCCGGCGCTCAAGATCGCGCGAGAGGGCTGAGCGAGGAATCGTGCGGGGGTCGGTGCAAGCGAAGACGATCGAGGATCGATCGGACGCAGGGTCCGGGTCCGAAACCGAGTCCGTGTCTGGATCCGCGTCCGCGTCCGAACCCGTGCCCGTGCCCGTGCCCGTGCCCGTGCCCGGATCTGGGTCCGTTCCCGGCGCCGCGTCCGCGCGCGATACTGCCCCGGTCCCTGTCCAGGTCTCTGTCCCGGTCCCTGTCCCTGTCCCTGTCCCTGCCCTTGTCCCCGTCCCTGTCTCTGCCCCCGTGTCCTCCTCCCCTCTCCCTCCTCGCCGCCCCCGCGCCGCCCGCACCGCGCCCGCCCTCCGCGCCTTCACCCTCTCCACCGCGCGCGCCTACGCCGGCGTCGTCTTCGGCGCCCATCCG
>JAIOQA010000086.1 GCA_021413675.1 Deltaproteobacteria bacterium | reverse complement strand
GACCTTCGCGACCTTCGCGACCTTCGCGGGCTTCACCGCCTTCGCCGCGACCGGCTTCGCGGCCTTCGCCGGCGCCGCCTTCCCGGCCAACGCCTTCGCACTCGCCTTCGCCCGTGCCGCCCCCGTCGCTGCTCGTCGCGTCATGCCCCATCGTCGGCCACCCGCGCCGGTTCCGCAACCGACCGGGTCGGTCGTGCGACCCTCGCCCCGTGGACGCCGCCCTCCCCGCCACGCCCGCCGCCGACGCGCCGCTGACCGCGATCCTCGATCACCTCCAGGCCGCGCTGGCCGCGGGCGCGCCCGAGGTGACCATCCTCGCCCTCGACCCCGATCACGGCGCCGGGTGCTACGCGGGCGAGCCGCTCACCGTCGACGGCGTCGCCGGTCGCCACCGGCCCTGGCGGGTCTGGGTCGAGCTCGCCGACCGCCTCGAGCTGCGCCTGGGCACGCCGCGTCCGGCCGCCGGACCGCTGATCGCGGTGCGCTTCAGCCGGCGCGCCCCCACGCCGGCGCTGCCCCGCGACCCGCGCGAGCGCTACGGCGCGACCTCGGACTTCGCGCGCGCCAGCAAGCTCGAGGAGCCCGGCTTCGTCCTCGACTTCGCCGACGCGGTCGCGCGGGCCGGCCTGACCGCCGACGCCCGCGTGCTGGTGCTCGGCGTCAACCGCGGCGACGAGCTGGCGCTGCTCCAGCGCGCCGTGCCGGGATTGTCCGGTTCCCGGATGACCGGCATCGATCACAGCCCGTCGGCGCTCGCGATCGCGCGCGCGCGCTTCCCCGACGCGACGCTCCTCGAGGCCGATCTCGCGCACCTCGATCGCCTCGGCCTCGGCGCCTTCGACTTGATCGTCGCGATCGCGACCCTGCAGAGCCCCGGCATCGACGATCGCGCGGTGCTGCGCGCGCTCACCCAGCACCACCTCGCCGACGACGCCGCGATCATCCTCGGCATCCCCAACGGCCGTTACCGCGACGGCGAGCTGAGCCACGGCGCGCGCATGAAGAACTTCGCGCAGCCCGAGCTCGGCCTGGTGGTGAAGGACCTCGCGTTCTACCGCAAGTACCTGCAGCAGCACCGCATGCAGGTCTACGTCACCGGCCACCACGAGCTGCTGGTCACCGGCGTGCGCCGCGCGCGCCCCGAGCCGTAGCGCCTACGCCGCCGGGTCGCGCTCGAGCCCGACCTTCGCGCCGGCGAGCCGCAGCGCATACCGCGCGGCGCGCGCCTCATCTCCGCCGACCGCCGCGAGTTCGCGCGCCGCCCAGGCATCGACCGCGGCGTGATCGATCTCGATCCCGAACCGGGTCGCGGTCGCGAGCCCGAGCGCGATCAGGTAGCGATCGCGCAGCGGGTAGAGCCGATCGGGCACGCCGACCACGGTCAGCGCGAACCGGCAGATCATCAGCGCAACCGCGGTCGCTCCGAGGCGCTCGAACACCTCGGCCAGGATCGCCCAGCCCCTGGCGGCGTCCCCGCCCTCGATGCGCGCGGTCGCATCGCGGACCCGGGCCACGTGATCGTCGGTGACCTGCCAGTCGCGGAGCGCGTTCGCAAGGCTCTGGGGCACCAGCGGAAACATGCGGCATCATACGAGACCGTCGCTGCTGGGCGCCTGCCAGGGCGTCCCGAACCGCCGCCCCGGAGGCGTCCCCGAGGCTGGTTCTTCGTCGCGGCTCACGCATTCGATTGTGTTCCCCCCCGGAACCCTGTAGCTAGGGCCGTGCCGTTCTCGACCGCCCACCCCGCCGTAGCCCGCGCCATCGCTGCACGTGGCTACACCACCCCGACGCCTGTGCAGGCGGCGGTGCTCGCGCCCGATGCCGCGACCCGCGATCTCCTGGTCTCTGCGCAGACCGGCTCGGGCAAGACCGTGGCGTTCGGCCTCGCGCTCGCGCGCACGCTGCTCGGCGACGCCCCCAAATTCTCCGCGGCCTCGGCGCCGCGCGCGCTCATCGTCGCGCCGACCCGCGAGCTCGCGCTCCAGGTCCAGCGCGAGCTGGCCTGGCTGTTCGCCGAGACCGGCGCCCGCATGGCCACCTGCGTCGGCGGCATGGATCCGCGCCGCGAGTCGTACATGCTCTCGCAGGGCGTGCACATCGTGGTCGGCACCCCCGGCCGCCTCTGTGATCACCTCGAGCGCCGCGCGCTCGATCTGACCAAGCTCGAGGTGCTCGTGCTCGACGAGGCCGACGAGATGCTCGACATGGGCTTCCGCGAGGACCTCGAGCGCCTGCTCGAGTCGGCGCCCAAGACCCGGCGCACGCTGCTGTTCTCGGCGACGATCCCGAAGCCGATCGCCATGATGGCGAAGAAGTTCCAGAACAACGCGTTCACGGTCGCGACCACCGCGCCCGGCGATCGCCACCGCGACATCGAGTACCACGCGATCCCGATCGTCCCGCGCGAGCGCGACCTCGCGGTCGTCAACCTGCTGCGCTACCACAACCCGCCCGGCGCGCTGGTGTTCTGCGCGACCCGCGACGGCGTCACGCACCTCACCGCCAACCTCAACGAGCGCGGCTTCGCGGTCGTGGCGCTGTCGGGCGAGCTGTCGCAGCGCGAGCGCAACCAGGCGCTCGGCGCCCTGCGCGATGGCCGCGCCCGGGTCTGCGTCGCGACCGACGTCGCGGCCCGCGGCCTCGACCTGCCCGACCTCGGCCTGGTGATCCACGCCGATCCGCCGCAGAACGCGCAGGTGCTGGTCCACCGCAGCGGCCGCACCGGCCGCGCCGGCAAGCACGGCACCGCGATCATCATCGTCGGCGACAGCTCGCGCCGCTACGCCGAGCGCATGTTCCACGCCGCGAACATCTCGGTGAGCTGGCGCCTGGCGCCGACCGCCGACGAGATCCGCGCCAAGGATCAGGCCGCGCTGGTCACCGAGCTGGGCGAGCTGGCCGCGAACCCGAGCGAGGACGACCGCGCGGTCGCGACCACGCTGCTCGGCGAGCGCAGCGCCGTCGATCTGGTCGCCGCGCTGGTCCGCCTGCGCCGCGACGCGCACCCGGCGCCCGAGGAGCTGACGGTCCCCATGTCGATGCGGCCGCACGGCAGCGCCGCCCCGGCCCGCGGCGATCGCGAGCGCCCCGCGCGCAGCCACGACGCCCCGGCCCGCGAGCGCCCCGCTGCGGCTGCCGCGGCGCCA
>JAIOQA010000118.1 GCA_021413675.1 Deltaproteobacteria bacterium | reverse complement strand
GCGGCGGCGACGGCGGCGGCAACCCGGGCACCGACGCGGGCATCGGCGGCGGGGTCACCGGCGGCTGCTGCCAGGCGGCGCACGGCGGGCGGGGCGCGGCGCTGCCCGCGCTGCTGGTCGGCGTCGCGTTCGCGCGGCGGCGGCGCCGGCGCTGACCGCGCGGACTCCCGCGCTGGTGTATCGTCTACCTCGACGCGAGTTGCACCCGGGGGGGCGCGCGGCGTCGGGGGAACTGCATGACCGCACTCGTTCGCGCGCACGATCATCGCTCATCCACGAGATCCGCCGTCGCCGCGCTGGTCGCGCTCGCGCTGGTCGCGACCACCACCACCGGGTGCGTGGCGAAGAAGAGCACCAACCGGCCGGGCCTCACGATCTCCGGCCCGGGGCCCGAGATCGTCGCCGGCGGGATCATGGTCGCCGGCGGGATCTGGCTGATCCACGACGATGATCGCAAGGACACGCAGGGGCCGATCAACCTGACCGGCCTCGAGACGGTGATCGGCCTCGGCGTCGCCCTCGTCGGCGCGGTGATGATCGGCCACGGCATCTTCCGGCTGACGCGCCCGGCACCGGCGCCCGCGCCGATGGGGCCACCGATGGGCGGCCCCGGCGCGCAGACCCGCGAGCCGCTCGACACCTCGCGGCTGTGGTTCCCCGGGCGCTGACCGCGCGGGCCTGATCGCGCTACGGCGTGATCGCGCTGACGAAGGTCACGTGGCCGTCCTGCACCGGCACCTGCGTGATCGTGAACGGGCCCGTGGTCGCCTGCGCGTCGAGGCTGATCGTGCCGGGCGGCACGCCGAACAGGATCGCGACGCCAGCGGCGCCGGTCGCACCGCCCTCGGTGAAGCCGCCGGTGTCGTCGTAGAACGGGATCTCGGCGGTGCCCGAGGGCGCGGTGACCGACACGCCCGCGGCGGCCGCGCCGGTGCCATCCGCGACGTACAGCGCGACGATGCCGCTGCCGTCGGGCACGACCACGCCGAGCAGATCCTCGAGCGCGACGAGCTCGGCCTTGCGTGGCACCGGCGCGATCACCGCGGTGCCATCCACCGCGAGCGGCACCAGGCTCGGCACCAGTGCGGCGTCGCCGGCGCCGACCTCGAGCACCGCGCGGCTCACCGCGCCGACGTCGATCGTGAACGCGCCCGCGGCGCTCGCGGTGGTGGTGGCGGTGGTCGCGGTGTCGGCGATCGCGATCCCGGCGCGGGGCAGGGTCGGGCACGCGGCGGGCGACAGCAGGTCGAGCGCGATGCACACCGTGCCGGTGACGTTGCCGGGCGCCGCGTCGGCGCCGCCGTCGCTGGCGATCCGGGCATCGGCGCCACCGCCGCCACCCCCACCACCGCCGCCGCCACCGCCGACGCGATCGGGGTAGTCCGTGGTGGCCTTGCACGCGGCGAGCGCGAGGGCGAGCGCGACGATGAGGCGTGGCACGATCGCAGCGTAGCGCGCGCGATCGGCGCGGCGCGAGAATTCGGCCGCAACCTTGGTCCGAGGCTGTCATCCGCTCGGCTGACAGCCTCCTTTCGATCGATCGGCCCGCGCGAGGACGCGCAGCCCGATCTCTTCCGGAACCGGAACCGGCGACTTCGTCGCCTCAGGCCGCCGCGGGCGTGGACGCGGATCGCGACGGGCGCGACGCGAACGCCAGCACGACGACGCCGACGAGCAGCGTGGCGTCGGCGACGTTGAACGTCGGCCAGCGGTGCTCGCCCCACCGCCACGCCGCGAAGTCGGTGACCGCGCCCATCGCGACGCGATCGATCAGGTTGCCGATCGCGCCGCCGGCGATGAGGCCGAGGCCGACCGCGAGGCCGCGCTGGTCCTCGCGCGCGCGGTGCACCATCCAGCCGATCGCGCCGATCGCGACCAGCGCGAGCACCGACAGCAGCACGCGCGCGCCATTCATCCCGGCGAAGCTCGAGAACGACGCGCCGGGGTTGAACGACAGCTCCCAGTCCCAGTAGCCGTCGATGACCGACACCCGCGCGCCGGGCGTGAGGCTCGCGCGCGCCCAGATCTTGCTCGCCTGATCGGCGAGGAGGGCGAGCGCACCGGCGATCGCGAACAGGCGCCAGCGCGTGGGGACCTTCATGGTGAGACGACCATAGCGCGAGCCCACGGCATTCCCCAGCCGTGGCTCGCGTCACACCGTGCGCTGGATCGCCGCGGTCAGGCCTGGGCGGCGTCGTCGTCGGCCGCGGGCGCGACGGTCTTCTCGACCGTCGTGTCGGCCACGGAGGCATCGACCTTGGCCGGCTTCTTCTTGCTCTTCTTGTCGCCGGGCTCCTTGCCGACATCGAACAGCAGGATGCCCACGCCGACCACCAGCACCACGTCGGCGACGTTGAAGACCGGCCACTCCGCGGAGGTCTTCCAGTGCCAGAGCACGAAGTCGGTGACGACCCCGTAGTAGATGCGATCGATCAGGTTGCCGATCGCTCCACCGGCGACCAGGCCGAGCGCCCAGAGCAGGGCCCGCTGCTGGTCCTTGGCCTTGTGCACCATCCAGCCCATGCCGGCGACCGCGAGCAACCCGACGATCGACAGGAAGACGCGCGCGCCGCCCTGCGAGTGGAACAGGCCGAACGCCGAGCCCGGGTTGAACGACAGCCGCCAGTCCCAGTAGCCATCGACCACCGGCACGGCCTCGCCGTAGCACTTGTGATCGACGACCGCGTCGGGCAGCACGCAGTTCGGCGGGTTGGTGGGCAACGTCTCGCGCGCCCAGATCTTGGTCGCCTGATCCGCGAGGATCGAGAAGAACGCGACCAGGAGGAAGAGCTTCCAGCGGCGGGACATCGGTCACCCCTTTAGCGCTGCGAGGGCGCCAGCGCAACGCACGCAGACGTCGTTCGGCTCGGCGGCGAGCGCCGCGAACCACTTCCAGCAGCGCTCGCAGCGCAGGCCGCCGTGCTCGGTGACGGTCACGCCCGCGGTCGGGTCGCGCAGCACCACCGACGACACCACGAACAGCTCGGCGAGATCCTCGTCGGTCACGCCGAGCGCGGCCAGGGCCGCGGCGTCGACGCCGACCTCGATCCGCGCGTCGGTGCTCTTGTGCTTCTGGGCGCGGAACGGCTCGATCTCCTTGTTGACCGTGCCGCGCAGCGCGAGCAGCGCGTCCCAGCCGGTCCACAGCGCCTCGGCGTCCTGATCGGCGCGGGCCAGGCCGCGCGGGAAGCGGGCGAGGTGGACGCTGTCGGGATCGCCGGCCTTGCGCGGCAGGTACTGCCAGATGTCCTCGGCGGTGAAGCACATGATCGGCGCCGACAGGGTCGCGAGCGCGTGCACGCACTCGTACAGCACGACCTGCGCGGCGCGCCGTCGCGCGCCGTCGGTGGCGTCGGTGTAGAGCGAGTCCTTGGCGACGTCCGAGTACAAGGCCGAGAGATCGATCGTCACGAAGTCGACGAGCGCCCGGTGCACGACGTGGAACTCGTAGCCGGCGTAGGCCGCGGTGACGCGCGCGATCAGATCATCGAGGCGCGCCAGCAGGTAGCGATCGATCGGCCGCAGCGACACCGTCGCGCGGGTGTGCGTGTTGGGATCGAAGTCGGTCAGGTTGCCGAGGACGAACCGCGCCGAGTTGCGGAACTTGCGGTACCACTCGGCGAGGCCGTCGAGGATCGCCTGCGAGTACGGCATGTCGTTGCGGAACTCGATCGACGCGACCCACAGCCGGAACATCTCGGCCCCGGACTTCTTGATGACGTCCTCGGGCTCGATGTAGCTGGTCTTCTTGCCCTCGGCCTTGGCCTTCTGGATCGTGCTCTTCGAGTACGGGATGCCGTTCTCGTCGAGGACGAAGCCGTGGGTGATGACCTCGCGGTACGGCGGCTTACCCATCACGCCGATGCCAGCGAGGAGCGACGAGTGGAACCAGCCGCGGTGCTGGTCGGAGCCCTCGAGGTAGAGATCGATCGGCGGCAGGCCATCGCCGCGATCGGCGTGGCTCGCGTGCTTGGCGGCCATGGCCTTCCACGACACGCCCGACTCGAACCAGACATCGACGATGTCCTGCTCGCGCTCGAACTCGGTCGCGCCGTCCGCGCCGCAGCCGGCGCAGCGCGTGCCGGCGGGCAAGAGCTCGGCGACCGAGCGCTTCCACCAGGCGTCGGCGCCTTCGCGTCCGAAGATCGCGGCGATGTGGATCATCGTGTCGGCGTCGGCGTGGGCGTGCTTGCACGCGCGGCAGTAGAACGCCGGGATCGGCGTGCCCCACAGCCGCTGGCGCGACAGCACCCAGTCGGGCCGGTTCTCGATCATCGCGTAGATGCGATTCTCGCCCCACGGCGGCACCCACTCGGTCGCGCGGATCGCGGCGAGTGCGCGGTTGCGCAGCGAGCCCGAGCCCTCGGGGTGGTCCATCTTGATGAACCACTGCGGCGTGGCGCGGAACAGGATCGGATCCTTGCAGCGCCAGCAGTGCGGGAAGCTGTGCTGGATCTTGTCGCCGACCGCGTTGAGCAGCGCGCCCACATCGTGCAGGTGCTGCGCGATCAGCGGGTTGGCCTCGGTGGTCTTCATGCCGGCCCAGTGCGGGACCTCGGCGGTGAAGCGGCCGGCGTCGTCGACCGGCGCGTAGACCTCGAGACCGTGCGCGACGCCGGTGTTGTAGTCGTCGGCGCCGTGGCCGGGCGCGGTGTGGACCAGGCCGGTGCCGGCCTCGGCGGTCACGTACTCCGCGAACCACAGGCGATAGTCGGCCTCGGCGCGCGGCGCGCCCATGAACGGGTGCACGTAGCGCGCGCCCTCGAGCGTGCGCATCTGGTCGGGGCCGAGATCGATCCACGTCGCGGGATCTGGGGCGAGGCCGATGGCCTTGCAGAAGGTCTCGGCGAGCTCCTTGGCGACGATCAGGTGCTCGTCACCACGCGGGATCGCGACATAGGTGAAGCGCGGGTGCGCGACCACCGCGAGGTTGGCGGGCAGGGTCCACGGGGTCGTGGTCCAGATGACCAGCGCGAGCTTGCCGAGGCGCGGATCCAGGGATGCGCCGCTCTGTTCGAGCGGGAAGCGCACGTAGATCGACGGCGACGACTTGTCCTTGTACTCGATCTCGGCCTCGGCGAGCGCCGTGCGATCGCGCGGGCACCAGTAGACCGGCTTCTTGCCGCGGTAGAGGTAGCCGCCGCGCGTGAACTCGGCGAGCGCGAGCACGATCGCCTGCTCGTACTCGTGATCGAGCGTGAGGTATGGCTCCTCCCACTGGCCGAGGATGCCGAGGCGCTGGAACTCCTTGCGCTGGATGTCGACGTACTTGCGGGCGTAGGCCTCGCAGGCCGCGCGGACATCGGCCGAGGTCATGTCCCGGCGCTTGTCCTTGAGCTCGCGCTCGACGGCGAGCTCGATCGGCAGGCCGTGGGTGTCCCAGCCCGGGATGTAGGGCGCGTCGAAGCCGGCCATGGTCTTCGAGCGGATGACCAGATCCTTCAGGATCTTGTTGAGGATGTGGCCGTAGTGGATCGAGCCGTTGGAGTACGGCGGGCCGTCGTGCAGCACGAACAGCGGCGCGCCCGCGCGGGCGGCGCTGATGCGCTGGTAGAGCCGGTCGTTCTGCCAGCGCGCGAGCAGCTCGGGCTCGCGGATCGCGAGATCGCCGCGCATCGGGAACGCGGTCTCGGGCAAGCGCACGGTGTCGGCGTACTTGCCCTTGGACTTGCCGTCCTTGGGCTCTTTCGGTGCATCCTTGGCAGCCATCGGGCGCGGACTATACACGCCGCGCCGGCCGAGCGAGATCATGGGTGAATGCTAGGGTGCCCCATGGCCGAAGAGGTGCGCGCGCGCGCGTCGTGGGACGAGTACTTCATGAGCATCGCCCAGGTGGTCGCCACCCGGTCGACCTGCCCTCGGAAGTACGTGGGCTCGGTGATCGTGAAGAACCGGACGATCCTGTCGACCGGGTACAACGGCTCGATCCGCGGCATGCCGCACTGCTCGGACGAGGGCCACATGATGGAGGACAACCACTGCGTGGCGACGATCCACGCCGAGGCCAACGCCATCATCCAGGCCGCGCGCAACGGCGTGGTCATCGACGGCGCGACGGTCTACGTGACCGCGAGCCCGTGCTGGAACTGCTTCAAGCAGATCGCCAACGCCGGCGTGGTCCGCATCTGCTACGGCGAGTTCTATCGCGATACCCGCACGTTCGACATCGCGGCCAAGGTCGGCATCGAGCTGGTCCACATCCCGCTCCCGGGCGTGACGCTGGCCGGCGCGCCGCCGGCCTGACGGTCGCGGGCGACGGTGATCCCGCGTGCGACCCCGTGGCGCACGGGCGGCTCGGGGTGGATCATCGCGTGATCTGGTCGAGATCGTTGGGGCGGACGGCGATCGGGGATGGCCCGATGGGACCGGACCGACCAATCCCGTCAGTCGTTGCGGGCGGCGTTTTCTTGAACCGGGTCAACCGATCGCCTAGGTTCGACCTCCTGGCCTTGGGCCCCGACTCCACCCGGACAACCGGAAGGTGGCACTTTGAACGCACGGCGAATCGCAGTCTTGTTCGTCATGGCCTTGGGCCTGCTCGGTGGCATCGGCGGCGACGCCTCTGCCAAGCGCGCGAAGCACAAGGACAAGCCGTCGGCGTCGTCGAAGTCGTGCACCGGCAAGGGCAAGCACCGCAAGTGCCGCCGCCGGCAGTCGGCGTTCTCGGGCCACGGCGTCGCGAAGAGCGCGCTGCGCACCGACCCGCTCGAGCGGCCGTCGGGTGACGTCTGGATCTACGCCGAGAACCTGGCCGAAGAGGTCAAGACCAACATCTACAAGCCGGACGGCACGTTCGATGACGCCGCCCTGGCGCAGCTCGACAACCTGTTCCGCTGCAAGCGCACCAACGAGGTCCGCGCTGTCGACCCGCACGTCTACGAGACCCTGTCGCGCATCCAGGATCACTTCACCGGCAAGCGCGCGGTGCTCATCTCGGGCTTCCGGTTCGCCGAGCGCGACTCGTCGCGCCACTTCCACGCCTCGGCGATGGACATCCGCATCCCGGACATCGGCTTGAACGATCTCTACGCCTACGCCCAGAGCCTCGACGCGGGCGGCATGGGCATGGGCATCTATCCCAACAGCCAGTTCATCCACGTCGACTACCGCGCCCCCGGCGAGCCCAGCTACCGCTGGACCGACTACTCGGGCGGCTCGGGCGGCGGTCATCACAAGGCCAAGCACAAGGACAAGGCCCGCATCGCCAAGGCGAAGCGGCCGACCAGCTGAGCGGCGAGCGGCGGTTCGGAGAGTGAGGCCCGCGGCGACGCGGGCCTCGGCCGTTCCGGAGGTAACCGCGCCGGGATGCGGGCGACACATCCGGGACACCGTCTCTGATCTCAGAGCCATCTGTTCTCTCGCCGAGGCGCCATGTCCGATTGTGCGAACCACGCTGTCCCTGCCACCGCCAGCTGCGCGCGCTGCGCGGCCCCGTGTTGCGACCGCTGCGCGCAGCTCACCCTCGACGGCACGCTGTGCCCGCGATGTGCCGCGGCCGCTCAGACGCGGCGCGGGCGCCGGACCGCGCTGGCCATCGGCGCGGTGGTGGCGGTGTCGGTCGGGCTGGCCGTGATCGCCTTCGCGTCGGTCGGCGGCGCGAACGAGGTGGCGCCCGGGAGCGCGTCCGGGGAGGCGGGCTCGGGCGAGCGCGACGACTACGTCGACAGCCTGCGGCAGCGGCGCGACCGGGCGCCGTGCGATCGCGAGCTCGTGCTGAAGCTCGTGAACGAGCAGAACAAGCAGCGCCGGCACACCGAGGCGCTGGTCGACGTGGGGCGCTTCGAGGCAGCGTGCGGCGCCTCGTTCTTCCAGCTCCAGCGCGCGACGGTGTACGCGCTGCAGCAGCTCGGCCGCTCGGCGGACGCCGTCGCCCTCGAGTCGGCGATGCTGGTCACCGATCCGCGCTCCAGCGATCTGTGGTGGTGGCGCGCCGACGATCGCGCCAAGGCCGGTCAGCCGCTGGCCGCGCTCGCCGACCTGCGCCAGACCTTCGCGCTGGCCCGCTCGGCGTCGTACTCGCGCTACGCCGCCGGGCTCGCGCTCGACATCGCCGGCGCGGCCCGGCGACCGTGCGAGGCGGTGTTCGCGCTCGATCTCTTCGTGGCGGTGCAGGGCGGCACGCTGGTCGAGCGCACCGAGCGGAAGGTGCGCGCGCTCGACGCGGCCGAGGGCTGCGCCGATCGGCTGGGGCGCGGGTCCGCGGCGCTCTCGCAGGGCAGGTCGTTCAAGGTCACCGTCGGCGGGGTGCCGGGGCGGTTCACCGTGGAGCGCCAGGCCGGCACGACCGTGCTGGCTGTGGACTTCGCGCGTCGCGCGGGCGTGGTTGCCGGCGGCGAGCCGACCGACACGTTGCTGGGCGCGCGCCTGGTCCGCGGTCCGATCGGGGTCGCGGACCTCGCGATCGAAGGCGCGGTCGCCCCGGATGTCGCCGTCGTGATCTCCTCCGATCTGCCGGCGGACATCGACGGCGTGCTCGGGCTCTCGGCGCTGTGGCTGTTCGAGACCCAGGTGGCGGAGGATGGGACGCTGGGCCTCTCGGGCACCAGCGGCCATTGACGCCAGGACTCCGCCGTCAGCGAGCGGGCCGGTGGCGTCGTATGAGGTACTGCACGCGCTTGCCGTTGCGCGGGTCGCGGGCCTCGCCGCACGGCGCGAAGCCGAGCCGGGCGTGGAATGCGAGGCTCGCGGGGTTCGCGGGCTCGAGGTTGACCTCGCAGCACAGCGGGCGATCGCCGGCGGCCTGGGCGAGGTCGTCGTAGAGCGCGCGGCCGAGCCCGTAGCCTTGCGCGCGCGCCGCGATCACGATCCGATCGATGTAGAGGAACTGCGGCTCGCGGGCGAGGAACCAGGCGTGATTCGGGCCCTGCACCGGCGTGGCCTCGGACAGCGCGAGGAGGAAGCCCGCGTCGTCCGCGATCCGGACGCGCGCGGCGATCGCCATCAACGCTGCGAAGTCGGCGGGCGTGTACGCGTTGACCTCGGCAGCGTAGGCATTGTTGAGCGCGAGCAGCCAGGCGAAGTCGTCGGCGGTCGCGGCGCGGATCGCGGGATCGTCGTGGTGGCGCGCGCGGTGAGGGTCCGTGGGCAGCGGCATCGGTGTCGTCTCTGCGTTCGGGCTGCGTTCGGGCCGCGATCAGCCCGCGGTCAGGCTCGCGCCTTGGGCCGGCTGGCCTCGGCGAGCAGCTCGGCGGCGTGGGCGCGGGCGCGCGCGGTCGCGTTGCCGCCGAGCATGCGGGCGAGCTCGTCCTTGCGGGCGCCGGCGGTCAGCCGCACGACCAGCGTCTCGGTGCGGCCACCGAGCTCGGTCTTCTCGACGTGGAAGTGGTGATCCGCGAACGCCGCGATCTGCGGCAGGTGGGTCACGCACAGCACCTGCCGGTGATCGGCGACCGCGCGGATCTGCGCGCCGACCGCGCTCGCGGTCGCGCCGCCGACGCCGGTGTCGACCTCGTCGAAGACGTAGGTCGCGACCTCGTCGGCGCGGCGCAGCGCGAGCTTCATCGCGAGCATGATCCGCGACAGCTCGCCGCCCGAGGCGATCTTGGCCAGCGGCCGCGCGTCCTCGCCCTTGTTGGCGCCGAGCAGCAGCTCGACCCGATCGGCGCCGGTCGCGCCCATCGGCCGCGGCTCGATCGCGATCGCCAGGCGGGCCGCGCCCATGCCCAGCTCGACCAGCGCGGCCTGGACCTCGCGCTCGAGGGTCCGCGCGGCCTTGGCCCGGGCCGCGGTCAGCGCCGCGGCGGCCGCGGTCGCCGCCGCCTCGGCGGTCGCGCGCTCGGCCCCCAGCGCGGCGCGGCGCTCGTCGGTGCGATCGAGCCCATCGAGCTCGGTGCGCAGCTCGCCGACCCGCGCGACGACCTCATCGAGGCGCGCGCCGTGCTTGCGGCACAGCTTCTTGATGAGCTCGAGGCGATCGTCGACCGCCGCCAGCCGCTCGGGATCGCCCTCGAGGCGATCGGCGTAGGCGCGCAGCTCGCTCGCCACATCTTCGATGAGCGCGCGGGCCTCACCGATCACGCGGACCTGCGCGGCCAGCGCGTCGTCGGCCTTGACCAGACGCTCGAGCTCGCGCGCGGCGGTCGCCATGCGATCGATCGCGCTGTCGTCGCCGCCGTAGAGCATCTCGAACGCGACCCGCGCGCCGGCCTGCAGCTGATCGACCGCGGCCAGGCGGGTGCGCTCGACCGCGAGCCGCTCGTCCTCGCCTGGGGTGAGCCGCGCGGCCTCGAGCTCGTCGAGCTGGAAGCGCAGGAAGTCGGAGCGCGCCGCGCGCTGGCGCTCGTCGCCGCCGAGCTCGGCGAGCTGCGTGTCGAGGTCGCGCAGCCGCTGCCACGCGCCGGTCATCGTCGCGACCAGCGCCGCGTTGTCGGCGAACGCATCGAGGATCTCGAGGTGGCGCGCGGGGTCGACCAGGCCCTGGTGCTGGTGCTGGCCCGAGAGATCGACCAGCCACGCGCCCAGCTCGGCGAGCCGCGCCGCGGTGGTGAGCGCGCCGTTGACGTAGGTCCGGCTGCGGCCGCCGCGCTGGATCACGCGGCGCACGACGACATCGACCGCGTCGTCGTCCGCATCGCGCTCGCGCTCTTCGAGCCCCTGGGGCAGGCCGGCGCCGTCGAGCACGCCGCGGATGCGCGCGCGCAGATCCTCGGGCACCTCGAAGATCGCCTCGACGACCGCCTCGTCGGCGCCGGCGCGCGGGATGTCGGCCGACGCGCGCCCGCCGCGCAGCAGGTTGACGGCCTCGACGATGAGCGACTTGCCCGCGCCGGTCTCACCGGTGAGGGCGTTCATGCCCGGCCCGAGCTCGAGCGAGACATCGGACAGGATCGCAAAGTTCGTGACGCGCAGATGGCGAAGCATCAGCGACTCCTCGAGACGAGAGATGATCCGCGGCTAGCGCGCGCGGCGATCGCTGCGCAGGCCCCAGTGGAGCTTGTCGCGCATGATGTCGAAGTAGCTCTTCTTGGCCGCGAACAGGCGGAGCGGCATCGCCGCGGAGGTCATCTCGGCGACGTCGCCGGGGCCGAACGAGTGGGCCCACTGGCCGTCGACCGTGAGCACGACGCCGCGGCTCTCCTCGGACAGCTGGAACCGGATCTTCGAGCGCGCCGGCACGACCAGCGGGCGGTTGGTCAGCGAGTGGGCGCAGATCGGCGTGAGGGCCATCGCCGCCTGACCGGGGATCAGGATCGGCCCGCCGGCCGCCATGTTGTAGGCGGTGGAGCCGGTCGGGGTGGCCACGATCAAGCCATCGGCGCGGTAGTCCGCGACCAGCTCGCCATCGATGTGGACGATGATCTCGACCAGGCGCGCCATCGCGCCCTGGTGGATCACCGCATCATTGAGGGCGGTCAGCGCGATCGGCGGCGCGCCGCCGGTGCGCTGGAAGGTGACCGCGAGCCGCATCCGCTCGGAGATCGCCAGCTGCCCCGCGAGCGCCGCGGTCAACGACGCGCGCGCCTCCTCGGGCGCGAAGCCGGTGAGGAAGCCGAGCTGGCCGAGGTTGATGCCGAGCACCGGGCGCCCGGCATCGGCCACCAGCCGCGCGGCCCGCAGCATCGTGCCGTCGCCGCCGAGCACGACCACGAGATCGCACGCCTCCGCGAGCTGATCGTCCGGGACGATCTCGGCGCCCGCCGGGCCGACCTGGTCCTCGGTGGTCACGACCGCGGTGTGGCCCTGGCCACGGACCCACGGCACGAGATCGTCCAGCAGCACGCCAGCCCGGGACTTGTCCGGCTTGAGGATGAAGCCGACGCGGCTCATGCGGATGCCTCGATCATCGTTGGAACCCTTCTATCACGGGGTGGTGACACTGTTCACTTGCACAGTGCCGATCGCTGCCGGTTCGTCGCACGGAAATCGTACCGCCGCGATCGATTCTCGATCGGCGGTCGTGATCGCTGGACGTGGAAGGCGACCTGGGGCAAGTTGCACGCCGCACTGCCGGCTGCCCCTCGCTCTGGTCTCCAGGCTTGACACACGCCGCCGGGTCCTATACACGATCCGCCTTCGCTACACGTCCCGACTGGGGAAACTCGAATGATGACGACACAGAAGAGCTTCTGGCTCACCAAGGAGGCCGGCGAGGCCCAGCGCGGTTGGTTCATCGCCGACGTTCAGGGCCAGACCCTGGGCCGGATCGCGAGCCGGATCGCACTGGTTCTGCGCGGCAAGCACAAGCCGACCTACACGCCGAACGTCGACATGGGCGACTTCGTGGTCGTGGTCAACGCGGGCGGCGTCAAGCTGACGGGCAACAAGCCCGACACCAAGCTGTACCGCCACCACACGCTGTTCCCGGGCGGTCTCAAGACCCGCCTGGCGAAGCACGTGCTGGCCGATGACCCGGAGCGCGCCATCCGCGAGGCCGTCTGGGGCATGCTGCCCAAGGGTCCGCTGGGCCGCCGCATCATCAAGAAGCTGAAGATCTACAGCGGTCCCACCCACGAGCACGTCGCGCAGCAGCCGCGCGTCCTCGACTTCAACGCTTGATCTCGAGGAACGACATGGCCACCGAGAAGACCTACGCCACTGGCCGTCGCAAGACGGCGGTCGCCCGCGTCTGGCTGAAGGCCGGCGCTGGCGTGTTCACGATCAACACCCGGACCGACGAAGACTACTTCCCGCGTCCGACGGCCCGGATGGTCATCCGTCAGCCGTTCGAGGAGGTTGCGCTCCTCGGCCAGTACGACGTCATCGCGACGGTCGCCGGCGGCGGCACCGCGGCGCAGGCCGGCGCGGTTCGCCATGGCATCACGCGCGCGCTGATGAAGCTCGACAGCGAGCTGCGCCCGAAGCTCAAGGCGGCCGGTTACGTCACCCGTGACCCCCGCAAGAAGGAGCGCAAGAAGTACGGCCAGGAGGCCGCTCGCGCTCGCTTCCAGTTCTCGAAGCGCTGATCGCAGCGGTCTCGGGATTCTTCTCGAGACACTCGAGTTCTCACGACACCCGGCGCGGGCAACCGCTGCCGGGTTTCGCGCGTTTCGGCGCAGCTCAGATGCGATCGAGCCAGCGGCCGAGGACCTGCGCCGCGACCGGCGCCAGCGCCGCGCACGCCGCCGGCGCGGCATCGATCAGCGCCTGCGGATCGATGCCGTGGCCGCGCAGCTCGTCGGCGAACTCGGTGGCGCACGCCTCGACCCACGCCGGCGTGGCCTCGAGATGGAACAGCAGGCCCCAGGCGTTCGCGCCGAGGCGATAGGCCTGGAGCGGCGTCAGCGCGCTCGACGCCAGCGCGACCGCGCCGTCGGGCAGGGCGAACGCATCGCCGTGCCAGTGCAGCGGCGTACAGCCGGCGATCCCGGCGAACAGCGGATCGTCGCCGGCGATCGCGATCGGGTAGAAGCCGATCTCCTGGCGCCCGGTCGGCACGACCGCCGCGCCGTGCGCGGCCGCGAGCAGCTGGCTACCGAGGCAGATCCCGAGCACCGGCCGGCCGCTCGCGACCGCGGCGCGGGCGAGCGCCTGCTCGTCGCCGAGGTGCGGGTGCCGATCCGCCTCGTAGACGCCCATCGGGCCGCCGAGCAGCACCAGCGCGTCGGCGTCGAGCGTGGGCGGGATCGGCTCGCCGCGGAACGGCGCGACGATCGCGAGCGAGTGACCGCGCGCCGCGGCGAGCTCCGCGAGCAGCGCGGGGCCCTCGCACGCGACGTGCTGGATGACCAGGATCCGGCTCATCGCCCGAGTCTGGGAAACAAGCCGGCGCGTGTACAGGTGGCGCGCGCTGATCCGCGCGGATGGGGTCCGGCGCGTCGATCCCATCGTCGCGCCATTG
Source organism: Deltaproteobacteria bacterium (assembly GCA_021413675.1). GTDB lineage: Bacteria > Myxococcota_A > Polyangia > Haliangiales > Haliangiaceae > JAIOQA01. The sequence goes on along the minus strand of JAIOQA010000118.1, from coordinate 8,589 downwards.
CCAGCGGGTGCCGCGCGCGCCGCATCCGCCTTCGGCTACGGTGGCCGTCGATGCATCTCAAGACGATCTGGTTGGTCGCGGTCCTGGTGTCGACGCTCGCGTGCGGCGCGACCATGGGCCGCAAGATCAACACGGCGAAGGTCGACGACATCCGCATGTGCGTGACCTCCGAGCAGGACCTGCTGAGCTGGTTCGGCGAGCCGTATCAGCGCGGCAACCAGAGCGGGTTTCCGACGCTGCAGTGGGGCTACGCCCACGCCGGTCTCGGCGGCGGCGAGAGTCAGTCGCTCATCGTCTATCTCAACGCCGACCGGAAGGTCGTCGACTTCCAGCTCAACCCGACGGGAGCGCTGGCGACCGTGACCGATCGCTGCGCGCCCCCCCCGGCGCCGGCGCCCGCGCCGTAGCGCGCTGGATTCCCTTCAGCGATCTCGCTCGCGTGGCGCGTGGCATGCTGCCGCCATGTCGTCGTCTCGCACGCCGGTCGCGATCATCGGCGCGTCCGGCTACACCGGCTCGGAGCTGGCGGTGCCGGTGCGACCCAGCCGGGCTGCTACTCCGACCCCGCGCCCCGGTCGCGTTCTCGGCGCTGCCCCACGGCGACAGCGCCGAGGTCTGCGCGGCGCTGCGCGCGCGCGGCGTGCTCACGCTCGATCTGTCCGCCGACTTCCGCCTGCGCGATCTCGCGGCCTGGCGCGCCTGGTACGGCGGCGAGCATGATCATCCCGCATCCGGCCTGCTCGCCGAGGCGGTCTACGGGCTGCCCGAGCGCCACCGCGCCGCGCTGCGCACGGCGAAGCTGGTCGCCGTGCCGGGGTGCTTCCCGACCTCGGCGATCCTCGCGATCGCGCCGCTCCTCGAGCGGGGCCTGGTGCGCGCGACCGGGATCGTCGTCGACTCCAAGAGCGGCGCGTCGGGCGCGGGCCGCTCGCCCGGGCAGTCGACCCACCTGCCGGAGGCCGGCGAGGGCGTGCGCGCGTACAAGGTCGGCGGCGCGCACCGCCACACGCAGGAGATCGAGCAGGAGCTCGGCCTGGCCGCGGCCCGCGCACCCGGCGCCACCGCGACCACGGCGGCGCCGGTGCTGTTCACGCCGCATCTCCTGCCGATGTCGCGCGGCATCTTCACGTGCGTCTACGCGCAGCCGACCGATCCGACGCGGCCGGCGACCGTCTATCGCGACGCCCTCGCGGAGGCGTATCGCGACGAGCCGTTCGTCGACGCGCTCGCCCCCGGCAAGCTCCCCGACACCGCCCATGTCCGCGGCTCCAACCGCGCCCACGTGACCGCGGTGTTCGAGCCGCGCACCGGCATGGTGCTGGCGATGAGCGCGATCGACAACCTCGTGAAGGGCGCGGCGGGCCAGGCGGTGCAGTGCCTCAACATCGCGATGGCCTGGGACGAGCGCGTCGGGCTCGAGCAGCTGCCGCTGTTCCCGTAGCGAACGCGGCCTCGCAGGGCGCGTCGCATGGCGACCCGCGGATCGACTCGCCGGCTACTCGACTGGCCGGCGCGATCCACCCACCTGCAGTTCTCGACGGTTGGACCATCGACGCGCTGGCGCAACTTCTGCTTTGCCCGCCCTCGATGCGCTTCGTCACCAGCTTTGTCCTCGCCTCGCTCGTCGCCGGCTGTGCCGTCGACAAGACCCCGCCCACCGACTCGTTCACCGACCTCGCCGGCGTCGACGAGAAGGCCGACGCGTTCTCGTACCGCATGAAGATCGTCGGCTCGCTCGCGTACGGCGAGTCGACCGACTCGGTCAAGTACACCAAGACCCCGCGGTTCCGCGCGGTGAAGTTCGCCGGCAAGGGCGGCGACCAGATCGACGTCTGGGTGCGCGGCGATGGCGACGCGGTGGCGTGGGTGCTCGACAACTCGTTCCGCGTGATCGGCTTCAACGATGACGCGAGCCCCGACTTCTTCGATTCGCACATCGAGGTGACGCTGCCCGCCAGCGCCAGCGACACCCACTACATCGTGTTCCGCGACTACGACCTCCACACCGCGCACATGACGGTGACCCTGGGCGCGACCCTGCCGGTCAACACGACCTGCACGGTCGACGCCGACTGCGTCGCCGTGCCCGTCGGCAGCTGCTGCCACTCGGGCGCCAACACCGCCATCAACGGTGACTCGGTCGACGCCTACGCCACCGTCAACGCGTGCCTGCCGCCGTTCCCGCCGTGCGCGCCGCCGGCGTTCACCGACGATCGCGTGCCGCAGTGCAACGCCAACAAGCAGTGCGAGATGGTGGCGCCCGAGGACATCCGCTGCGGTGGCTTCACCCGCAACCCGCACGAGTGCGCGCCGGGCTTCGCCTGCCAGGTGAACCAGATCCCCGACATCCCGGGCACCTGCGTCTCGGCGTGCGTCCAGCGCGTGCTGTGCACGACGACCTCGCACTTCGATCCGATCGCGTGCATGTGCGTCGCGAACGGCTGAGGCGACCGAAGGTCGCCGGCTCAGGAGGCGCTTCGCGCTTGGTCCGGATGAGATCGGGCTGCGCGTCCTCGCGCAGGCCGATCGATCGAAAAGAACCTGAGATCGGACCAACGCGCGCGGAGCGATCCGCGCGCGTTTCGCGTTTCGGCGCGCCGCTACTCCATGCGGCCGGTGGTCGACAGCTTGCCGAGCTCGCGGTACTCGAGCTGGATCGCGCGCACGAGGTGGTCGTGGCCGAGCGGGCGCTCCTCCTGCGCGGCGAGGAACGCGGCGCGCAGCGCGCTGTTGCGGATGTAGCCGCCCGACAGCGGGAACCGGCGCGCCAGATCGACGAAGTCGAAGTCGCCGGCGGTCGGGGTCTCGGCCGGCACGTGCGCCGACCACAGCCGCACGCGCATCTCCTCGTCGGGGAACGGGAACGCGAGCCGCAACGACATGCGGCGCTTGAACGCCGGATCGATCGAGCCGTCGAGGTTGGTGGTCAGGATGCAGATGCCCTCGAACGAATCGAGGCGCTGCAGCAGGTAGTTGACCTCGAGGTTGGCGTAGCGATCGACCGACGACTTGACCTCGGTGCGCTTGGCGAACAGCGAGTCGGCCTCGTCGAACAGCACGACCACCTGGCCGTCCTCGGCGGCGTCGAAGATCTCGGCGAGGTTCTTCTCGGTCTCGCCGATCCACTTCGACACGACGCGCGCGAGATCGACCTTGTAGAGCTCGAGGCCGAGCTCGCGGGCGATGAGGCCGGCGACCATCGACTTGCCGGTGCCGGGCGGGCCGTAGAACAAGGCCGACAGGCCGCGCGAGGTCGTCATCTTGGCGTCGAAGCCCCAGCGCTCGTAGACCGTGCGGCGGTGGCGGACGCGGGCGATGAACTCGCGCAGCGAGTCGAGCAGGTCATCCGGCAGCGCGACCTGCTCCCACTTCGCGAGCCGACCGACGTGGCTGGCGACGTGCGACAGGCGCGTGGCGATGTGCTGGCGCGCGGCCTCGTTGAGCTGCGGGCCGGCGTCGTCCTCGGCGGTCGTGCCGAGGTGGCCGCGGCGCGCGACGACCTCCGCGGTGATGCGCTCGACCACGCCCGGGCCGATCCGGAAGCGCGCGCCGAGGCCGTCGACGTCGCCGCAGGGCAGGCCGTTGCGCGCGAGCACGTCGCGCCAGAAGTCGGCGCGCTCCTGCTCCGACAGCGCCGGCAGCGTGAACGAGGCGTAGCCCGGCTCGAGGGGCAGCGCGCCCTCGGGCGTCGCGCGGATCACGACCGGGCCGGGGTGCGCGCGCAGCACCTGCTTGATCGCGTCCTGGCCCTCGGCGTCGCCGGCCTCGACGTTCTCGAGGCCCGAGACCACCGGGACCGCGCAGCGCAGGAACGCGCGCACGAGCTCGAGGCGGAGCCCGGCGGCGAGGTGCTTGCCGTTGCGCGGCAGGCGGCCCGCGTCGATCGCCGCGACGTCGCGCCCGACCCGGGCGGCGAGCGCGCCGATCAGGCTGTGGCGCCCGGCGCCGCGGCGGCCGCGCAGCACCAGCCGTAGCGGCTGGTCGGCGGAGCGCGGCTCGGCGAGCGCCAGCACCAGCTCGCGCTTGAGCTGATCGGGGACCCGCAGCTCGTGCAGCGCGCGATCGGCGGTGCGGACCACGGTCACGCCGCCCTGCACCGAGCCGGTGCGGCGGCCGCGCACGCGATCGACCAGGACGGTGTCGACCGACAGGCCCGAGAACAGCGGCGAGTCGCCGTCGTGGCGGATGAGGCCGTAGCGGATGAGCGGCGCGTCGGGGCCGAGCTCGGTCGCGACCTCGGCGCGCATGCGCGCGTCGGCGCCGGCGACGATCAGCTCGACGAGGAAGCGATCGACCAGCGGGCGGTGCTCGTCGTTGGCGAGCACGCCGTAGAGCCGCGCGATCTCGCCGCGCACCTGCGGCGCGAGCACGACCAGCAGCACCTGCGCCGCGGTCGAGCTGAGGTTCATCTCGCGCGACAGCTCGACGAACGCCGAGGATCGCCTGGACCTCGCGCTCGAACGGTCGCTGATCCTCCGACGGGATCGACCGCCGGCCGCTGTCCCAGGCCTCGGAGATCGCGCGCGCGGCGCGGGCCGCGACCAGATCGAGCAACTCGTCGATGTGCTCGCGCGCCGACTCGTAGGGCGTGGCGCCCGAGCGCGCGTTGATGCGCATCGGCGGCAGCTCGACGCCGAGCGCGCGCGGCAGGAGATCGGGGATCTCGACCGGCGGCGGCGGCGGCTCGTCGAGCGGCATCGGCGCGGGCGCGGCGGCGGCGTCGGGGACATCCTCGTCGTCGCGCAGGCGCAGGCGCGCGAGCTCGATCGACGCGGGCGCGGCGCGCTCGTCGTTCGCCGGCGCCTCGTCATCGTCGTCGTCGGGCCGCTGCTCGGCGGCGGCGCGGATCGCGGCGCGGCGCGACGAGCCGGTCGGCGCGATCAGATCGGTGAACGGCAGGTGCAGGACCGGCGGCGTCGCGCCGTCGCGCTCGGGCGCGGACGCGAACGCGACGAACTGGCCGTCGGCGTCGATCGCGAGATCGGCCGCGTCGATCGGCGGCGCGCCCTCGGCCTGGACCCGGCCGTAGCGGAGATCGACGGTGACCAGGGTCTGCTCGTCGGTGGCGATCAGCGCGAGGCCGCGGTTCTCGGCGACCGCCCAGCGCCGCGGCGCCGGGATCGCGACCTTGTGGACCAGACCGCCGGTCGGGTGCATCACGATGAAGAACGGGTGGTGATCGCCATCGACGAGCAGCGCGATCGCGCGCCCGGCGAACAGGCTGGTCGCGCCCCGCACCGCGCCCGACTCGGGCCGCGCCATGCGCGCGACCTCGCCGCGCCCGACGTCGATGACGCGCAGATCGTCGCCGGCGACCAGCACGCGCCGGCCGGCCAGCGGAAACACCGCGCCGGTGACGTCGAGATCGTCGACGGCGACCTTGTCGAAGGCGCCGCTCACCAGCGCCACGCGCGCGCCGGTCACCAGCGCGGTCGCGGCGGTGTCACCGGCGCTGGTCGCGAGCGCGGTCGCGCCCGGGCCGACCTCGATCATTGGCTCGATCGGCCGCGCGCCGTCGAGCGTGTAGCGGGTGATGCGGCCGGCGGCCAGCACCCACAGCATCGCGCCTACGCACGCGAAGTCGTCGACCTCGGCCTCGTGGTGCAACGCGTGGCGCGGCGCGGTGCCGAGCGCGTCGACGAGATCGATGCCGCCAGCGCGGCGCAACGCCACGAACCGACCGGTCCGGGAGATCGAGATCAAGCGCCCGGGAAGACCACCTGCCATCGCGGGACGATCGCACCCCGATGGCGCCCTCGCAACCCGTGCGATGATGTGCCGCCGTGCGACCGCGTCCGACGATCCTCGTCAAGCTCCTGGTCGCGTTCGCGGTGCCGACCGCGGTCCTGTTCGGGCTGTTCGCCGTGATCGCCCACGAGATCGCGCGCGATCGCCTCGACGACGAGCTCGGCGCGCGCTTGACCTCGGTCGCGGCCTCGGCGGCGACCCAGGTCCGCGGCAAGTACCTGGTCGAGCTCGGGCCCGGCGCCGAGGCCGACCGCGGCTACCAGAACGCCCGGCGCAAGCTCCTCGCGGTCGCCGCCGCGACCGGCGTGCGGCTCTACGTCTTCGACGCGCAGTTCGAGTCGCGGGTCGACACCGCCGACGGGGTCGCGATCGGCACGCACTACTACCAGGCCGAGCTCGATCGCGACGAGCTCGGCCGCGTGCTGAAGGACGGCGCGACGGTCGCCTCGGTGACCTTCACCGGCGACGACGACCGGACCTACAAGGCCGGCTACGCGCCGATCCGCGCGACCGACGACGAGGGCGCGCCGATCGTCCTGGCGATCGCGGCGCAGGCGCCCGCGGAGTCGTTCGAGCTGCTCGCGGACCTGCGCCAGAACCTCCTGCTGTGGGGCGCGGCCCTGGTCGCCGCGATCCTGATCGCGACGTTCGTGGTCGCCGCCCTCGTCACCCGGCCGGTGCGGCAGCTCGCGGCGGCGGCGGCGCGCATCGGCGAGGGCGAGCTGACCGCGCCGGTGGTGGTCACGAGCACCGACGAGATCGGCCGGCTGGCCGGCACGATGGACCGGATGCGCGCGCAGCTCGGCGAGCGCGACGCGCGGCTGCAGCAGATGCTCGCGGGCATCGCGCACGAGGTCCGCAACCCGCTCGCCGGGATGGCGCTGTTCACCGGCCTGCTCAAGGACGAGCTCGACGAGGATGACGCGCGCCGCGGCCACGCGCTGCGGATCGCGCGCGAGCTGGGCTACCTCGAGCGGGTGGTGACCGAGTTCCTCGACTACGCGCGCCGACCGCGGCCCGAGCTGGGGCCGGTGCCGCTGGCCGGGCTGTGCGCCGAGGTCGCGGAGCTCGCGACGCCCGAGGCCGAGGCCGCGGGCGTCGCGCTCGAGGTCGAGGCGACCGGCACGGTCACCGCCGATCACGGCCAGCTGCGGCGGGCGCTGCTCAACCTGACCAAGAACGCGATCCAGGCCTCGACCACCGCGCCGCGCCTGGTGCGGCTCACCGCCGGGCTCGACGGCGATCGCGCGATCCTGGCGGTCGCGAACCGCGGCGCGCCGATCCCCGAGACCGCGCTGCCGCACCTGTTCGAGCCGTTCTTCACGACCCGCGAGAAGGGCACCGGGCTCGGCCTGGCGTTCGTCGCCGACATCGCGCGCGATCACGGCGGCGCGGTCGAGGTCGCGTGCGGCGACGGCGTGACCACGTTTCGTGTGATCCTTCCGGTCGCTGGCCCCGAGGCCAGGGCATGAGCGTCATCCCATGAGCGTCATCCTCATCATCGACGACAACGAGACCATCCGCCTGGGCCTGGCCGCGATCGTCAAGAAGATGGGCCACGAGCCGGTCATCGCCGAGTCGGGCGCCGCCGGCGTGGCCGCGTTCAAGGCCCGACCTGCGGACTTCGTCATCACCGACCTGAAGATGGACGGGCTCGACGGCACCGGCGTGCTGAAGGCGATCACCGCGCTCGACGCCGACGTGCCGATCATGATCGTCACCGGGTTCGGCACCGTCGAGACCGCGGTCGAGGCGATGAAGCTCGGCGCGTTCGACTTCCTGACCAAGCCGTTCGCGCCCGAGGTCGTGCGGCTCAAGGTCGAGCGTGCGCTCGAGCTGGGCGCGGCGCGGCGGGCGCGCCACCGGCTCGAGGCCCACAACGCCTACCTGCGGGCCGAGACCGACGATCGCTTCGCCGAGCTGGTCGGCGCGTCCGACGCGATGGCTGCGGTCCGGCGCTCGATCGAGAAGGTCGCGGCCTCGGACACGACGGTGTTCATCGGCGGTGAGAGCGGCACCGGCAAGGAGCTGGTGGCGCGCGCGATCCACCGGCTGTCGCGGCGCGCGAGCGGGCCGTTCATCAAGGTCAACTGCGGCGCGATCACCGAGACCTTGCTCGAGAGCGAGCTGTTCGGCCACGAGCGCGGCGCGTTCACAGGCGCGATCAAGCAGAAGCTCGGGCGCTTCGAGCTGGCCGACGGCGGCACGCTGTTCCTCGACGAGGTCGGCGACGTGCCCGCGGCGATGCAGGTCAAGCTCCTGCGCGCGCTGCAGGAGCGCGAGGTCGAGCGGGTCGGCGGCGAGCGGCCGATCAAGGTCGACGTGCGGATCATCTCCGCGACCAACAAGGACCTCGATACCGAGGTCGCGGCGGCGCGCTTCCGCCAGGATCTGTTCTACCGGCTGCACGTGGTGCCGCTGCGCCTGCCGCCGCTGCGCGAGCGGCGCGAGGACATCCCCGCGCTGGTCGCGACGTTCATCGGCAAGCTCGGGCCGCGCTGCAACCCGCGGGTGCGCGGGATCAGCGACGCCGCGCTCGGCCGGCTGATGGCCTATCACTGGCCCGGCAACGTGCGCGAGCTCGAGAACGCGATCGAGCAGGCGCTAGTGTTCGCCGACGGCAGCGAGATCGGCGCGGCGGCCTTGCCCGGCGCGCTCGCGGGCACGACCGAGGAGGACCGCCACGACATCCCGCGCGAGCTGTCCTTGCCCGAGATCCTCGATGACCTGGAGCGGCAGCTGATCCTGAAGGCCTTTCGCAAGGCCGGCGGCGTCAAGACCGAGACCGCGCGCATCCTCGGGGTCAAGACCTCGGCCCTCTACTACAAGCTCGAGAAGTAC